>CAIXGW010000100.1 GCA_903919145.1 uncultured Myxococcales bacterium
CCCGTGACCACCGCGTCCAGGTGGGCGCCGATGCCCAGCACCTCAATGGCCAAATTCACATTGCGCGACGGGCCCGACGAGCCGATCGCCAGCTTCCACCCGGCCGCGTGCAAAGAAGCAAACAGCGCCAGGGCTCCGGGAATCGGCTGCAGCGTGGTGCGGGCAAGCTCTCTGTAGTAATGCTCTTTTTGGTCGGCCAGCAGCTGGATCCGCTCGGCCGTCAGGGGCTCTTGCAGCAGCAGCGGAAAGATCTGGTTGTTGTGCATGCCAAAGGTTTGTTGCAGCTCGGCGTCGCTGAACTGGCGGCCCAGGTCGGCGCCGATGCGGCGAAACGCTTGGAAGTGCGCGTCATTGGAGTCGACCAGCACGCCGTCCATGTCAAAAATCGCGCCCAGCTGCATTGCGTCTCGGCCCCGGCTCCTGCGGGTGGCCTGCCATTTTGCCGCGGAACCGCTACGGCCGCCAGCGCCGCGTCTGCCACAGCTGGTCCTGCCAGTCGAGCCACTCGCTGACGTCGCAGGCATTGGGCAGGTCCGGCGCGATGGCAAGTTCTTGCTTCTGCTGGCAAAGATCGCGCAATAGCCCGGTGGGTAGCTCGCGGTTGGCCGTGGGCGTGTGCAGCCAAGCCGAGCGCGTGCCCACCCGCCCCACCAGCCACGGCAGCTGCGGGCGCCGGCCGAAAATACTGGCGCCAAGCATGGCGTTGGGGTGGTCGACCTGGCCCAGCAGGTGCAGCAGCGTTGGCGCGATGTCCAGGCTGCCAGAGAGCACCTGCAGCCGCGCTGGCAGCTGGTGGAGGGGGTCGTGAATCAGCAGCGGCATCTTGTTGAAAGACCAACCCTGCGACTTATCTTCAAAAAGCGCCTGGTTGGCCTTGGTGCGAAACGGCGCGTGGTCCGAGGTCAGCAGCCACAGCGTCTGCTCGCGCCTCCCTGGGGCCAGCAGGCAGTCCGCGAGCTTGCCGATTTGCTGGTCGGCCCAATAGTAGGCGGCCAGTTGTTGGCGAGAGTCGCTATCGTCTGGCACGCCCGCCACCGCCAGGCTCGGCTGTTGCGGCAAGGTCACTGCGGCGGGCGCCAGGCCCGGCTCGTGGGCATCCAGCGTGGCAATCAGCAGCAGGTAGGGGCGCTGGTCCTGGCTCCGCAGCTCTTCCAGGCGCTGGATCTGCTCGATGGCATAGGCTACCACCACGTCGTCGCGCAGGCCCATCACTGTGGTCGGGCTGCCGGGAAAGCGCTTGGCGATCTCGCCGGCGGCGTGCACCTCTGAGAAGCCGTTGTTGCGCAAGAAGACGTCTGTGCCCGCCTGCCGGGTGTCGCCGCCGCCCACATAGACGACGCGGTAGCCCTCTGCGGCCAGGATCGCCGGCAGGCAAGATAGCTTGGCGACCTGCTCGTCGGCCTTGCGCGTGCCCAAGTCGGCCGGATGGGTCGAGGGGAAGACTGAGCACAGCGACGCCACGGTGCCGGCGATCGTCGGGCTGGTGGTGTTGAAGTAGCCGTCGACCACGGTCATCTGTTGGGTCAGCCGGTCCAGCTGCGGCGTCAGGCCCTGGAAATGGCCCGACAGCGCAAAAGAAAACACGCTGCTGGTGGACTCCATGAGCGTTAGCACCACGTTGGGCCGGGCAGGGGCGCCTGGGCGCAGCGGCAGGGTCAGCGGCGGCTCGGCCAGGCGCTCTGTCCACAGCGGATACTCGGCCTGCGCGCGGGCCCCTGGCGGCACCAGGCCAAAGCGCTGCCAGCGCTGCCAACGCTCTTGCGGCACCCGCGCCAATTCCTTGGGCGGCGGCGGCGCCTGGCGGTAGGCCAAGAACTGCTGGATCAGGTTGATCTCTGGCTGGATGTTGTGGGCAAACGGATGGGGAGGCGTGCGCAGCTGCCCCGCCACCGCTCGCCCTCCGGCGGCCAGCCCCAGCAGCGCCAGCACCAGCGCCACCTGGCGTCTGAACGGAAATTCACCATCGATGTGATGCTGTTGTAGGAGGGTCCCCCTCCTGTATTCGCCCAGAAGCAAGCGGGCGTGCAGCGCCATCAGCGCCAGCATCACCGCGGTCAGCACCATCGTGCGCGGCGCAAACCAGACGGCGCCAAAGCCGCCTTGCAGGTAGACAAAGGACTCGGCGGAGAAGTGGGCGCGCGCCATGTAGCAGTGACCGTAGTCCAGCGCGCGCAGCGGCACGCACAGCACTGCCCAGGCCAGCAGCGGCAGCAGGCCCACGGCAGCGAACCAGCGCGCCACGCCTGGCGAGGCAGGGGCCCTGGCATGGCCGGCGCGCACCAGGCCCAGCGCCCCCGTCAGCCACAGCAGCGCCGTCCACAGCGCCGCGTCCCACAGCAGCCCGCGCAGCAGGTCCAAGCGGGTAGAGGGGGTAGTGGGCCAGTCGAGGCGCGCATCGACCATCGCCAGCCGCCACGCCCACGCCATCGCCACCAACAGCAGCAGCCGCCAGCTAGGCCGCGCCGCAGCGTAGAGTGATCGAAGAAACATTGGAAGATTGGGCATGTGGCGCTAGTCCGGGATAGCCCACCATGGCCGAGCAAATTCGCTGACCATGTTGTCCTCTGTCACCGGCGGGCCGTCCTTGCATTTCTCCAGCACAGACGGGCACATCTCAAAGTAGGCAGTGCGCCCCTGCGGCATCTTGGCAATGAGCTCTTGCAGCTCGCTCAGGCGCTTGGCGTGGCTGGGCTGAGTCAGGTCCAAGACCGGCTTTCCGTCGATGCGCATGGCCAGCACACTGTCGGTAAAGCGCTTGCCGTCCAGCACAATTGGCTGATCGCTGCCGGCCATGTGATTGTCAAAGCGCAGCGCGTGCGGGTAGGCGACGCAACCGGCTTTCTGGGCGTGAATCGAGTCGGTGGTGTTCCAGATGTTCAGGCCGCCGCGGTTCATGTGGTGGGCGACGGCTTGCAAGTATTCGATGCTTAACAGATTAGTTGCATGACCGCGCCAGTGGAAGCTGGTGTTTTGGACGATCACGTCAAACTTCTGGTCGGGATGGGCTTCCAGCCAGCGGCGGCCGTCGTCGACGATGATCTGCACCTTGGGATTGGTGAGCAGCGACTGGACCAGCGGATACCTGCCAATCAGGTCCAGGTAGCCAGGGTTGATCTCAATGGCCACCACCTGCTCTACGCCTGGCAGGTTGGCCAGCACCTGCGTCCACGAGCCAGAGGCCAGGCCAATCACCAGGATCCGCTTGGGCTGCGGGTGCATCGCCGCCACCAAAAAGGGGCGAAGCACGCGGTTGCGGTCGTCTACCAGGTCGATGTGGAACACCCCGTCATATACGCCGCCGCCGTAGATGCCGCCGTTGTCATTGACGGTGATGACGCCAGAGCGGGTCTCGATGACGTGGGCAAAGTGCTGGCCCTTGAACTGGGTTTTGAGCTGGAGGCGCTCCCACAGCTGGGCAAAGGCCGGGCCGTGCAGGGCCAGCACCGCCACAGCGGTCAGCAGCGCCGCCGCCGTCACTCCGCCGCGCTGGACACCCGGCACCGCCCAGGCCAGCCCCAGCGCCAGGGCGCAGCCCAGCAGGGCCAGTAGCGTGGTCACCTCAGCCAGCGTCATGACGTCGAGCAACAGAAAACCAGTAATTAGCGACCCCAGGGTCGAGCCGATGATGTTGGCCAGGTAGACCCAAGACAGGCGCGCACCCGCCTTGCTGTCTGGCGCGATGCCAAAGTGGGCCGCCAGCGGCAGAATCGCCCCCTGCAAACCGGCCGCCAGCGCAATCAACGGCAGCAGCAGCGGCCAGGGCAGGGTCGTCACCAGCTGCGCGGCCACCGGCACCACCGCCCAGGAGGCCACGGCCGCCAGCAGCGCCAAGATCGCCGGCATCCGCAGCTGGCCCGGCGTCGGCTGGCCATCGGGGCAAGCGCGGCGCACCCACAGCGAGCCAAAGGCCAGACCCAGCAGGTAGGCGGCCAGCAGCACGCCAAAAGCTGCCGAGGTGCCGCCGCTCAAGAAAGAGATCAGGCGGTACCACAGGATCTCAGAAGACAGGGCCAAAAAGCCCGAACACGCCGCCACCAGGGCAGCCAGGGCCAGGCTCATGGGACCTCCGGCTCAGCAGCAGAACCAAGGTGCGACGCCGCGGGGGGCTGCAGCCGCGCGCGCCGGTCGAGCCACCACACCGCTCCTGCCACGCCAAAGTTGGCCAGCGCCGCCACGTAGACGGTCCGGGTCTGGCCGAGCTTGCCAAGCAGCACCACCGCCGCCGCAAAGCTGGCCACTGCTGAGCCCAGGGTATTGGTGAAGTAGAGCATGCCCACGGACTTGCCCACGTTGCCAGAGCGCTTGACCGCGTGGGCCACCAGCAGCGGCAGCGTGGCGCCCATCAGCGAAGTGGGGACCAGCACCAAGGCAAACGTCAGGGCAAAGGTGGCGATGCCGCTGGCGCCCGCCGTCAGGCCGCCGACCCAGCGAAACAGGTGCAAGCTGGCAAGTCCGTACAGGCCAATGCTCAGCTCTACCGCCGCAAACCAGCGCAGCAGCGGGGCATTGGGGCGGGCAGACAGGGCGCCGCCACCCGTGGACCCCAGGCCTAGGCCCAGCATGAACGCGGCCACCACAATCGTCACCGACTCGATGTTGACGCCGTAGATGGCAAACAGGCTGCGCTGCCAGACAACTTGGTAGACCAAGGCGGCAAAGCCAGAGAAGAAGAACACCGCGTAGACGTAGGGCAAAGGCAGGTCGCCGTGGCCTGGGGTCACGTCAGCGGCAGCTGGGGATGCGGGGGGATGGACAGCCGGCATGGGCACCTCGGCGTTGTAGGATGCGGCAAAGACGCGGTTTTGTCACGCCCGCCGCGGCAATGCAGCCGGTCCGAGCGGGGGCAGCGCTATTTGCCAACGATAATCGTAGTGACCGCAATGCCAACGCTCTTGGCCTTGCCCATGGCAGTGCCGCGGGTGACATCGGTGTAGTCCTCGTGCGGCGGTGCGTCGCCGATCAGGACCATCAGCTTGACCGCATCCGGCCGCCAGGCAAGGTTGCTGGCCGCCTTGTAGATCGCCGCATAAACGTGCTCGGGTTCATCGCCGCCGCAGCCGATTTGAGCCCGCGCCAGGGCCGAGGCGATGGCGCCCTTGTCTTCGGTAAAGCCCGACTCAATGCGGGTGACCCACGGGCAATCAGCTGTTTTGTCTTTGTAATAGACCACGGCTACCCGGGTCTTGCCGGCCCGCGCAAACGCCGTGCCCAGCATCGAGCTGGCCGCGCCGCGCATGGCCCGCAGGTCGTCGTCCATCGAGCCGGTGGTGTCCACAACCAGTGCCATATCCAGGTCTGGGACATCTTTGAAAGCCGCCAGCAACCGGTTGATTTGGCCCGGCAAAGCGCCCGCCGTGGCCGCTGCGTACACGCCGCCGCCGGTGTGCGCCGCAATGGTCCGAAAGGCGGTGGCGGCGGTGGGGTCAAAATTGCCCGCCGGCAGGGGATTGCGCGCCTGCACCGGGGGCGTTGGCTTGCCGGTCCCAGCGCCAAGCCCGGTGGTGGGGTTGCCCACTGGCACGTCAATCTTCTTGGGCGGCTCGGGCTTGGGCGGCTCAGGCTTGGGTGGCTCAGGTTTCGGCGGCTCAGGCTTGGCAGGTTCTGGCTTGGGCGCCGCGGGTTTGGCCGGCTCTGGCTTGGTGGGCTTGGGCGCCTTTGGCTTTGGCGTTGACGGCTCGGGTGCCTGAAAGACCAGGTTGGCCTCTACGGGGCCTTCTTCCAGGGGCGTGGCTGTCGCAGCGGCCGTTGCGCCGGGGCTGACGGGGGTGCTCGACTTGGGCCCTTCTTCGCAGCCCGCGGCCGCGATCAGGGCTGCCGCAATTCCGGCCCTTCGCAGCGCCGCAAGGCCCAAGAGCGCCAAGCGGATTTTTGGCAGGCGGTTGTCGAGGTTGCAGCGCTTCATGGCAGTCCTTTGAGCGGTCCTGGCCTACGGGTTGGGCTTGGCGGGCCGCACTGGCGGCTTGGCAGCCTTGTCCTGTCGCGGTCGCTTGGGCGCGGGCTTGTCAGCCAGGGGCTCGCACAGCTCAACCAGCGACTGCGCAGGCTGCGACTTGACAGCTTCTAGCTGCGCCGCCGCCAACGACTCCCGAATCAACGCATGAGCCTCTGCCGCCGATTCACCGCACATCGCATCGACCTTGAGGGCCAGCTCGACCGCCTTGGCGTGCTCGCCTTTGCGCACGGCCGCCATGGCATCGCGCAGCCACAGCGACTGGGGATCGGGGTCGAGATCCGCATTGCCGCCGCCGCCACCGGCCAAGCGCTTCTTGCGCGTCGCCAGCCGCGCTAGCCGGCCCTCTTCTCTGGTGGCTTCTGCGGCTTCTACTTTGTCGCAGGCGACCTGCAGTGCGCCTGCAGCTCGATCGGCGTCGCAAGCGTCAGCCTTTCCGGCGCACAGCGCCTGCAGGTGGTCCCAGTCGGTGACGGAAAACGCCCGCTCTACCAGCGGCAGCCACGCCCAGCCCGCGCCCTGGCGCCGCAGCACCTTGGCCTGGCGGATAAAGTGCACTTCTTCGCCAAGGGGGCCGTCGTAGAAGCGCGCTGTGGCAACGGCCAGCACGGGCATCTCGGCATCGCCAGAAGCCACCAGGGCCGCCCAGCCCGTCGCCTCGTGGCCGCCTCGCACCCGCTCTGGGGGCAGCCGCTTGGGCGGCCGCGCCAGCTCTGGCAGGTCGCCGGCAATGCTCGACCCGTCGGCCTGCACCGCCAACAACTGGTAGACGCGGCCACTGCTGGTGATCTTGTCGGCACGGTCGGCCTGGAACTGCTGGAACAGGCACACCGACAGCGCCTGGCTCGGCTGGCCCGCGGCAGCCGGCGGCAGGGTCAAGGTGACCTGCTTGACCAGGTCATAGCCCGCTGGCTCGCTGTCCGCGCAGCTGTGCTCGGGGGGCGCGGAGGAGGGGGACCCTCCGCCAACTCTCTGCAGCAGCACTGGAATTGCTGGAAGTAGGTCGCTGAGCGTCTGGCCGGCCGGCAGCGCCATCGGCTCCTCTGCCAGCTGAGGCTGCGTCTGAGCCGGGCCGCCGGCAGCCTGGGCGGCGGGGGCGGGCGCCTTGGGCGAATTTTCTCGCTGCGCTTCCGGAATTCCTGTTTGTGGTTGAGGTGTTTGGGGAGGGTCCCCCTTCCCACACGCGGCCAGGGCCAAGGCGGCGGCCAGGGCCAGGCAAGCGGATGCACCCAGCAAAGGGGGCTGACGGACCAGCGGCGAGTCAGACGGAGGATGGCGTGACACGGGGGGCTCCATCGCCAAGGTCAGCGGCTGGCGGTGTTGGCGGGTGCGCCGCGCAGCTCGGCCAGGGCCTGGGCGTCATCGCTGGCGGTCGGCGGTGCCAGGCGCAGGTGGTGATGCGCGTCGTGGCCGGGCACCATCTGTACGGTGTGCCGCCACAGGTCGCTGTCCTTGGCCTCGCGCGGCAGCTTGCGCGCCAGCCACGCCCGAACCTTCTTGCCGACCAGGACCTGCTCGACCGGCGTGCCCAGCTCGCGGGCCGTTTCGTCCAGAATCTGCAGCCAGCGCCAAGTAGCGGTTACATCCATCGGCCGCAGGCGCACCTTGTGCAGGCCCTGGTTGTTGATGGTGACAAACGAGATATCGGCATCGCGGCCGCTGTCGTGGCTGACGTGGCCGGCCTCGGAGAGCATCTGCCAGCGGTCCCAGCCGGTAATGGCTCCGCTCAAGTCGCGCAGCGGGCGCCAG
Organism: uncultured Myxococcales bacterium; assembly: GCA_903919145.1. Taxonomy (GTDB): domain Bacteria; phylum Myxococcota_A; class UBA9042; order UBA9042; family UBA9042; genus SXRM01. The sequence goes on from CAIXGW010000100.1 coordinate 7,700, forward strand.
CGGGTCTCGCCGCGAAAACTCTCAGGTTTGCCGGGTCGCCACGCGGCAATTCGCAGCTCTGCCACCTGGCTGAGGTCCAACTGGCCAAGCTGCGGGCGGGTGGCTACCACCAGTAGCTGCCGGCCGCGGTCGCGGTCCACGCGGTGCTGCACCATGGCTGAGCGCTCGACTCCCGCTACAGGATCCCAGCTGCGCGCCAGTTCGTGGCGGACGAGCTCGCCATCCTCTAGCAGTTTCTTGACCATCTTGAGCATTTTGGCCACCTGGCGCTGGGCGCGCTTGGGCTTGCTCGGCAAGGGGTCGCGGGCAAAGCGGCGGGTGGCGGTGCGCAGCAGGGCGGGCTGGTCGGTCTCGGCGTCCCAGCCGCTGTGGCCCAGGACCCGCCGTTCGATGAGGATAGGGGTAGCCGGGCTGGTGAACCGGTCTGCTTCTAGGGGGAAGTCGCGGGCGAGCGCCTCCTCGACCACAGTAGGCTCGCCCAACACCCGCCGCACGCTCTGGCGCAGCCGCTGGTGGGCTTGGCTGGCGGCCTCATCGGCGGGGTCGGCGCGCCACTGCTGCACTAGCGTGCCATAGGCGACCTGGCCGCAGCCGGGCTGGGCAATGTCTCCGACCGACAGAGCCGCTTGGGGGTACTCTTGGCGGAACCGGTCAAGCGACCGCACCAGCAGTCGCGCCAGGGCTGGGCGGGCCCACGACCGGCCGCGAAAGGCGTCGCGAAACTGGAAGTCGGCGCCGGCGCGCTTGGCGACCTCTTTGAAGTCAATCAGATCGCGGCAAGCCAGTTGCTCGATGCCGCCGCGGCGAATCGCAGCCGCCTGGGCCGCCGGGCTGACCAAGTGCTTGACTTTGCGCCAGGCCTGCTCTGCCTCTTCGGGCAGAACCCAAGTCAATTCAGGCAGCATCACTGCCGGGTCAGGGTAGGTGCCGCCGCCGGCGGTCAGGGCCCGCGTCAGTTCCGCAGGCGCAGCAGCAGGGGCCCCGGCAGCAGGGCCAAGGGCGAACAAGAAGCTGAGGATGGCTGGCAGCGTCATTCCCATGCCCTGGGACTGTAACCGATCACAGCCTGTGTGCAAGCATTCTCTTGATCTTTGAAACTATTGGCTTGTGCCCTGATAACCGGCTGTCTTCTGGCCGCGGTCAGGGGTCGCGGCGCGGATTGGCCTGCATCTTCCACAGCTGCTGCTCGACCTGCGCCTGCATTTCTGGGCTCGACGACAACACGTAGGCGTGGGTCCACAGCCGCTCGGCCTCTTCGTCAGCTCCTACGGCCAGCGCACCCTTGGCGATGCGGGCGTACAGCAGGGCTGCTTCCTCAGACTGGCCGCCCATGCGCAGATGGTGAGCCAGCAGCAGGCCCTCTTCCAGGTCGGTGCGCCCTTGGCTGGCGATCCAGCTGGCAATCTTGCGGTGCAACCGGCGCCGATGGTCGACGCTCAGCAGGTCATAGGCCACCCGCCAGCGCAGAGAGGAGGCCAGCCGGTACTCGCGATCGTGGGCGTAGCGCGAAGAAGCATTGCGCAAGATAAAGCCATGCTGCACCAGCAGATCTAGCGCGCTGTCCAGTTTGGGGACCCCCAAGCTGCGCAGGGCGCCGGCCCAGAACTCAGAGCCGATCGCCACCGCGACCGACAGCGCCTCGCGGGCATGCTCGGGTAGGGTGTCAATGAGCAAGGCGATGACCGCGCGGACGTCGCCCGGCCGGATCAGCGCAGACAGGGTCTGGTCGACCATCCGCCACTGCCCCTCTTCGACGACGATCGCCTCGCGCCGCGCCAGCAGCTGCACCAGCTCGCCCGCCAAGAACGGATTACCCAAGGCATTCTGCTGGATCCAGCCCATCAGCTCGGGGTCCGCAGGGGCGCCCAGCATCTCGCGGGTCAGGGTCTGCACAGCGGTGTCAGAGAGGGCGCCCAGGTTGAGGTGCTCGTCGACATGCAGCGCCAGCTGGTGCGGCAGGCTGTGGCGGCCAAACTGGCCCTGGTGCTGCGCCACGTCATCGCCTTCGGTGGTGCTGGCCACGGTCAGAATCGGCGCGCCCTGCAGGGTGCTGAACAGCTCGCGGAAAAAGGCCAAGCTGCACGGGTCCATGTGCTGGGTGTTGCGGATCAGCAGCAGCACTGGCGTGGTCACCGCCACGGCTTGGAAGTAGGAGGCCAGCGCCTCTGTAAAACCCTTGCGATCGCTAGAACCGCGGGTGCGCAGCCCCATCCGCCCGGGCTCTACGATGTCAAAAGCTGGCAGCGAAGCAATGACTTCGGCCACTTGGTCGGCCTGCTCCTGGCGCTCTGGGGTCAGAGTCTGCCGCCCCAGGCGGGCAAATGCGTAGCTGACCATGCGCCGCACTTTGCTACGGGTCTGCTCGGCGGTGTCGCTCTGCAGAATGCCGGCCCGCAGCCGGACCAGATCGACCACCGCCGCATAGGGCAAGTCGCGTCTGAGCTTGGAGCACGTCACTTCCATTAAGAAATACAGCTTGGTCGGGTGCAGTTCGACCTGGCCGCGAAAGGCGTCGAGCAGCGCATTCTTGCCCATGCCCAGCGACCCAGACACCAGGCACACCCGCGGCTCGGCGAGCACTTCCGCGTCGTCCAGCAGCTGCCACAGGCGCCGCAGCTCGACTTCGCGGCCGGTGCGCGGCAGATCGCTAGACCACGGGTGGCACAACAGCAAGATATCGCGATTGTACTCGCGCAGATAGACCGTGGCCATGGCGTCGCGGTGCCCGTCTAGCCGCGCCAGCAGCATGTACGGCCCCACCGGCAGCTCGGCCCCGGTGATTGGCGCGTGCCCCAGTTCGTATTGCGCAGCCGGCTTTTCTAGGTTGTCGCGCACCTCGTCAAAGGGGACGGCGTAGACCAGCGCCCCTTGTGGCTGGCTGCGGATGTGCACTACCCCGCGCCGCGATGGCGACTCTGGGCCTGGATTGCGCAAGCTGGCCGCCTGGACCGAGCTGATCGACGCTGCGACCTCCAGCTCATGTGCCTGGCGGGCAAAAAACAGCTTGGTGGCGTTGTCGCCCTCGTTGGCGGCTTCGTCGTGGCGCTGCCAATACAGGTCCACCAGCCGCTGCCGGGCGGCCGCATGGCCCTCTCCCTGGTCAATGGCCTGGCGCAGCTGCTCCACGGCGGTAGAAAATGCTTGCGAGTAAAGGACATCCAGCAGGTCGGCGTGTTGGCGAACCACCAGCAGATGCTGTTTCTTGCTCTGGGGGTGCCAAGGCCTGACTTCGCGAATTAGCATGTCCAGCTCTTGGACCACAAACTCGCGCTCGGTGCGCAGGGTCTCAGCCTGGGTCAGGACTTCCAGGCCCTTCTGGTAGCTCTGCTCGGCGCGCTCCAGCAGCCGCTGCCGCTGCAGGTCGCCCGCCAGAAAAGCCTGCAGACCCTCATAGACATCGCGCATGGTCTGTGGCCGGCGCTCGCGCTTTTTCTCCAGCATCTGCAGGCACAGTACCTCAAGGTCTGGCGGCACATGGCGGTCGCGGGCCACGGCCGATGGCGGCAGCGGTACCACGTTCTGGCAAGCCTCAAGCTGCTGCTGGCTGTTCTCTCCGCCATAGGGGCGGCGCAGGGTCAGCACTTCGTAGAGCATCACCCCCAGGGCGTAGATATCGGCGGTGGCGTGGACCTCGTGATCCCGTCCAGACGCCTGTTCTGGCGCCATATAGGCCGGCGTGCCAATCACCACCCCGGTGTCCGAAGGTTCGCGGTCCAGCCGCTTGGCCACGCCCCAATCGCAGATCTGCACTTCGCCCAGCTCGCCCAGCAACACGTTGTCTGGCTTGAGGTCGCGGTGGACGATGCCGCGGCCGTGGGCGTGGGTCATGCCCTGGGCGATCTGGATGAACACCTGGACGAGCCGCCGCAGCTGCCACTCTTGGCTTGCCGCCGGGTCACCCAGCTGCAGGGCGCGCAGCACACCGCCCAGCGTCCGGCCGGTCATGCGCCGCATGGTGTAATAGGTCTGGCCATCTGGTCGCAGCCCCAGCTCATAGATCGGCAGGATGCTTGGGTGTTCTAGACTGCCCAGAATCTGCGCTTCGCGTCGCAGGGCGGACACAAATTCCTGGCGGTCGCGCAGCTCGGGCTGCAGCACCTTGAGGGCCACGTCGCGCTGCAGCCCCGTGTCGTGGGCAGCCAGCACCAAGCCCATGCCGCCGCGCCCCAGCTCGCCGATTTCTACAAATCTGCCAGAGTGTTCGCGGGCCAGGCCGCCGTCATCCTGGGTCAGGGCAGAGAGAGAGGGGGCAGAGAGAGACGACGCCGAATGCATGCCCCTGCCGGCATCCATGGCAGTGATCGCCTGGTTGCTTTCCGCCGGCGCGCCGTGCAGGCCCGCTGCGTCCTCTGGCGGCTCTTCGGCCAGGCGCCGGGCCAGCTCGATCTGATCGGCATCGCTGAGCTGATTGGTTTGGCGAAAGCCCTGGACTCGGGTCGCGTTCGGGTCATCCGCGCCGGCGGTCGCTGGGGTCTGCGTGGGTTCGACAGGGGCGCTCACAAGACCTCCATGCATCCTGGATTCGCCGCCTTGGGCGCACCTCTGCGCTTTCGCTCCCCGGAAAACTCGCAGACTGGACGAGTTTCTAGGCCTGGGGGCCCTGGTCCAGTCCCCGCGCCGCTCTGTCGAGCAACCGCGAGCCGCAGACTGTGCGCATCCCAATTCGACGACCCGGAAAAATCCACGCGGTGGATTCTGAGCTTGGATCATGGCATGCCGCGGGCCTGCGCGCCAATCGCCGCTTGGGCTTGGGCCAGAGTTCGTTGCCGGGGGCTCGGTTGTTGCCGCTCTCTTGGCAGCACGGGCCGCGCTGGCTACGCTGCACTGGCGCACTGCTTTTGGAGACCGCGATGGCCAGCTACCTTGTCTCAGCCTGCCTGCTCGGCGTGGCTTGCCGCTATGATGGGCGCAGCAAGCCGTCGGCGCAGGTGGCGGCGCAGGTGGAGCTGTGGCAGGCCAGTGGTCATCAGTGTGTCCTTGTCTGCCCTGAGCAATTGGCCGACCTTGGCACCCCGCGTCCCGCAGCCGAGCTGCGCGGCGGTGACGGAGCGGCCGTGCTGGCCGGACAGGCCAGGGTGGCGCGCTGCAGCGACGGCGCTGACCTAACGGCCGCCTTTGTGGCAGGAGCCGTCCGCGCCGCCGACCTGGGGCGGGGGGCGGTCGCCGCCGTCCTCAAGGCGCGGTCGCCTTCTTGCGGCTGTGGCCAGACCGCCATCGACGGCCAATTTCGCCAAGGCGATGGCGTGTTCGCAGCCCTCTTGCGCCAGCGCGGCGTCCAGGTCTGCACCGACGAAGACTTGGCTTGTAGCGACGCTGCTGCAAATCAGTCGCCGATTGACTGAAGTGGGGAAACAGTGCGTTGCGTCGGCGCCGCCTTGTGCCGCCTTTGCTGCGGGCTAGCTTGGCGGGGGCCGTGGGCATGACGCCGGTGTGTCGTGTGCAGTTTCCGCCCAACGATAAATCCGCCCAACGATAAAGGACGTCTCTACCATGACCAAGCTCTTTTCTGCCTACCAGCTCGGCCCGCTTGGGTTGGCCAATCGGGTGGTGATGGCGCCCATGACCCGCAACCGCGCCACCGGCAACATTCCCAACGACCTGATGGTCACCTACTACAGCCAACGCGCCGGCACCGGGCTCATCGTCACAGAGGGCGTCGCCCCCAATGCCGATGGTCTTGGCTATTCGCGCATCCCTGGCTGCTTTTCCGCAGCACAAGCAAAGGGTTGGGCGAGGGTCCCCCCTGCCGTTCACCAGCAGGGTGCGCGGATTTTCATGCAGTTGATGCACACCGGTCGCGCTTCGCACCCGCTCAATCTGCCCGAAGGCGCGCGCGCAGTGGCCCCTTCCGCCCTGGTGTTGGACGGTAAGATCTGGACCGACCAAGCTCAGATGCAGGACTACCCAGTGCCAGTGGCCATGACCCAAGCCGACATCGACCACGCAGCGCAGAGCTACGTTGACAGCGCCAAGCTGGCGATTTCGGCGGGCTTTGACGGCGTGGAGTTGCACGGCGCCAACGGCTACCTGATTGACCAGTTCCTGAACCCTGCCTCCAACCAGCGGGCGGACGTCTACGGTGGTTCGGTGCAGAACCGCAACAAGTTTGCCGTCGATGTGGCGCGAGCGGTGGTGCAGGCTGTGGGCGGCGACAAGGTAGGCATCCGCTTTTCGCCCTACGGCGTGTTCAATGGCATGGCGATTCACCCTGAACTCGACGCGCAATTCGAGCAGCTAGCCCAGCAGATGCAGGAGATCGGCCTGGCCTACATCCACCTGGTCGACCACAGCTCGATGGGCGCTCCGGTGGTGCCTGCTGTCGTCAAAGAAGCAATTCGCAAGGCGTTTTCTGGCACGCTGATCCTATCGGGTGGCTACGACGCCGCTCGCGCGGAGGCCGACTTGCAGGCGGGTCGCGCCGACCTGGTGGCCTTTGGGCGGCCGTTTATCAGCAACCCTACACTGGTGGCCAAGCTGCAGAGCGGTAGCGACCTCATCCCGCCGGACTTCAGCACTTTCTACACCCCAGGCGAAAAGGGCTACACCGACTACCTGTAGCCGCGATCTCGCCCGCCCGCCCGGCGGCGCAGCAGCGTCGCAGCCACCAGGCTCAAGAGCCCCAGCACCAGTCCGACGCTTTCCGAACTCGCGCGGGAGTCGCCGCCTACCGACGCCCGGCAGCCGCTTGGGGTGGCCTGGGGGCTCGTGGGCAAGGGGACCGTGCCGCTGCCGTCGTCCACGTCGATCCCGCTTGCCACGTCAGCGCCGCTGGCGTCGGGATCCTGAGGGGGGACCCCTCCGCAGGTGCCGCTGGCGCAAGGACTTTCGGTCGGGCACTCGATCAAGGTCGGCCCAGCGCCGCAGATGTCGTAGAGCTCGATCGTCGTAGCGTCTAGGCAGTTGCGGACCTCTGCCTGGACCTGACCCTCATGTTGGCACTGGCCGTCGACGCAGCCGTCCTGAGTGCAGTCCAGTCCGTCGTCGCACGCTGCCGGGGCGCCGGCCATGCACTTGCCAAGCGCGCAGTAGTCCCCAGATGTGCAGCCATCACCGTCGTCACAGGTGGCAGCCACGGGCTGATAGGTGCAGCTACCCTGGATGCAAGCATCTAGCGTGCAAGGGTTTTCGTCTTCGCACTGCTTGGGCGCCCCCGCGCATTTGCCAGCTACGCACGCATCGGCAATGGTGCAGGCGCTTCCGTCGTCGCAAGGTCCAGCTTTGGGCGCGTGGCTGCAGGACGCGTTGTTGCAGGCATCTGCGGTACAGCCGTTGCCGTCGTCGCAGCCGTTCTTGACGTGCAGACAGCCGGTGGCGTCACAACTGTCGGCTGTGCAAGGGTCGCCGTCGTCGCACGTTCCTGATTTGGGGGCGTGGCTGCAGGTCCCGCCGCTGCAGGTGTCCTGAGTACACGCCACGCTGTCGCTGCAGTCCTTCGCCTGACCTGGTTGACAGGCACCGCCACTGCAGGCGTCCTTGGTGGTGCAGGCATTGCCATCGTCGCAGAGGTTGGTGTTGGGGGCGAAGGCGCAATTGCCGTTGCTGCAGCTATCGCTGGTGCAGGGGTTGCCATCGTCGCAGGGCTTGGGAGGGCCCGGCTGGCACTGGCTGTTGGCACAAGAGTCCTGTAGCGTGCAGGCATTGCCGTCGCTGCAGGCCCCGCTGCTGGCCGTGTGGCTGCATACCCCGCCGGCACAGATGTCTTTGGTGCAGACTTCGCTGTCGTCGCAGTTCTTTGTGGCACACGGGTCCGTTGGCGTGACCAGTTGCTGGTAGCTTTGGACTAGGGAGTTGTAGGGCGACACGAATACGGTGCCGATCCCTGCCACATACTGCTCGACGTCAAAGTGCAGGTGGACCGAGGTCGGGGTGCCACCAAACGCATTGCTGACCAAGCCCATCTTTTGGCCCTTGGAGACTTTTTGGCCCAGTTTGACCGCTAGCGATGGCGGGTCCATGTGCAAGTAGCGGAAAAGCGTGCCACTGCTGCCTTTGAGGTAGACCGAGTAGGTGCCGATGCTGGTGATGGTGCCGTCTTCTGTGGCCACGGCCCACCAAGTCTTGTTGGCGCAGCTGCCTCCGCGGATGTCCTGGCCCTGGTGGCCTTTGCCCGACGGACACAGCGGCATTGACCAAGTCCTAGTCTCGCAATAGTTATCCCACCACGGATAGCTGAAGTTCTTGGCGTCGCATTGGCTCCCCTTGGGGCCTTGAGACCCGCCCACGCCCCACACCTGGGAGTTGGGAAACGAAGGCGCTTTTTCAATGGGGTAGCGGATGTTGGGCGCATAGACTTTGGAGGTCTTGAGCCCTGTACCTGAGCCCGGTGCCAGTACGCCTGCCGGTTGGAACGTGAAAGCCCAGGAGAGGGAGGGGGACCCAGCCAGAACCTCCAGTGCTGTCAAAAGAAATATGGGAATCCAGGTCCAAGACCGGGCAGCGCGGTAGCTCATGGCATCTCCCGGGCTTGACCTGGCCAGCGGCGTAACATTTGAACCATATTCAGGACCGCGCCATCTCCGGTACAGCGCGGATCGCTCGCTGGGTCTGCGCACTCGATCGACACGACGTAGCTGGCCCCCCAGGCGAGGAATGTCGCTTCGACGATGCCCTCGTTGTGCGTGACCAGTGGCGCGCGCCAGGTAGGTGCACGCCAGCCGGCAGGCGCTGCCTCTGGGTCGAGGGTCGCCACTCGGTCCCCCTGGACTACCACCGTCATCCCTGCGTAGGTGCTTGTTGTCGAGTACCAGTCAGGGTGACCCACCGGAAACATGTTGGTATGAAAATAATAGTCAGCAGGCAGTAGTACCGGCACGCGCGTAGAGCGAAGCGCGGACACGGCATCTCTCGGCAGAGCCTCCTGCAGAGCGGGATGCTCTTGTGCCGCCGTGGAGTCCAAAACCTTCCGAATTCGCTTTGGGACGAAGGTTGGCTCATTCGGGGACGGTGCAACTTCAGGCGCAGCGCCGGACTCGCCGCCTGGTTTGGCGATTGGCGCGAGACCTGCCGCAGCCGCATCGGCGCCGCGACTGATCGGCTGACCTTTGGTTCTAGAGCGCGGTGGAATAATGGTCGAGTGTGGTTCATAGATGTCGGAAGTTGTTTGTATAAGTGGCGTAGACTGAGAGCGTTCGCCTTGGCAGGCGGGTGCAAAAAAGCCAAGCGCCCCACCCACAAGGATGCCGCAGCGCCACCAAGAGGAACCAACCGGTTGGCCGTGCACAGCCACTTTGGCCGCCAAACTCGCCGACCCGGAGTCGCGGTGACGCCCCGGCTTCGATTGGCTCGATCGGTTCTTGTCGAAATCCTTGCCGCACTGTACATGGCGACGAGCGGAGGATTCAGCAGCCATTGCCACCACCACGGTGCGCCAAGTTGGGCGCCGTGAGTAGCGTGCTGCGCGATTGCCTCGGGGTCAAGATGGCTGGGGGACCCACACCCATGTCATTTCATTTCCTCACCCGCAAGCGCGGGAAAATCGCGAACCATTGCCTCTACTGGGGGGCCCGCATCGCCATGTGCGCTGTCAGATGATTGGCGCCCACACAGCTAGGCAGCAGCGCATAGTCCGGAAACCGCACCATCCGCGCGCGCCGCCCAGCTTGGGCACGCGCCACCTGTACACCTAGTTGCTCCATCGCTTGCGCATAGGTGAGAGAAAAGTTCGTAAAGTCGTACATGTATGCTCGGCGGGTCTCAGCGCCACAGGCAAGGATGACCAGTCGCTGCTTGGGTTTGTTGTCCTTGCCACTTGGCGGCGTGCGAGTCTGGCGCTTGCCAGTGTCAGGGTCTCGCGGGTCCGGGGCAGGCAACTTGGCGTTGACTCCGGTTGCGCAGAGAGTCGCCGGAGAATCTTTGTCATCAGTATTAGGATGTTCTGGCTGGGTCCCCCTGCCGGATGCGCTCGAACCTGTGTCCCTGTCGGTGCCCATGTCTGCATCATCGGCATGTTCAGGGATCGTGCAGGCCGCATCCTGATTGGTCAGCAATGGCTTCAGCGCGGCACCGCGGGCCAGTAGTTCGGCCATGGTCGTGCCCGAGATTTCGTCGGCCATCGCAGCGAAGAGCGGCCGCACCGCTGCCCAGTCCTGGTCGGCGAAGCAAGGAAGCATCGAGATTTGAACGGTGCGAGCCCCTTTCGCCTTTTGCGAAGCGCTTGGCTGCCACGGGTTGGTCGCCTCGCCTGTCGGACCACCGTTCGCGGTTGGCAGGCTCGGCAGTGGCCCGTCATGGCGACCCGTGATCGGCGAACCGGCCACAAGCCAATCCACGGCAGATGGGCCGCAGAACTGCAGGGGATGCTCGACCATCCTGGCGCGGGTGGCCTGGCCCGTGATGTATTTCATTCGGAGCATCAAGGTTTTGGCGTCCGTCGCGACGGGCAGCGGCCGGAACTTGCCGGACCACACGGCGCCGGTGCGGCTGAGCCGTTGGTTGACCAAAGTCGCGACGGTGCCGTGAAAAAAGTTGAGGAATCGAGCAAACTTCGCCGGAGAGGGCGCATTGAAGAGCCCGTGGTAGTGGTTGCTCATGAAGTGGAAGTGGTAGATGGCTACGTCGTAGCGGCGCTGAGCCTCGGCCAGTGCTCCCACACAGGCGCTCATCAGCGGTTCATCGTTGAGGTCAAAGAGGAAAGCTCCGCCAGTCGTACGGCGGCAGACCTCGTACAGGTACTTTGGGCTATAGAAGCGCAGACTCATTGTCGACCCCACTGGGCGAATAGGCCCTGCAGAAGTCATCGTTGGCTGGCTGAAAAAACCGCGGGGGGTACATTACGCAGTTGCAGAATTCGGAAGGACGGTGGGGTGAGCGCGCCCCTGCGCGGGCATTGGCACGGGTCGCAGTTGCCCTGGTTGGCGCTCGATGCAGGCGCGGTTGATCGACAATTCGATGTCACGGCAATAGGTTCTGCGAGGCCCCCCCCCCCGATGCCGCTCCCCAGCCCTACCGACCCCGTTGCGGGCGGCTGTTCGCGACTATCCGGCAATTCCGACTTCGATCAGATCGACCTCGATCAGCTTGGCCAGGTCCAGCGGGTTGATGCCTACCAAGAAGCCGCGCGCACCGCCGTTGAGGTAGATGACCGGCAGGTCGAAGATGGTCGCCTCCGCATACACCGGCAGCGCCTTGCGCGTGCCCAGCGGCGAGGTGCCGCCGACGAGATAGCCGGTGTGCTTGTTGGCCATGTCTGGCGTGCAGGGCTGGATCTGCTTCTTTCCCAATGTGCGCGCAAGGTTCTTGGTCGACACCTGCAAGTCGCCGTGCATCAGCACAAGGAGAGCGTGCTTATCTTCGTCCTCCATCACCAGGGTCTTGACGACAGCGTGCTCGGCCACCCCGAGTTCACGGGCCGATACGCGCGTGCCACCCTTTTCCTCATACTTGTAGAGGTGTTCTGTGTAGGGTACCCCTGCTGCGCGCAGGGCTCGGATGGCTGGGGTCACGGGGGTTGGATGGGCCATGGCGGTCTCTCGGGTAGTACGGGTGGTCTGTGCGGGCGGGTAAGGGGCGGCAGTGCTGCGCGGGTCAGCCAGCCAGCCAGGCCCACGTGGCCGAGGCACAGCACAGCAGGGTTCCAGCGGCGGCGAAACGGGTTTCACTGGGGTCGAGGTCGTCTATCCAGCGGCGGTCCGTCGGGTCGCGCGGCGGAGGGCCGGCCAGCTGCAGGCCGGCGCGCAGCGCGCCCAGGGCCGTGATGCCCAGGGAGCCCAGCGCGACGGCGGCAGCCCACACGCCCAAGTCGCGGCTAAGGGCGGCGACCACGTGCTCAATGCCCAGGTGGGTGGCGCTTGCCGGGACCGCCAGGGCGGCCCCCCAGGCCACGGCCAGCCAGCCGACCAGCCGAGCCCCGCCGCTGGAGGCCAGGCCGCGTAGCTTGGCCATGCGGGTCGTCCCCGTGCGGGCGTGGATGGCGCCCACAAGGCCCATGGCCAGCACCAGTGCGGGTGCGGCACCGGCGTGCAGCATGCGGCCGGCGTGCTCATCGCCCAGGGCAGAGGCGGCAATCACCAGCGTGGTCAGCACCAGGGCGGCGCCGCGCAGGGCGCCGCGCAGGTGGTCCGCCCCCAGGGTCGTCAGGGCCAGGACTGCGGCCAGGGCGAGGCAGCCTACGGCTGTGCTGGTCGAAACGGGCACCATCGGCAGCAGCAGGGCCAGGACTGCGGCAGCGATGGGGGGCGGCGCGGCCACGGCGCCCCAGGTGGTGGCCAGCCCGGCCGCGGCGGCCACCACGCCAGGCACGGCCGGAACCAGATCGGCCGCAGCCAGAGACGCAGACAAGACGCCCACCCAGCGATTGCGGCCGTGGGCCGTCGCCGCCACCGCCACTCCAGCCAGCACCGGCGCAAGGCCGACCGCCGGACCCGGCAACACGGCAATCAAGTGGGCAATCCCCAGCAACACTTTGGCTGCGGCCATCGCCGGAGTGAGCCACACGCCTGCCGGAATCGTCATCGCCAGCGCGGCGGCCAGTGCAGCCACCGCCGAGGCCCCGTGCCCTTGGTAGAAGGCGAGCGCAGCGGCGAGCAGCGACAATGCGGCACTCGCCACTGCCGCGCTGCGGTGCAGCGCGGCTGAGGGCCGGGCGCCGGGCCTTGCGACTTCAAAGACTGCCGACATCGCCACAACCCCTACAATTCATCGTCGTCCTTCACAGCGTGCCACTGGCCCGTGGAGACATGGGGGACAGAGCGCGCCCAGCGCCGACGGCTGTCCTGCACCCACTTGGCCGAGGTCCGGGCTAGCCACTCAATCGCCCGCTGGTCCGGGCCGGCGGCCGCGGCGGCGACTACTGCGGCAAAACGCTCGGGCACCGCTCTTTGCAGGCCACGGCCCATGCCGGCGCGCGAAAGCGCCTCGCGGTCACTCAGGCGATCGTGCAAAGTTCCGGGCGCCTTGAGGATCTCCCAGGCGCGCAACCCGCTGTGGGCGAGCATCGCCACCGCTGGCACCCAGTACAGGCCAACGCCGACCAGGACGGCCAGCCAGCCAACCTGGGTCACCGTCGCCCAAGCCACTGCGCCCTTGGCGTCGGCGCGTTGCACGGCCACCCGTCCTCCCATCAGAGCCGTCACTGTGCCAAGCGCGACGATCACCGCCAGCGGCCAACCCTGTGCCTGCAGACCGGCTGACGAGCGCAGCAGCAGCCACACCCCAGCGTGGATCGACAGGGCGCCGTAGAACAGCGCGCTGGACGGCGTGGGGCCTTCCATGGCCTGGGCCGGCCAAGAGCTCCACGGCCACTGCGCCGATTTGATGGAAAACGCCAGGACAATTCCGACCGACAGCGCCGCGCCGTGGGCACCGCTGCCGCTCGCTTCCAGGCTGGCCCAGGTCGCCCGGCCGTGGGAGGACACTGCGATGGCGATGAGCAGCCCGACGTCGGCGATGTGGTTCAGGCCCGCCATCCGAATAGCGGCTGCGATCGGCTCTGGCCGCTGGTGAAAAAAGCCGATCAAGCCGACCGAGCAAAGCCCCATAATTTCCCAGCCTACGCCTAAAGTTGCCGGGCCGTCTGCCAGCAGCACCATCGCCGTGGCGCTGGTAAAGATGCCGACCAGCCCCAAGAAGCGCGACATGCCGGGTTCGCGATGCAGGTAGCGCCGGGTCATGCTGACCACCGCCGCCGACCAGCCGGACGCCCACGGCAGCGCCAGCGCCGCCAGCGAGTCGAGCTCCAGGCCAAAGCGCGGACCGCTGCCATGCTGCCAGGCCACCATCACGGGCCCCGCGTCCAGCATTCGCGAAATGGTCAGCACAATCGAGGTAGCGGCGAGGGTGCCGCTGGCTGCGCCGACCAGCCGCAGCGCCGTGGCTTCGCTCAACGGCTTGCCAAGCAGCATGGCCAACAGGACGGCGATGCCGGCAACGCTTGGCAGCAGCACCGCAATCAGCAAAAGGATTCCCAGGCCGGTGCTGGCGGCGTCTGCGGCCAAGCGTGGGTCGACGGCGTTCATGCGACCTCTATGGGGGCCGAGCCCAGTGCCCCAATCCCCAAGGTCGTCGCCGGTTCCAGTGCAGTCTTTGATTGCTGCTCGGCAACGGGCCCAGCAGGCGTGCCCAAGGCCTGTGAACAAGAACCAACGGCTCCTCGCATCGGATGGACGGCTTGGGGGACTAGCAGCGCCGGGTCCAGGAACTCGCGGTGGCCGCGCACCCAGGCCAGCGAGTCGGCGGTGCTGCCGGGGGGCATAGTACTGTCAACACTGGGGATATCCCTGGGATCTGCCGCGGCTTGCCACTGGCCGGTGCTGCCATCCAGGGTGGCCGTGCGCACCCAGCCTCCGGCGATCCAGCGCTTCAGGCCTGGGTGAAGCCGCAGCACCTCGGCCAAGCGCTCGGGCGGCGCAGCGACAATCAACAGCAGCCGCAGCGGCTCGTGAAGCTCTGTCATTTGGATGGGCAGACCGGTGCGCAGGTCGCCTGCCGTGCCATCCTGGACCGCCAGCCCGGCCACCGGGTTGTGGGGCAGCTTGGTGCCGGCGCCAAAGGTCGCGGGATCGTTGCGCGAGAAGAAATACTCCAGGTTGATGCCTCCACACACGGGCACCACAGCGTTGAGGACCTGGGCCAGCACAACGCCGTCCGAGTCCAGAGCGGGGTCGTAGGACGCCAAGAACGCCCGGCGGTCGAGAAAAAGGCTGCGCGTCAGGCTGCGCGGGCCCACGATGCACAGCGCGTTGGTCGCGTGGTTCAGTTCTGGCCGCGGCTCCAGGGGATCGACCGTGCGGCGATGCATGTGCGCTATGGCCGCGGCGGGCAGAGAATCGATCGGTGCCAGCTCAAACTTTCGGCAGCGCTCGACGGCGCTTCGGCCACACGCCTCTTCCAGGGTGCGCTGCAGTCGCTGCCACAGCGGCAAGATCGGCTCGGGCAGGTCGGCGGTGTCATAGTGGGCGATGACGTCGCCGGTGGTTTCGTGTTCGGCCGCGGCAAACCAGGTTTCCTGGGGGATGTGGATGTCCTGCAAAGCCAGCAGCCTTCGCACCTCTGGGTCATTGGCCCAGCGCGCCACCAGCCGTGCGTTGGGGCCACCCGGACTGCCTCCACAGGCGCCGCAGCCGTAAGCTGAGCGGTGCGGGTTGTTGGCCGACTCTGCCCGGTGGCCCAGCAGCAGCACGATCTGGGCCAAACGACCTTGAAGACCAACGGTTTTGAGCACCGCTGCCACCACCGCCGCGCCGTCTGCCGCGGTTGCCGGCTTGCCCTCCATGGTATGGACCTGAAGCGTGGTCGCCGGCGGCGGCATCAGCTTGGCCAGGGCCGACTGGCGCCAGTCGGTAGCGACGTCTGGCAGCACCGCCGCCGCCATCCAGCGCACGCCGTCGAACAAGCCGGCGACCGCCAAGCTGGCCACGCCGTACAAAGAGCCCCGGCCGCGCTGGTGCAAACCCAGCCGCAACCTGGCGTACCAGCCGCGCAACCGCCGCCGCCTCATCACCGCCGCCTCGTGGCCGGGAGCTGCCACCTCATCCACGGCAAACTGCGGCTGCAAGACCACCGGGCACCGCGAAGAAGCCGTGGCATCGTCCAACCCCCGCCAGGCCATGGCGGCGTTGAAGAATCCAGCGATGCCAAGAGTTTCAAGCTCGCCGTCCAGCTCCTCCAGGTGCCGGCGCAGCCCTTCTTCGCGATCGTCAATGCAGGTCAGGACCTGGGCCCAAGGGCGCGGTGGCTGGCGAATCTCTAGCGGGCGCCTACTGTTGGCTGCTAGGGCCCCCAAGCTGACCCGGGCGTGGTGCAGCTCGCGGGCCTGCTGCAGCGCGCACAGCAGATCGCCACCATCCAGCTCGACCAAGCCGCGGCGCAACGCCAGCAACGCTTCTTGCGGTAGCCTCGCCAGCTGCTCGATTGGCATGTGCCAGGCCAGAGCGGCACGCAGCAGGCGCCAGGCCGTCACAGAAGGGGCATGGGCAGCGCGGTGTTCGGCTGGGTCCAGCTCACTGCCGCACAGGGCCAGCCGCAGCGCCGCCACACCGGCAGCCGCCTGCAGTCTTGCTTCCTCCGCGTCCTGGGGATGGCGGCGCGCCGCAGCAAGGACCAGCTGGCCGCTCCAGCCAGGGCGGGCCAGCAGCGCGGCCTGAGCGGTCTGCAGCGGATCGGCCGACACCAGGTGCTGCAGGACTTGCTCTAATGCCTTGAGTCCATTGGGACGATCGTGCTCCCAGTGGGCCAGGACGCTGCGCGGCACCTTCAGCAGCCGCCACAGGCCCGCCTCGTGCAGCAGCCGGGCGCCGACCACATGCAGGGCCCGCGAGCTGCCTTCCATGGTCAAGGCGGCCATGCCCTCATCCAGCCAGGCCGCCAGAATCACTTGCCAGACCCGGTCTTCTTCGCCAACGTGGGGCACGGCAAGGGCCGGCCCGTCCCACTCTGGCTGGGCGGGCAGCAACTGCAGCGCGCGGGCCGTCGCCTTGAGGTGGTGGGCCAGCGCGCTTGCGTCTGGGGCCAGGGCCAGCGCTGCTGCGGGCAGGCCCTCTGTCAAGGCCGCCAGCGCTTTGCCTGTGCGCAACCACCAGGAAATCCGCTCTCTGGCCACGGCCGGCAGCCCCCACTGCACCGCAATCCAGCGCAGCGAGGCCGCGGTCAATTGGCCGTCAGCGCAGGGTGGGCTTGGCAGCCCCAGCGCCAGTGCCAGGTCCAGCGGATCTAGCCGGCCCTGCTGCCACGCCGCCCGGGCATCCGCCTCTGAGGGCAGTGTCTTGACTTCAGAGCCTTTGCGAACCTGGCGCACCGCCTGCCAAAACGGCTGGTCCATGTAAGCGTGCAGGGTATTGTGGTGAACAAACTGAGTGATCGGACCCTGGGCGGGCAGGCGGTGAATCGTCTCCAGCAGACCGTTCACCAGCTCGTCGTGCAGGGCGCTGTGACCTGGCTTGTCAGCGCTGCCGTGCGGGCTGTGCAGGGCGCGAATCTGCTGACTTTTTCTGACATTTCCGGCCGTTCCCTCCGCCAGGCCCGGCTGGGTGGCGGTAGAAGACGGGCCTGTCTCTGCACTCATGGCTGCCTTGACGTCGGCCGTACGTTGACTCGAAGCCAACTGCAGCCGCACCACCGCGAAGGTTAGCACTTATCGCGCCTCTGGGATAGACACGCGACCGCAGCGCTCCCCCGGCTCAGCCACCCTTGCATAGCAACTTGCCGTAAAGCCATGCCGCGTTGGCCCGCGCCGTCAGCTCGGCGTCGTACGCCAGCGGGCAACGGATGAGCTCAGTGCCGTCTTCGCCTACCAGCCGCGCTACCAGGCTGACCATTTGCGCTTCGGACCACGGCGCGCCCAGCCAGCCGGCTTTGGTATGCCACTTGCCTGCAGTGAGCTCTACCTTGGGCTGCGGCGGGTTGCCTTCTTTGCTCTCTACCAAGCCCACCAGCTCGCGGGCTCCAGGCTGCACCGCTACGTTCAAGTGAGGGTAGGCCCATCCTGCCGCGTGCTCTTTTTGCGGCCACAGGTGCCAAGTCTTGCCAGCATCGCGACTGACTTCGATGCGCCCCGTGCCCATCGCGATGTCTCCTTCAGAGATCCCAAGCTGCAGCCGCAGCCCCAAGCCAGGCATGGCACTTTGCTGCTGCGGCGATCCCGGAGCCATGGCCATGCCCAGGTACAGGTCTGCGTAGGCCGTGTGCTGCAGGATGGCGGCTCGCGCTTTTTGAGTGCGTGCTGCGGCCATCGCCGCGTCTTTGTCTTTGCCCTTCAACCCCGCAAGCCGCAGATGCTCAACATATTCTTGGATCATGGGCAGCAGCGACTGCATGTAGGGCGACGCGGGGTAGCGGTCCAGCATCACTTGGCCCATCTGCACCATCAGCAGCGGCAGATCGCGGCCGTTGACCATCACCTTGCCACTGGCGTCGGTCAGGTCGGGCACGCGCTGCATCGTTCTTTCGCACTGGCGGCGCACCTGGTCTGGGTTGGGCATCTGGGCGATGCGGGTCTCTTCGCAGCCCAAGACGGCGCGCGCTGGGGTGTGGAGCACAAACAGAAACTGAGCCAGCGCCATAGCTGCCGGCGCCTGGCCAAAACACACGGGTTGCTGCAGTCCTGGCCGGTCGAGCAGGTTCAGCACCAAAGCGTAGTAGCTGGCCAGCAAGCGGCCAAGGTCGTTCTTGTCACTGCCATCTGGCATCAGAATCTTGAGCGAGGCCTTGGTTGCAGCCGTCGTCAGATTGGTGACTTCGGTGTTGAAAGGCACGCACGCTTCGACCTTGCCGGCCTCCACTTGCTCCGCCAGGGCCAGGGCCTTCTCCGGTGCGACCTTGGAGTTGTCAAGGAGCTGTTTGATTTTGCGCGACATCTGGTCTAGCCCGCGCTGCACCTGGGCGAAGTCGGGCTTGCGGGCGGCCAAGGTAGAGAGGATGCGCCGCGCGTCCTCCATCCGCCCTTCATCCAGCGCTTCGAGCCCTTGGCCATAGGCGCGCACATCTTCGGCCGTCACCTTGGGCGGAGTCAGCGTGGTGGCCTTCTTCTTGACCTGCAGCTGCTGGCGCAACCGCTCTGCCAGCTTGGCCTCAATCGAAAACACATCGTCTGCCGACCCACTTTCTTGAGCGGTGGCCCCCACAGTCCCCTGGGCCACATCGACCGCCCGCGCATCGATCCGCAGCTTGCCGGCATGGATGTGGTAGGCGCCGAGCAGGATGTGGCTGGCGCCCAGACCCTTGCCGAGCTTGGCAGCGCTGGCGGGGTCCACAAACGCCGATTTTCCCAGCTTGATTTCGCCAAGCAGCGCCTGCAGCCGGTCGCGCTCGACCATCGTCACGCCTTCCGTGTCGGCGAGGTCGGTGATCAGCATGTCTGCCAGACCTTTGGACAAGGCCTGCCACTCAGCTGCCTCCGAGCGGTTGTCAAAATAGCCAACCGCCAGCACCATGGGGCGCTCTGCAGTGGGCAGCGCTTGCACCGGGTCCGAGCTAAGCAACCCTGAGAGCTGCGCCACCACGGCCACCAGGGCCAGGCTCAGCAGCGCCAGGTTCATGCGGCGAGGTTTGCGGAGGGCGAGCGCGGTGATCGACGGCATGGTCCATTCCTAGAGGGGCAGCAAGTCAACGGATGCCGGCACTATACAGGATATCGCTGGCCCGCGGCGGCGCGCCGAGCTCGTAGAACAGCGTGTCGATGCTGGGCAGATCCAAGACGGTAGCCACAAACGGCCCGCCAGGCACCAGCCGCCCGCCCCAGCCGTTGGGCTGCCCCAGGGCCAGCGCCGCGCAGCGAGTGGCGCCGCGCAAAGCCTCCATCGGCGTCAGGCGGCCGCCCAGCACGGCCATCTGCAGGGCCAGCGGCAGGTTGGTCGTCATCGCCGAGCCGGGATTGCAGTCGGTCGCCACCGCCACCAGCGCGCCGGCATCGACCAGGGCCCGCAGCGGCGCAAACGGCTCGCGCAGGAACACGCTGGTCAGCGGCAACCCCACGGCCACCGTCGACGACTGAGCCAGCGCCGCGATGTTTTCCGCAGAAGTGGTCAGCAGATGCTCGACACTGGTCGCCCCCGCCGCCACCGCCCACGGCAAGCCTCCCACATCGGCAAACTCATCGACGTGGGCCTTGAGCTTCAGGCCCAGCTTCTTGGCCGCCTGCCAGATGCGCTCTGCCTGTGCGACGTCAAAGTAGCCTTTCTCTATAAAGATATCGACAAAAGCGGCTCCGCGCAGGGCCAGCGCCGGCAGCACCTGGCCACAGATCTCCTCGACGTACGCCGCCGGATCGGCGCGGTGCTCGGGCGGCACTGCGTGGGCCGGCATGGCTGTGGCCACCACCGTCATGCGGCCAGCCAGCCGCGCGTTGAGCAAGCCGATCGCCTCAAAGATTCTGGTCTCGCTGGCCAGGTCCAGCCCGTAGCCGCTCTTGATCTCGACGATCCGCACACCGCAGGCCGCCATCTCGCGCAGCCGCGGCAGCGCCGCATCGACCAGCTCTGGCAGCGAAGCCGCCCGGGTGGCGCGCACGGTGTGCAGAATCCCGCCGCCAGCTTGGGCAATCTCCTGATAGCTGCGCCCGGCCAGCCGCTCGGCAAACTCGTGGGCGCGGTTGCCGGCAAACACCGCGTGGGTGTGGCAGTCGGTCAGGCCCGGCAGCAGGGTACGGCCACCCAGGTCCACCGTCGAGTCGGCGGCAGGCCGGTCGCTGGCACGCGGGTCGCCGATCCACTCGACCTGCCAGTAGCCATAAAGCTGTTGTAGAATAACGAGTTCTGAGAGGGTCCCCCTCTTGCCGTAGTCCTGCCAGCTGCGCAGCGGCCCCCGGTCTGGCCCGTCGCCGGTCAGAAGTTCGCCGATGTTGGTCAGCAGCACCCGCCGCCGCGGCAGCTGGCCGGTCAAGCGCGTCTGCGCGGGCGCACTCATGGCTGGCGGCGCATGGGAATCGCCACGTGGTTGGCGGTGGCGCACTGATCGGCCGCGGGGTAGCCAGCGTCGACGTGGCGCAACACCCCCATGGTGGGGTCGATGGTCAGGACCCGCTGCAGGCGCGCGGCGGCTTCGGGCGTGCCATCGGCGACAATGACCATGCCGTTGTGCTGGCTGTAGCCCATGCCCACACCGCCGCCGTGGTGGACGCTGACCCAAGACGCTCCCGCCGTGGCGTTGGCCATGGCGCCCAGAAACACCCAGTCCGAGACGGCGTCGCTGCCGTCCTTCATGGCCTCGGTCTCGCGGTTGGGGCTGGCCACCGAGCCGCAGTCCAGGTGGTCGCGGCCAATGACAATCGGCGCCTTGACCTTGCCGCTGGCCACCAGATCATTAAAGATCTGGCCAGCTTTGGCCCGCTCGCCGTAGCCCAGCCAGCAGATCCGCGCGGGCAGCCCCTGAAAGGCAATACGCGGTGCGCCGTGACGCAACCACTGTTGGACGCTGGGATTGTCGGCAAAAGCCTCCAGCAGGGCCTGATCGGTCACTGCGATGTCCTGCGGGTCGCCGCTCAGCGCCACCCAGCGAAACGGCCCGCGGCCCTGGCAGAACTGCGGCCGCAGGTAGGCTGGCACAAAACCCTCAAAGGAGAAGGCCGTCTCGCGGTCCAGGCCGCCTTCCATCGCCTCGCCGCGCAGGTTGTTGCCGTAGTCAAACACGTGCACGCCCAGCTCGACGTACTGAAACATCCGCTGCACGTGCTCTACGATGTCGGCGCGAACCTTCTTGAGCCACAAAGTCGGATTTTCTGCCCGCATCTCCTGGGCTTTGGCTAGGGTCACCCCTGTGACGTGGTAGCCGTTGAGCGGGTCGTGGGCGCTGGTCTGGTCGGTCAGCAGGTCGGGGATGACGCCGCTGTCCTCCAGGTGGCGCAGCAGCTCCAGCGCGGTGGCCTGCACGCCGATGCTGCGGGCCAGGCCCCGGCTGGCGTAGTCGACGGCCTTTTGGACGGCGTCGTCCAGACTGGTCGCCGCTTCATCCAGGTAGCGGGTGTCGAGGCGCCGCTGGATCTTGGCCTGGTCGACCTCTGCTACCAGCATGGTGGCCCCGGCCAAGCAGCCGGCCAGCGGTTGAGCGCCGCCCATGCCGCCCAAACCCGCCGTCACCGCCAGCTTGCCTTTGAGCGGCAGCTGCGGGTCAAAGCCCGGCTGCTTGCCATAGTGCTGCCGGCCAGCTTCGGCAAAGGTTTCAAAGGTTCCCTGGACGATGCCCTGGGTGCCGATGTAAATCCACGAGCCGGCCGTCATCTGGCCAAACATCATCAGGCCCTTGGCCTCCAGCTGGCGGAAATGCTCCCAATTGGCCCAGCGCGGCACCAGGTTGCTGTTGGCGATCAATACTCTGGGCGCATCGGCGTGGGTCTGCAGCACGCCCACCGGCTTGCCAGACTGCACCAGCAGGGTCTGGTCATTCTCCAGTTGCTGCAGCTCGCGGACCAGCGCGTGGAAAGACGGCCAGTCTCGCGCTGCCCGGCCGATGCCGCCGTAGACCACCAGATCGCGCCAGTTTTCAGCGATGTCGGCGTCCAGGTTGTTGCAGAGCATGCGCAGGGCGGCCTCTTGGACCCAGCCCTTGCAGGACAGCTGGCTGCCCGTGGCGGCGCGCGGCGCCTGGGCGGGGCGGCCCTGGGCAAAGCGATCAGCGGTAGAGGTGGCGGCGGGCGAGGTGGGCGCAGCAGGGGACATGGCGGCAAGTCCTGGGCGGCGTCGGCCGCGGCGCCTGACTACCACAGCGCGGCGGAAACGGCTAGATCCCCTCATGAACTGGCTGCGGCTAGCCGACTTGCGGCAGGGTCCATCGCTGTGTAGAGAAATTCTACAAATGTGGAGAATATCTACGGTTAACCGGAGAGAGCCGTAGCTGTTCGCGGCTACCGATCGCGCCGAGAGCACGCGCTTTTCTGGTGTTGGCACAGTTTGTGCTAACTTGTTGGCACGGGCGACGCCAAGGCGGTTGGCCCAGGAGGGTGGGATGCGGATGAGCGGCATGAGGGCGATCGGGTGGATGTGGGCAGTACAGCTCGGAGTTTTTTTGGTCTTCTTGGGCGGTTGTGAGCAATCGCCGGCTCCTCAGCCCGTAGGCGCCGACGCAACCCAAGACGCTTCGACCGGCGATGGCACCGCCGCGGACGCCTTGACCGACGCAGCCCAGGACGGCGTTGGCGGGACCGACGGAGCCAACGGCTCGGACGCCGCTCTGGACTCGGACCTGGGCGCTCTGACCGACATCGCGGCGGGGACCGATGCCGGCGGCGACGCCGCAAACGACACCGGATCGCCTGGGGATGCGCTGGACGTCTCTGCGCAATGCCCAACCGCGATGCCCCAGCCCAACGCGGCTTGCACAACCCCCAGCGTCACCTGTAATTTTGGCCAGGAGTGCTGCTGCGGCAAGTGCTATCCCTCGCTGGTGTGCCAGTGTATCGGCCAAACCTGGGCTTGCTACGCCACCGACGCCTGCATGATCGGCCCCGGCGGCTGCCCCGACGCCAGCGACGCCGGGCCCAGCGACGTCAGCCAGCCCGACGCCGCGCCCAGCGACGCCGGTCCCGGGCCAGATACGTTTGACCAGATCTGCGCCGAAAGCAGCAGCAGCCTCAGCCCCTGTGCCGATGACCAATACTGCGCCAAGCCCACTGGGCAGTGCGGCGGGCCTGGCAAGTGCAAGGTGAAGCCCACCGTGTGCACCAAGGAGCTCAACCAGCAGTGCGGCTGTGACAACGTCACCTACGGCAACCCATGCATGGCAGCGGCGGCCGGTCGGGCGATTCAGTACGCCGGACCGTGCAAGCCGATCGACGGCTGTGTCATTGGCGAAACGGGCTGCGCAATGGGTGAATTCTGTTCGGCGCCAGAGGGCCAGTGCAGTGGCACCGGCGTTTGCAGCGCCAAGGCGCAGATGTGCCCGATGGTCTACAAGCCGGTGTGCGGCTGCGACGGCAAGACCTATGGCAACAGCTGCTCGGCCTCCAGCGCTGGCCAGGTGGTCGCCTTTGACGGTGAATGCCCAACCGTGCCGGGAGCTTGCGACGCCGACACCAACAGCGGCTGTGCCAAGAGCCAGTTCTGCCAGGCCCCCATCGGCCAGTGCGGCGGCAAGGGGGTTTGCAAGCCCTATCCGCAGGCCTGTGCGGAAGTGTGGGCACCGGTGTGCGGCTGCGACGGCAACACCTATGGCAACGACTGCGAGGCCCTGGCCAAGGGCATCAACGTGACCAGCAAGGGGGCGTGCCCCGGCAAGCCCTGAGGCCGCGCGAGCGTTTTACAGCCGGTCCGCCCTTGCAGGCAAATCCCTTGGGCTGGAGTGTGCTTGCTGCTACTCGCCTTCGGCCAGGGCTTCCAGGGCCCCAGCGGCGTCGATCTCGCCCGAGGCCACAGCGGCCACCAGCGGCGCGTAGCGATCGGCCGACTGCACCGCGGTGTACACGGCATTGCGCACGGCCGCCTGCACCGGCGGTACGCCGTCCAGCAGCATGCCGACGCGGAAAGTCACCGTTCCCTCGTCGATCTCCAGGTCAAGGCCGCCCACTGCCAAGCCGGCATTGAGGCGCACCACCAGCTCGGCCACGCCGCTGATGATCTCGGCGATCTGCTCTTCGTCTTGGCCGTCCTCGGCGATCAGCTGCACCGGCAGGCGCACGTGGACCACGACCAGGCCCAGGCCTTCGTCGACTTCCAGCGTGATGTCGTGGATGCCGCTTTCGCCCTGAAACCGGGTCAGCAGGGCCAGGCTCTCTGAGCCGCCTTCATCTTCGGCCAGTTCAAAAGGCCAGCCGTCGGCCGTCAGGAAATCCTGGGCCACCTGCAGCCAGGTGGAGGTCGACGGCGGTGCAGCGGCAGCACCAGCGGCAGCGGCGGGTTTGCTCGACTTGTAGGGCTTGGGCGAAGAGGTCATGGCGGCTCCGGCGAGGGCAGGGGGGCGCAGGCCAGGGAGACTCAAGCCCCGGTCGGCGCGCGCAGCCTGCCACAGCCGGAGCGCCACGGCCAGAGCAGAGCGCACACAACCAAGCAATCACAGCCGGCCAGCCGATCACAGCCGGCCAGCCGATCACAGCCAGCCAAGCGATCACAGCCAGCTAACTGATCACAGCCAGCTAAGTGACGACGGCACTGCAGTCGCCGCTGGCAAACTCAGCCCTCAGCGACGGTGGCAGCGACCATGGCCGCGGCCGGTGCCAGGGTGCCTTCGGGCGTGAAGGCCACTTCGCGGACCTTGCGATCCAGCCTGTCAAACAAGCGCGGATCATCCTTGAGCAATTGCCGCACTTTCTCGCGACCCTGCCCAAGGCGCTCGCCGTCCAGGCTGTACCAGGCGCCCATCTTGTCCAGCAGCCCCATCTCCACCGCGGTGTCGATAAGGTCGCCGGCCGAGCAGATCCCTTCGCCGTACAGGATGTCGAACTCGACCTGCTTGAAGGGCGGCGCCACCTTGTTCTTGACCACTTTGACGCGGGTGCGGTTGCCGATGCTGTCTTCGCCCGACTTGAGCGCGCCAACCCGCCGCACGTCCAGGCGCAGCGAGGCGTAGAACTTGAGCGCCTGACCGCCGGTGGTGGTCTCTGGGCTGCCGAACATCACGCCGATCTTCATGCGCAGCTGATTGATGAACAACACGATGGTGTTGGACTTGCTGATCGAGGCCGTCAGCTTGCGCAGGGCCTGGCTCATCAGCCGCGCTTGGGCGCCGACCTGCGCATCGCCCATCGAGCCTTCGATTTCCGACTTGGGCACCAGCGCCGCCACAGAGTCAATCACAATGATATCAACGGCATTGGAGCGCACCAGCGTGTCGACGATCTCCAGGGCTTGCTCGCCGTTGTCTGGCTGGCTGACCAGCAGGTCGTCGGTCCGGACGCCCAGTCGCCGGGCATAGCTGACATCCAGCGCGTGCTCTGCATCGACAAATGCCGCGATGCCGCCGAGCTTTTGGGTCTCTGCGATGACGTGCAGGGCGATGGTGGTCTTGCCGCTGGACTCCGGGCCGTAGACTTCTACGACGCGACCGCGCGGAAAACCGCCTACGCCCAGGGCAATGTCCAAGCCAATCGAGCCCGAAGGCACCACGTGGATGTCGCGGGCGTGGGCGTCCTGGTCGCCCAGGCGCACCATGGTGCCCTTGCCAAAAGCCCGCTCAATGCTGGCCAGGGCGGTGGCGATGGCCGCCTGCTTGTCCGACTGCAGCGGCTGGTCGTTGTCGAGGTCCTTGTCCTTCTTGGGGCGCGCCATGGTGACTCCTGTGAACGAATTGGGAAAAGCAACTGCAACAAAAACATGACCAACCGGTTATAACCCGGATTGAACTGACGGTCTTGGGCACTAGGATTTGGTGGCGGAAGCCGCTGGGCGACCGCTGTACAGATGTTCAGTGATCCGGGCGCAGCTGTCAAGCCATTTGTCCCATCGGCACGGCTCGCAGAGCCCTGAGCAAGAGAGTACCGCAGCCGGTCTGAGAAAATGGTAAAGCTATGCAATGGGTTGGATGCCACTATGGACAAATCGCCGATCCGTGGTTAGCTAGCCCGGCCCGCCGTCGCCGCGGCTGTTTTGGGGCCCATCGATGCAGGCATCTGATTATACAAGCAATAATTCGTTCAGTGCCCGCGCTGGCCGTCCACCCAGCTGGGCCAGCCCGGCCCTCCTGCCGCAGGTGGCCCTGGCGTGACAGCTCTTCCAGACGGCCTGACAAGTCGAATCACCAAGGGGTGGCCGGTGGGGGCCGCAGCGCTGTTGCTATGGCTGCACGCCGCCTGGTACGGCCACCTGGCGGACGACGCCTACATCTCTTTCCGCTACGCCCGCCACCTGGCCCAGGGGCACGGCCCGGTGTTCAACCCCGGCGAGCGGGTCATGGGATTCTCCAATCCTTTATGGACGTTGCTGCTGGCTGGCGGCGAGGCGCTGGGAATCGCCGGCGAGCGGCTGGCCGCGCCCTTGGGGGCGGTGGCGGCGGCGCTGCTGCTGGCGCTGCTGTGGCGGTGGGCGCAGACTGGCCTGCACCACGGGCCAAGCCGCTGGCTGCTGCTGGGCTTTCCGGTGGCCTGCGGCACGGTGGCGCTGTGGACCACCGCCGGCCTGGAAGGCCCGCTGTTTGGCCTGCTGCTGACAACAGCGGCGCTTGGCCTGGCCCCCTCTTCCGCGGGCCCGCTGGACGGGGTGGGGGGAGGGGGACCCTCTCAGAAAACCATGCTATTGCTGGGGATTCCTGTGGGTCTGGCGGTGTGGACCCGGCCCGAAGGCGCGCTGTTTGCCGGGGCGCTGGCGCTGGCTCAGGCCCTGCGCACGCCGACCTGGGCCGGGCGGCTGCGGGTGGCGGCCCTGCTGGTGGCGCCGATCGCGGCATACGGGGTTCAGCTGGTGCTGATCTGGGCCTACTACGGCGACCCGGTGCCCAACACCTGGTATGCCAAGGCCCATCCGCTGTCGCCTCAGCTGCTGGGCCGCGGCTGGACCTACCTGGTCAAATTCGTCAGGGCCTATCACTACGTGCCGGCGGTGGCCCTGGGCGCGTGGCTGGCGCTGGGGGGCTGGCGGCGCGACGGGGCAGGGCGGCTGGCGCTGGCTCTGCTGCTGGCTTTTGTGGCGTTTTTTCTGGCCGTGGGCGGCGACGCGCTGGTGCTGCACCGGATGTGGGCGTGGCCGCTGCCGTGGCTGGGCCTTCTGGCAGCAGAAGCGCTGGATCTGGCGGTCGAACGCGGCGTGCGGCCGCGCCTTGCGGTGGCAGTGGCGCTGCTGGCGCTGACGGGGCTGGCGTGGCCCAGTTTTTCCAGCCGTCAGCTCACCTACCTAAGGCTGGACGAGCAAGTGGTAGAAAGCGGCCGCCAGCTGGGCGATCGGCTGGCGCGGTTGCCGTCTTCCACGCTGCTGGCGGCCAACACCATTGGCGCGCTGGCTTATCGCTCAGACCTGCCGCTGGTGGACATGCTGGGCTTGACCGACGCCACGGTGGCCAAGGCCGCGGGCAAAAGGCTGGGCGTGCCGGCCCATGAGAGCCACCACGGCGGCTACGTGCTTGACAGACAGCCTGATCTGATTGTCTTTGGCGTGCCCTTCCTGCGCCCACAGCCCCTGACCGCCGCTGAGCTGGCGGCGACGGCGCAGTACCCATCCGACCGCGACCTGCTGGCCGATGCCCGGCTGGCCAGCGCCTACCAGGTCCAGCCGATCGCCGTGGGCGGCCAGTGGGTCACCGTGTGGGCGCGCAGGGCTTGGCTGCAGCAGCACCCGGGCCTGCTGCCCTAGGCCGCTCTGGGGCAGAAACCTCAGGCCTCAGGCGGGCGCCGCGGCGATCTGGCCGCGCATCTTCATGCCGACCCAGTACACCGCCATCGACACCGGCAAGCTGTTGAACCACGCGTAGGGGTACAGCGCGGCAAACAGGTCTGGCACCTGGTCCACCACGTGAATCGCGTGCAAAAAGCCTGGCAAATTGGGGGCAATTCCGGCAAACAGAGCGGCCAGCGCCACCGGGTTCCAGCGGCCATAGCGCCCTTCGCTGCGGTAGAGATCGGGCACGTCGAGCTGGGTGCGTCGCACCAAAAAGTAGTCGCAGATCAAGATGCCCGCCACCGGCCCCAGCAGCGCCGACACGCCGCCCAGCCAGCCATCCAGGTAGGTGCCTGGGTCGGCCATCAGCTTCCACGGCAGGCACGCAATGCCCAGCAGGCCGGTAATCAACCCGCCGCGCTCAAACGTGATGTGCTTGGGAGACAGGTTGGCAAAGTCATTGGCCGGGCTGACCACATTGGCGGCGATGTTGACAGAGAGCGTGGCGATCACAATGCCAAACACCGCAATGACCGCCACCACCGCTCGGGTCGCCGAGCTGGCAATCAGCGGCGCATCCAGGCCGGCCGGCGCCTTGGCCGAGGTCAATTGCCCAAGCAGGAACTCGGGATTCCACAGGTCGGCAATCGGCGCGCCCTTGAGCACGGCTGCGCTGGCCGAGGTAATCACCAGGGCCATCGCCGAAAACGCAATCATGGTGGTAGGCAGACCCAGCGCCTGGCCAAGCATCTGCTCCTTTTGGCCCTTGCCGTAGCGGGTGAAGTCCGGGATGTTCAAAGACAGGGTGGCCCAGAACCCGACCATCGCCGTCAGCTTGGGAATGAAAGCCGGCCAGAACTCAGAGAGATCCTTGAACTGAGAGGGTTTGTCTAGCAGGGGCCCCACGCCGCCAGCGCGGTCGACCACCCACCACAGCAGCATACCCGCCAGCACCAGCACAATCGGCGCGGCCCAGTTCTCAAACACCCGCACGGCATTCATGCCGCGGTAGATGATAAAGACGTTCATCGCCCAAAACACCAAGAAGGTCAGCAGGCTTGGCAGGGGGGCCCCCAAGAACTGCGCGCCGCCGCCCAGGTCCGCATAGCCCGGCCAAAAGGTCATCAGGAAGGTGCGGATGGCCTCGCCGCCGATCCAGGTGTTGATGCCAAACCAGCCGCAGGCGACCAGGGCCCTTAGCACCGCGGGGATGTTGGCGCCGGCCGTGCCAAAGCTGGCGCGAGCCAACACCGGAAACGGAATGCCATATTTGGTGCCGGGGTGGGCATTGAGCAGGATCGGCACCAGCACTATCAAGTTGCCAAGGCCAATCGTCAGCAGCGCCTGCCACCAGTTCATGCCGCCGGCAATCAAGCCGCCGGCCAGCGTGTAGGTGGGGATGCAGTGGGCCATCGAGATCCACAGCGCCGCGAAATTGTAGGTGCTCCAGTTGCGGTGGCGGGCGGGGACTGGGGCGAGATCGGCAGAGTACAGGGGGCTGTCGGCGATGTCGGCGGGTAGGCCGGCCAGGGCCTCAGCGGCGAGATTGGGATCGTGCACAGGGCCTCCGGGTGGGGTACACCTGGGAGCCTAAGGCAATGTCGATTGGCTGTCGAACAATCGGCCCGATGGGCTGACGGCAAGGACCCACGCCCAGGGCGGAAAGAGGCCCAGCAGTAGGACTCACGACCTGTGAACAAGAACCGGACGTAACCCGGGTCGAATTAGCGGTGTCGGGTCCTAGCGCTTCACCGCGACCCGCCGCCGCGAGGCCAGCAGGCCCAGCATCAGCGCGCCAAAGCCAGCCGCACCCCAGTTCAGACTGCCGCCAGAGGTGTCGCAGCCGCAGCCCTTGTCTTTGCTGACTACGTTGCCTTTAACGTCGAGCTCCGCGGCCTTCTTCTTGAAGACCACGCGGATCGGCTTGCGGCCGCCCGGATCGTGCTCTACGCGGATGGTGGTGCCGGCGACCAGGTCGGCGAATTTGGCGCCTTCAATGACTTCGTCCCACGCGGTGGGCCCGCCGTCCAGGTTGAAGCCCTTTTCGCGGCCGTCAGCCGTGCGGATGTACAGGCGATTGCCGCCGCGGTCGAGCACCCGGGCGTCGTCATAGATCTCGACTTCCTGCTTCTTGACGATCTCAATGGCCGGCCGTACCACGCCGATGGGGTCGTAGCGCACCGTGGCGATGGCGCCGTGGACCAGGTCGTCGACGGTGCCGCCGGTGATGCATTGGGCCAACAGCTCTCTGTTCTTGGGAATCGGCACGGTGACCGACGCGCCAGCCGCCGGCGACGACTTCATGTACAGGTAGGTCTCTCGGACATCGTCGATGTAGGCTTCGCGCAGGATGGTGTAGGCAAAGCCCTCTGGTTTCTCTGCAGTGGCGCGGGTTTCTTCCGTGAAGGCCGGGGTTACAGCTGCCGGCGCGGCAACGGCCGCGGCCTCTGCCGGCTTGGCAGCTTCGGCAGGGGCTGCCGCCGGGGCTGTTGCCGGATCCCCAGCCGGGGCCGGGCGCACCTGTTCTGGGCGCTGGTCAGGCTTGGCCGCCGGCGGGCGTGCCTCTGGCTTGGGCCCGCCCGCACCCGGCTCTGCGACTGGCTCGCGGCGCGCCGGTCCGCGATAGGGCTCGCCGGGCACGCGCACGTCGGCCAGGGCCAGCGCCGGCGTCATCAGACCAACCACCAACATCCAGCTAGAGATCTTGCGCACAGGCACCTCCAATTGCGGCCAACGGCGACATCAACGCACAGACGCGCCAGCGGCTGCTACGATTTAGGCCGCTGGGGTGGCAATTGCAAGGCCCGGTACCCAAGGCCGTTCCTTCGATCCGGGTTACACCCGGTTCTTGTTCACAGGTCTTGGCGACAACTGCTGGGTCCTTTTCCGTACCCCAAACCGCGTCCGTTGCGGAACCCGGAACGAACTTGGGGTTTGGGGTCCTAGCTGGCCAGGCGAGCTTCTAGTTCCCTGAGCTCTTGCCACAGCTCGGCGGGCATCCTGCTGCCAAACTTGGGGTAGTGATTGGCGTGGACGTCGGCGATCTCGGCGCGCCAGCCCTCGCGATCGACCGTGAGCAATTCCGCCATGTCCTCCGCGCTGACGCCTTCGGGCCGGCCAATCGCTTCCGCCGACGGCATGATGCCGATCTCGGTCTCCTGGCTGCCGTCCAGGCCGTCACACTGCTCAAAGATCCACTTGAGGACCCGCGAGTTCTCTCCGTAGCCCGGCCACAGCCAGCGGCCGCCCGCATCCTTGCGGAACCAGTTGACGCAGAAGATCCGCGGCAGCTTGGCCCCCGGGGTCTTGCCGATGTCGATCCAGTGCTGAAAGTAGTCGCCCATGTGGTAGCCGCAGAACGGCAGCATCGCAAACGGGTCGCGCCGCACGGTGCCGGCCTTCAGATCCAGAGCGGCTGCCGTGACTTCTGAGCCGACAATCGAGCCCAGGAACACGCCGTGGTTCCAAGAGCGGGCCTCATGGACCAGCGGGATGGTGCCGGGGCGGCGCCCGCCAAATAGGATGGCGCTGATCGGCACGCCGGCGGGATCCTGCCACTCGGCTGCGGCTGCGGGGCACTGGCTGGCCGGTACCGTGAAGCGGGCGTTGGGGTGGGCGGCGGGCTCTTTCTTGTCCCAGACTTTGCCCTTCCAGTCGATGACGTCGCCGGCCGGCGGGTCAAATCCAATGCCTTCCCACCACACGTCGTTGTCGCTGGTCAGTGCCACGTTGGTAAAGATGGTGTTCTTGGCGATGGTGGTCATGGCGTTGGGGTTGGACTTGACCGACGTGCCCGGGGCCACGCCAAAGAAGCCGGCTTCCGGGTTGATGGCGTACAGCTGGCCATCCGAGTGGAACTTCATCCAGGCAATGTCATCGCCAATGGTCTCTACCTTCCAGCCGGGCACCGTGGGCACCAGCATGGCCAGGTTGGTCTTGCCGCAGGCGCTGGGGAAGGCGGCCGCCACAAACTTGGACTTGCCCTCTGGATTGGTCAGCTTGAGGATGAGCATGTGCTCGGCCAGCCACCCTTCATCGCGCGCCTGGGCAGAGGCGATGCGCAGGGCCAAGCACTTCTTGCCCAACAAGGCGTTGCCGCCGTAGCCCGACCCGTAGGACCAAATGAGCCGCTCTTCTGGAAAATGGCTGATGTACTTGTGATCGACCGGGGCGCTGGGCCACTGGCCGTTGTCGCTCTGGCCCTCGGCCAGGGGTTTGCCAACGCTGTGCAGGCAGGGGATGAACTCGCCATCTTTGCCCAGCACTTCCAAGACCTTGGTGCCAACGCGGGTCATGATGTGCATGTTGGCGACTACGTAGGCACTGTCTGAGATCTCCACGCCGATCTTGGCAATGGGCGAGCCGATGGGGCCCATAGAAAACGGGATCACGTACATCGTGCGGCCGCTCATGCAGCCGGTGTACAGGCCGCGCATGGTGGCCTTGAGCGCTTCGGGGTCGATCCAGTTGTTGGTCGGGCCGGCGTCTTCTGGGCTCTTGCTGGCGATGTAGGTGCGGTTCTCTACGCGGGCCACGTCCGAGGGATCCGAGCGGAACAAGTAGCCGCCGGGGCGCTTGGCCTGGTCCAGAGGGGTGGCCAGTCCAGCGTCAATGGTGGTCTGGATCATCCGATCGTACTCGGCCTGCGAGCCATCGCACCACACCACGGCTGTGGGTTGTGTCATTGCCGCGACTTCTTGGACCCATTGGAGGAGCTTGGCATTCTGAGTAGGAGCGCTCATGACGACCTGCTGCTGCGGCGGTCGGCGCCGCGGGGCAAGAAGGTATCGCACGGCAGCGCGGCGATCAAGGCGACCCAAACCGCCTGTGCCTTCCGCCTAGGCCTTATCTTTCGGTTGTTCAGGGCGAACCTACCAAGATCACAGACCCTGTCCAGAAAGACTAACCGCTACAAAGACATGACAAAGCCTTGGGGGCCCGCGCTTGACGGAATAACCGAACGGTCGTAAGGTTTCTGACCGCAGCTCCGGCCCGTGGCCCCAA
>CAIXGW010000101.1 GCA_903919145.1 uncultured Myxococcales bacterium
CCGCCGCCACCGCGGTCACCGCGGTAGCCGCCGCGTCCGCCGCGGTCGCCGCCGCGGTCGCCACGGTCACCGCCGCGGTCGCCGCGATCACTGCGCTCGCCGCCGCCGCCCGCTTCGCCTTCGCGGCGCTCAAACTTGGGCGCGTTCTCTCCCATCGCCTCTTTGTGCGACAGGCGAACCTTGCCCATGCGGTCGACATTGACCACGCGGACCTTGAGCGGGTCGCCCACCTTGCAGATCGCATCGACGCTGGGGACGTGGCCGTCGGCCAGCTCGCTGATGTGCACCAGGCCCTCGGTGCCGGGCATGATGCGCACAAAGCAGCCGAAATCGGCGATGCGGGTGACCACACCGTCGTAGTCGCGGCCGACCTCAGCTTCCGAGGTGTAGCTGCGGATGAGGGCGATGCACTTCTCTGCCACTTCCGAGTCGCTGGCGCCCACGCGGACGGTGCCGTCTTCCTCGATGTCGATCTGCGCGCCCGTGGCGGCCTGGATGGCCTTGATGTTCTTGCCGCCGGGGCCGATGAGGTCCTTGATCCGCTCGGGGTTGATCAGGATGGTGTAGATGCGCGGAGCGTAGACCGACAGATCGGCGCGCTCGCGCGGCAGGGCTTCGTCCATCTTGTCCAGAATGTGCAGCCGGCCTTCCTTGGCCTGCGCCAGGGCCACCTCCAGGATCTCGCGAGACAGGCCATCGATCTTGATGTCCATCTGCAAGCCAGAGATGCCTTCGCGGTTGCCAATGACCTTGAAGTCCATGTCGCCGAAGTGGTCCTCGTCGCCCAGGATGTCGGTCAAGACGCCGTAGGCATCGCCTTCTTTGACCAGGCCCATTGCCACGCCGGCCACCGAGCAGCTGATCGGCACGCCCGCGTCCATCAGCGCCAAAGAGGTGCCACAGACCGTCGCCATCGACGACGAGCCGTTGGACTCAAGGACTTCGCTGACCGAGCGCAGCACGTACGGAAACATGTCAAACGTGGGCAGCGACGGCGCGATGCCGCGCTGGGCCAGGTTGCCGTGGCCGATTTCGCGGCGACCGGGGCCGCGCATCGGCTTGACTTCGCCGGTAGAGAACGGAGGGAAGTTGTAGTGCAGCATGAACTGCTTGGCGGTGTCGCGGCTGTCCAGCGTCTCGACCTTCTGGGTGTCGTGGCCGGTGCCCAGGGTCACGGCGACCAAGGTCTGGGTCTCGCCGCGGGTGAACAGCGCCGAGCCGTGGGCCCGCTTGAGCAGGCTGGTCTCAATGGTGATCTTGCGGACTTCGTTGAGCTTGCGGCCGTCGAGACGGACGCGATCAAAGGCGATCTGCTTGCGGCAGATTTCGTCCTTGAAGCTGCTGACGATTTCCTTGATGGCCTCTTCCTTGCCGGGGAAGCGCTCGGCCAAAGCGACCACGGTCTTCTTCTTGATCACGCTGGCCGCGGCATAGCGGGCCTGCTTGTCGCGGATGTCGAGCGAAGTCTTGATGTCTTCGAACGCGATCTCGCGGCAGGCCTGCGCCAGCTCTTCGTCGACCTTGGGCGAAATGAAAACCGCTTTGGTCTTGCCCACTTCCGAGGCAAGATCGATGATGGCCTGGATCACCGGCTTCAGCGCCGCTTCGCCAAACAGCATCGCTTCGATCATCTGCTGCTCGGTCACAAACTTGGCGCCGGCCTCGACCATCACGATGCCCTGGGGGCCCACGACCATGAACAGGTCAAGGGCCGAGCCGTCGCGCTCTTGCTTGGTCGGGTTGCACACCAGCGTGCCGTCGACCAGGCCGACGCGCGCTGCCGCCACGGGGCCGTTCCACGGGATGTCAGAAATGGCCATGGCCGCCGAGCAACCGTTGACAGCCAGGACGACCGGGTCATTGCTCTTGTCGTAGCTGACGACGTTGGCATTGATCTGGGTCTCGGCCATGAAGCCTTCGGGGAACAGCGGGCGGCAGGGGCGGTCGATGATCCGGCTGGCCAGGACCTCGTGCTCGCCCTGGCGGCCCTCGCGGCGGAAGTAGCTGCCCGGGATGCGGCCGGCGGCGTACAGCTTCTCAAAGTAGTCGCAGCTCAGCGGAAAAAACGCCGCGCCCTGCTTGGGAGTCAGGGTCGACACGGCGGTGCACAGCACCGAGGTCTCGCCCATGGTGATGTAGATCGCACCGTTGGCCTGCTTGGCCATCTTGCCGGTCTCTAGGATCATCTGCTTGCCACCGACGTCGATGGTCTTGATCGTATGTGCCATTCACTGCTCACTTTGGCGCTTGGCGCCGGGACCCTGTTCATGGGCCCATCTGGTTATTGTCGCACTACCTACAGGAAACTGGTGCGGCTGGGCCGCGGGGCGGGCCGTCTTCAAGCCCGCAGCGCCGGAGGCGGCAGGGCTGGGCAGGCCTCGGCTGCGGCGGACCGAGCCAAAAAGACGACGACCCGGTCCTTGCTGCCTGGGCGGGCAAAGCAAGTCCGGGTCGTCGAGAATCATGGCAAGGAGGCTGTTGGCTGGAGCAAATCTCACTCTTTCTTGGTGGTCGCCTGCGCTTCAGCAGAGGAATTCGCAAACGGCCGCCAATGGCTACTTGCGCAGGTCGAACTTGACCAGGATTGCCTTGTAGCGCTCGACATTGTGCTTGCGGACGTAGTCGAGCAGGCCGCGACGGCTGCTGACCAAGCGCAGCAGACCGCGGCGGCTGTGGTGATCCTTGGGGTTGACCTTGAAGTGCTCGGTCAAGTAGTTGATCCGCTCGGTCAAGATGCCGATCTGGACTTCCGGCGAGCCGGTGTCGGTGGCGTGCTTGCCGTTTTTCGCGACAATGGCGGCTTTCTGAAATGCAAGGAGAGCCATGGAGTTGTTGGTCCTTTCAATGGGTCCGCCGGGCGCGGACAACCTGCGGGATCGATGCGCCAACTGGCGCTTTCGCGTCGACCGCCCCGCGGTGCAGCCTAACGCAGCTATCCCCGCGCTCGGGCGGCTGCAGCACCCCGGGCACAAAGCCCTGGGCAGCGCCACCGTACCGGTCTGTCAACAGACAAACCCCGCGGGGGCCAAGATTCTAGCCTTCTAGCGCGCCTGCGTCAACCTCAAAGGGCTGCTGGGCAGGGGCCAAGCCGGCGTCGAGCTCGCCCTCAGGCCGCAGCTGCCGCAGCATCGGCGGCGAGGTAAAGCCGCGCACGACCTTAAGAACAGGGCCCGTCTCGCCCTGGACCCTCTCCACCATGGCAATGAGCTCGCCGTCGCAGCTGGCCAGAGCCGTCGGCGCCAGCTCGGCTGGCCACGGTGGGTGCTTGCCCTGGCGCAGCAGCAGCGTTGTTGCGGCGTCAATCGGCAATTCGGGCAGCACCCGCAGGGCTGCGTCTCGCACCGGCACCACGGCGCGCAGCCGGCCAGCAGCATCCAGGTCGATGAGCGTCTGGATCGCCACCGCCTCTTGTACCGCAAAGCCGCCAGCGTCGACCCGGCGCAGGGTCAGCACATGGGCGGCGCTGCCAAGGGCCGTGCCCAGATCGCGAGCCAGCGACCGCACATAGAAGCCGGCGCCGCAGGTCAGCTGCAGGCGGCAGCGGTCGGCGTGGCACTCCAGCACCGTTGCCGCTTCCAGCCACACCCGCCGCGGCGGGCGGAGCACGGTCTCGCCACGGCGCACCCGGTCGTAGTCGCGCACCCCGTCGGTCTGCAGCGCGCTGACCTGAGGCGGGATCTGCTCCAGCCAGCCGACCCAGCCGTCCAGCACCTGCTGCACCCGCTCGGTGGTCAGGTCTGTGGGCAGCGGCGCGGTCAGGACCACCGGGCTGTCGGCATCGTCGCTCAGGGTGGCACTGCCAAACAGGATCTCGGTCTCGTAGCTTTTGCGGGCGTCTTGCAGGAAGCGCACCAGCTTGGTGGCCTCTCCTAGCGCTACCAGCAGCACACCGCTGGCCTGTGGATCCAGCGTGCCGGCGTGGCCCGCGCTGCGCGTCCCCAACAACCAACCAACTTTGTTGACTACATCCCGCGACGTCCAGCCCAGAGGCTTGTCGATGCACAGTACGCCGCTGACCCCAGAATCGGGCCGGGCCATCTAGGCAGGGTCCTTGGCGGCAGGCTCAGCAACCCCAGACACTGGCTCAGCAACCCCAGACTCTGGCCCGGCAGTCTCTGCAAGGGCCTCGGCGATTGGCGCAACGGGCGGATGCTTGAGCCGGTCTTCCAGCAGCAGCTGATCCACCCGCCGGGCCCTCTCGGCGTCGCGGTCGTAGTGGAAGGCGATCTTGGGCTTGCCGCGCAGCTGCAGGGCCTCTTGGAGGGCCCGAGCCAAAAACGTCTCAGCTTTTTCAAGCACTTCCTGTAGGGCAGGAAAGGTGTCTGAGCCGTCGTGCAGGATGTAGTTGACGCGCAAGTGCCCCAGGTCCGGAGACAGGTGGCCGCCGACGACCTTGACCTGCTGGGCCAACGGACTGCGCACCTCATAAGAGAGCAGTCTGTCTACTTCGTCCAGCAGCAGGTGTTCCAGCCGATCGGCCCTGGTAAATGACGGTTGCCGACGCATGGCTAACTATGCTCCGCGGCTTGACTGCCCTTCCGGCTTGAGCTTGCGAGCGATCTTGCGCAGCTCGTAGCACTCTACCTTGTCGCCGATCTGGAACTTGGTAAAGCCGACGATGCCGATGCCGCAGTCGTAGCCCTGGGCCACTTCTTTGACGTCGTCTTTGAAGCGCTTCAAGGAGGCAAACTCGCCCTCGTGGATAACGTCCTTGCCGCGCAAGACCCGCAACTTTTGGTTGCGCTGCATCACGCCGTCCAGCACATTGGAGCCGCCGATGACGCCGAGCTTGGGCACATTGAAGATCTGCCGAACCTCTGCGTGACCCAGGACCACTTCCTCAATGATCGGCGTCAGCATGCCTTCCAGCATGACGGTGACGTCGTCAATCGCGTCGTAGATCACCGAGTACTGGCGAATCGCCACACCCAGGTCGTCAGCCAGGCGCTTGCCTTTGGCCTCTGGCTTGACGTTGAACGCGATGATCGCGCCCTTGGTCGTGCTGGCGAGGTTGATGTCGGACTCGGTCACGCCACCCACGGCGGCATGAAGCACCCGCACCTTGACCTCTTCGTGCTCGATCTTGCTCAGCGCTGCCTTGAGCGCCTCTGCGGAACCGTGCACGTCGGCCTTGATGATCAGGTTGAGTTCCTTGACCTCGGTAGCGCCGGCGGTGCCAAACATGTCTTCCAAGGTGCGCTTGGAAGTCTTGAGCTGCTCTTTCTCGCGCAGCTTCTCGACGCGGTGATCGACAATGGCCTTGGCCTTCTTCTCGTCGGCCACTACGTAGAACTCATCGCCGGCGGAAGTCACGTGGTCAAAGCCAATGACTTCAACGGGTGTGGACGGACCGGCCTGCTCCAGCGGCTTGCCCAGGTCAGACAACATCGCGCGAACTCGGCAGTAGTGCGAGCCGGCCACGATGTACTGGCCTTTCTTGAGCGTGCCCTGCTGGACCAGCAAGGTCGCCACCGGGCCGCGGCCCTTCTCCAGCCGTGACTCGATCACCAAGCCCCGGGCATCGCTGTCGGGATTGGCTTCAAGCTGCAGCACGTCGGCCTGAAGGGCCAACATTTCCAGCAGCTTGTCGATGCCTTGGCCGGTCTTGGCCGACACTTCGCAAAAGATCGCCTCGCCGCCCCAGTCTTCTGACATGATGCCGTGGTCGGCCAGCTCGCGGCGAACGCGCTCCAGATCCGCACCGGGCTTGTCGATCTTGTTGACCGCCACGATGATCGGCACCTTGGCCGCCTTGCCGTGGTTGAGCGCTTCGATGGTCTGCGGCATCACGCCGTCATCGGCCGCCACTACCAGCACGATCACGTCCGTGGCTTTGGCGCCGCGGGCACGCATCGCGCTGAACGCTTCGTGGCCCGGCGTGTCCAAGAACACCACCCGGCGCTCTTGGCCGTCGGCGAACTGGGCACCCGACACCTGAGCCACGTAGGCGCCGATGTGCTGGGTGATGCCGCCGGCTTCTTTGGCCGCCGTGTGGGTCTTGCGGATGGCGTCGAGCAGGCTGGTCTTGCCGTGGTCGACGTGACCCATGACCGTAACGACCGGCGAGCGAGAGACTAGGCCGCCCGGAGCCGATTCCGGCTTCTGCAGGTACTGATCCAGGTCAAACCCGACATTTTCAACGGTAAAGCCGAATTCGCCAGCGATCAGCTCGACGGTGTCCAGGTCCAGCGGCTGGTTGACCGTGGCCATCACGCCCAGCTGGAACAGCGCGCGGATGACTTCGGTCGACTTGACCGACATCGTCGCCGCCAGATTGGCTACGGTGATGGTGTCCTCGATGCGGATATTGCGCTTTTCGGCCCGGGTAGGTCCGGCCAGCGGCTGCGGAGGCTGCATGCCCTTGCCGAGCTTGCCGCCTTTCTTCTTGCCGCGACCGCGGGCGTCGGCGGTGGTCGTGGACTGCGAGTCGCGGCGGCGATCGTAGATGACCTTGCGGCCACCGCGATTGCCCTTGGCGTCGACAGCCTCCCCACCTTCGCGCGGCGGACCGGCTTCCACCGGCGGCGCCTGCACGGGCGCAACCACTTCTGGCTGTACCGGGCGCGGCGGGCGCGGTGGAGCAACCGGAATCTCGGGCATCTTCATGCGCACGAGAGTGGGCTTGCGATTCTGGCTGGGCAGGCGCTGATCGCTGTCCAGGGCCTTGCCGATGTCCTCGATGCGCAGCCGCGGGGCGGGCTGGACCGGGATTGGCGCGGCGGCGACCACGGCCACCGGCTCGGGCACTACCGCGGCCTGCACTGGTGGCGCCACCGGCTCGGGCTTGGGCGGCGGCACCGGCATCGAAGAGATGCGCAGCTGCAGCTCCGGCGGCACTTCCAGGTCGCTGGCCTTGATCTTGCGAAGCTTGGGGCTCTCATGGCGCATCGCGGCGCGCGGCTGAGGCCCAGCGGGCACGGCCGTTGCGGCGACGTGGGCGTCAGCCTCGGCCGGGCGCGGCTCTTCGTGGCTGGCGGAGGCGCCTGGCTCGGCAGCGGCCAGCGGGGCAGCGGCAGCCGCACCAGCAGAGCTGGGGGCAGACGCATCGCTCGAGGCGACCGCGGCATGAACTGCGGTGGGCTCGGCGCTCTCGAATTCCCGAGGCGGCGCGCCGGCAACAGCGGCCTGAACCTCTGGCTCGGCGGCAGCCACCGCGGCAGCCGCGGGGCTTGCAGCGGCAACGGCGGGGGCCGCTGGGATGTCCGCGTGGGTGGTCTGAGCTGGGGCCGTGCCGGCCGCGTGCGCAGCGGCTGCTGTGCCATGGGCGACAGCGTGGCCAGCGGCGTGCACGGCGTCTTGGCCTGGCTCCATCTCGTCGAGACGGCGCACGCGGCGCACCACCGTAGCGGCGGGAGCGGCGGCAACGGGTACCGGCTTCTCGGCGACGCGCGCTGGCGCAACACGCCCCGGAGCGATGAGGCGGCGCAGCTTCGCTGCATCGGCCTCCTCCAGCTGAGCGAAGGTCGACACAATCTTGACGCCCACCCTGTTCGCGCGCTCGGTCAGCTCGCGATCGGTGATTCCAAGTTCTTTCGCGAGGTCTCGGACCCCAATCTTGCCCACCGCCAAGGTGACGACTCCTACGCGCGATTGTCCCCGCGCCTACTTACCCGGGCTGCCGCACTTCGCGGGCCCTGGGCTTGCTCACTGAGGGCATGCAGCAGTCCATTCAGACCGCGCAACCCTTGATCCTGGTCAGGCGACAAACTGCGCCTAGCCAAGCCTTCACCGCGCTTGCGGATTCTGGTCTGCACCTCTGTGCGCACGGCTTGTAGCAATGCTGGGAGGCTTGGGCTTTCGCCGCGACCGCGATCCATTCGCGCCAGCCACACAGCCGCGCAATGTGCGCTGGGGCAGGTGTAGCTGTTGCGGCGCCGGGGGGCGTGAGCTGCCCCTTTCATTGCGGACTGGATGACCAGCTCAGCGATGCCCGGCTCCGGGAGCGCACTATCATCCTCGGAAGTGCCGCGGCTGGCAAGCACCTGGGCCCCAATCACCGGGATTGAGGTCTCTTGGCCAGCCAGCCGCGTCACTTCCACCTTGCCTGCGCCAGCTAGACACAGCCCAATCAACTCGTCTCCTGGGCGGCGTTTGCGGCAGATGGCGCAAGAACGCACCCACCTTGCCGTGCCAAAGCCCAGCGACTGAACGGGATGTGAAGCTGATTTACTCATGAACCTTGCTCGGTTGCCTTTGGTACGCTCGGGGCAGCCGGGCCACTGGTCGCCTGCCGGCAGAGCGACCGATTGCTTGGGCTACTCGGCTGCGGCAGCGGCTGCCGGCGCCACGGCCGCTTCGCCAATTCCATGATCTTCGGCCAGGTCTGCAGCAGCTTCGTCGGCGGGTGCAGCGACCGCTTCCTCGGGATGCGCCGCCAGGCGGGCAGCCAGTTCGGCCGCGGCCTGCATCTCGGCGGCGGCATTCTCTTTTGCCTGCCGAGCCTCGTCTTCGCGGCGCTTCTTGACCTCATAGGCAATCTGCTGGATGTGCATGGCCATTGCCTCGCTGACACCGTGGATCGCCGCCAGGTCTTCCACGTG
Source organism: uncultured Myxococcales bacterium (assembly GCA_903919145.1). Classification (GTDB taxonomy): domain Bacteria; phylum Myxococcota_A; class UBA9042; order UBA9042; family UBA9042; genus SXRM01. Next base: position 8,541 of record CAIXGW010000101.1, read on the forward strand.
GGCGTTCAGCAGGTTCTCTGGGCTGTGGTAGCCCAGCTTGAACAGGTAGCCAATCAGCGCCTCGTCGAGATCCGGCACGACCAGCAGGGCGGCGCCCAGGGTCTGCTTCATCTCTTCGACCTTGGACTCGCTCTGGATGTCGATCTTCCAGCCCACCAGCTTGCTGGCCAAGCGGACGTTCTGACCGCGGCGGCCGATCGCCAAGCTCAGCTGGTCGTCGGGCACAATGAGCTCGATCGTTTGGTTGTCTTCGTCGATCAGCACGCGGCTGACTTCGGCCGGCTGGATGGCATTGCAGACAAACTTGGCGGTGTCGGGGCTCCACGGCACAATGTCGATCTTCTCGCCCTTGAGCTCTTGGACCACCGCCTGCACGCGCGACCCCTTCATACCGACGCACGCGCCCACGGGATCGACGTCGGTGTCTTTGGAGGCGACGGCGATCTTGGCGCGCTCACCGGGCTCGCGGGCTACACGCATGATCTTGACGATGCCCTCGTAGATCTCAGGAACCTCTAGCTCAAACAGCTTCTCAATCAGCCGCTCGTCGGTGCGGCTGAGGATGATCTGCGGTCCGCGGGCATCGCGCTTGATGTCCTTGACGTAGGCCTGCACCCGGTCGCCGGCGCGGTACGACTCGCGGAACATCTGCTCGCGGACCGGCAGCACCGCTTCGGCGCGGCCCAGGTCGACGATCACATTGCCGCGCTCAAAGCGCCGCACAATGCCGGTGACCAGCTCGCTCTTGCGGTCCTTGTACTCGTTGAACACCACGTCGCGCTCGGCGTCGCGGACGCGCTGCATGATCACCTGCTTGGCGGTCATGGCGGCAATGCGGCCAAACTGCTGGCGGGCGGTGCGGATGCCCAGGATGTCGCCGTACTTGCGATCCTCTTCTTCGGCGCGCTTGTGATCGCGATCGAGGTAGAAGATCTGGAAGCCGAGCTGATCGCCAGGCTGCACATCGGTATCGACGCCCAGCGCGCTGGTCATGGGCATCTCGCGCTCGTAGTCCTGCAGGTCTTCGTCCTCAACGACGCTCATGTACAGCATCAGCTCGACTTGGCCTTCTTCTTCGCTGTACTTGGCTTCCAACTCGCGGCCGTGGCCAAAGGTCTTCTTGGCGGCAGAGAGGATGCCCTGCTCCAAGGCGTCGATAAGGACCGAGCGGTCGATGCTTTTTTCTTTGGAGACTTGGTCGATGGTCTGATTGAGGCTGCCGATCATGATTGCGCTCCTGAGGTGCCGGTATCAGCGTGACGCTGCTTGGCTATTCGGTTTTTGGGTTGCTGACAGAAGAATGCGGCCGTTGCCGCCAAGGGGCTAAGAAGAGGTGCGGGTCGGGGGGCTCCAGAGGTCAACAACAGCGCTCCTTGCGGGGCGCCTTGGGCAGGGCTCTGGCCGCCTGCCGCAGGGTAAGGGCTGGCTACGTGGCGTCCTCGCTAAGGAATTCGCTTTCCGCGTCCAAGGGATCGGCGGACTGTGCCCCAGCCAAGGGCGCGGCGCTGTAGTCGTGCTCCTCGCCGCCGGCGTAGGGCAGACCGGCGCTGCGCGCTTCTTCGGCCAGGCGCAGGCCCAGATCGCGCCACTCGGGCAGCGTGGGGGCCAGGTGGACCGCAGCCAGGTCGCTCCACTGCACCTGCTGCTTGCCAGTGATGCCTTTCTTGGGTTGGGCCTTGCCGACGCGCAGGGTCAGCAGCGGATCACTTGGCAGTCCGTCGACAGCGATCAAGACCCCTACAATGGATTCGGGCTGAGGCGGGCCAATCGTTGCCTTGATCGTCATGCCCTTGTAGCGCAGCAGGTCGGCATGGCCGCGCAACGGCCGGTTCATGCCCGGGCTGGCCACTTCAAGCTCGTAGATCTCAGACACCCCGTCGATAGCGTCCAGGGCGCCGGCAATGCGCCTGGCAGCCCGCCCACACTCATCCAGGGTGATGCCGCCGCGGCCCGGCAGCCGATCAATCGACAGCGCGACCCGCCAGTCAGTGCCAGCCATCTTGATCTCCAGCTCAACCAGATCCAGCTCGGCTTCCGCCACAGCCTGGACAATCGCCGCTTGCATCAGCTCGCGCTGCTCAGGCCGGGCGATCTGGCTGGGCGGCGGTGGCTGCTCCAGTGGTCCGCGAAACCCCATGTTCTTGGTGGCCTTGCGCGGCGGTTCCTTGGTGCGCTTGCCCGCCTTGGGCTTGGGCCCATTGCGCCCTGCTGGCCCGCTCTTGCCGGATGGGCCGCTCTTGCCGGACGGGCCGCGCGGATTCCTGGTAGGGGGCTGGTGATCGCGTACCACGGTAGACCTCGCATGCCCGGGCAATCGGTCAAGTTTTGCGGCTTTGCGAGCAGTCGAGGCGCCCTCTGAAGAGCGGTACCTCGATGGTACTTGCATAGCGCCAAAGCTGTAGCAAGTCGCCGCGTGCCGACACGCCGCGCAATCCTTAGGGCATTCAAGGACTGCAGGGCCGTCGCGCCATCAGGAAGCTGGAACATCGGGCGGCGAGCTTGGGTGGTCTTGAAACCGGAACCCAAATCGCGCTGCGTGAGCCATGGCTCTGGTGTTCAGAGCTGCGGTGCCCGCCCTTGGCCTGCCGGGCCGACCCAGTGGGACGAACTAGCGAAGCAGAACAGAACTACCGCGAACAGCATTCCGACCTGATGAAGGTCGGTTGCTCCCTTTGCGAGAGGGAGGCGACACCCGGATTCGAACCGGGGATGAGGGAGTTGCAGTCCCTTGCCTTACCACTTGGCCATGTCGCCGAACCATTGCCCGCCTTGGCTGCGGACGGGGAACAGGATACCCGCGCTGTGCGGCGCGTCAAGCACCTGCGGGCGGTTTTTCTGCGGATCTGCCACCACCTCTGTGCACCGGCGGGCTTTGCCTGTCGCGATCAGCCGCAAAGGCCCGCACACTGCCACGGCAATTGCCCTTGGCTACAAAGACATTTGCTCGATGCGCAGTGCGCCGCCAAACCGCGGATCGCGGCGCAGCGTCACCGGCGGGGCCATCCGCCGACCGCCGCGCACGGCCAAGTGGACCTTGATCGTCTCGGTGCGGGCTTCGATCCGCTCGGGAATTGTTCGCTCGACCTGAAAGGACGCCGCCTGGTCCAACACGAACAGGTAGTCGGTAAAGCGGCCGAGCAGCGGCCGCCACTTGTAGCGGCGCAGATCCGTGTCCAGCAGGGGCGACCCCTGGCGATCGCTGTGGACCAGGGTGCGAAACAGCTCAAACTGATTGGCCATTGCCTCGTCGCTCTGCGGGTCGGTGGCCAGGGCCAGCGCAAACAGCTGCTCCAGCAGCGAGCGCACTTCGACGTTGGGATCGGCTGCCACGGCGGGCGGCACCCAAGCTGGGGGCGCGCTGGGGGCTGCGGGCAAGGGCTCTTCTACAGGCCCTTGGATCTGCAGCTTGGCCTCCAAGGCGGCAACGCGCGCACTGAGCTGCGCGACCATCTGGGCAAGCTCGCCAACAGACACGGCGGCTACAGCTGGCGCGGGCGGAACGGAGGCAGCGTTGGGCGAAGCACTCATGGCGGTCCTTTGCGCAGCAGCGGCGCGGCGGGCGGCGGAAGCCTGAGCTTAGGCCAACGCCCAGCAGAAGTCGATCGCCGCAATTCGTCTTGCTGATCTCGCTCCCGCCGCCCCTGCGTTGGGGGCAGGCCGGGATGGGGCGCTGGCGGGCGGTGCCGGGGCTGCGGCGGGCCGATCGGGCTGGCACCAGGGCAGGGCGGCTACTTGGCCAGGGGCTTGGCACTTAGGCAGCCCAAGTAGTCGGCGGCCCGCAGCAGCTGGTAGTCAGGATGGATTTGCGGCTTGGGCTCGCGCTTGGCGATCTTGTCGGCGGCGCCCTGGCTAGCTACGCAGGCCTTGAGCTCGGGCATCCGCGCCATCCACGGCGACTCGGCGCGGCCCTGGATAGGCACCAAGTGATTGTTGAGGTTTTCTTCGCGAAAACCGACAGGCATCTTGCCATCGACCGTAGGCGCCACTTCCACGTCGGGGCTCACGCCCACCACCTGGATGGTGTAGCCAGAGGGCGCGTAGTAGCGAGCCACCGTGAGCTTGATGTAGTAGTCCGAGTGCAGGGCCGGCTCAAACAGCGTCTGCACGCTGGCCTTGCCAAAAGTCCGAGCGCCGATCACCAGCCCGCGGCCATTGTCTTGCAGCGCCGAAGCCACGATCTCCGATGCGCTGGCCGAGCCGTCCGAGACCAGCACCACCACCGGAAAGGCGTAGTCGCTGGCCGCCGAGGAGGCCTCATGCACTTCTTCGGCCTTTTTGCGGCTCTTGACGCTGACGATGCGGCCGTTGGGCAAGAACGCGTCGGCAATTTCAATCGCTTTGGTCAGCAATCCGCCCGAGTTGTTGCGCAGGTCCAAGACCAGGCCCTTCAGCTTGCCGTCGGGGGCCTGCGACGCCAGCTTGTCGATCATGCTGCGCAGGTCCCGCGTGCTGTTGGGGATAAAGCCCGTCATCTTGACGTGCGCCACACCGGGATAGTCGGCCAGCAACTTGCCGTCGACATTCTTGATCTCAATGTTTTCTCTGAAGATCGCAATGTCCTTGGGCTCGGGATCGGTCTCGCGGCTGATGGTCAGCACCACCTTGGTGGCCCGCGGGCCGCGGATCTTCTTGACCACCTTGTTGAGCGCCAAGCCGCTGATGTCTTCGCCGTCGACCTTGTGGATGATGTCGCCAGCGCGAATGCCCGCCCGCCAGGCCGGCCGGCCCTCCATGGGATTCTCGACCACGGTCTGGTCGTCGCGCTGGGTCAGCACGGCGCCAATGCCCTCAAAGCTGCTGTTTTCGGTCTTGTCGGTCGATTCATCCCAGGCTTTGCGCGGAATGATCGAAGAGTGCGGGTCGAGAGCGTAAAGGTAGCCCTGGGCCGCCGCCTGCCAGGCGCGGTTCATGTCGGGCAGCGGCCGCGGTCGATCTTCGGCGTCGCTGTCTTTGGCCTTGCCGGGCGCGGCCTTGTCTGGCTTGGGCGGCGTGGCCTTGTCGGTCGGCAGAGCTGCCTTGGCTTGATCGGTGGATTCCTGCGGCCCTGTACCCCTTTCGCCATCAGGCTTGGTGGGGCCGGCGGCGACATCGACGGCCTTGGCAGGGGCCGCAGGATTGGCTTTGGCCGCGGCGCGGATCTGCTTGACCCTCTCGGCCACGTAGCTCATCACGCACTCAAACTGCGGGCGGGCAAACGCCACGCTCTGCCAGCTGGTGTGGTACAACTGGCTTCGAACCTTGGACTTCTCGCGCAGCGCATTGACCTCCTCATCGGACAGGCGGCCCTTCTTGCGCACCGGCCTCTTGGACTTGAGGTACTCATCGGTGGGCAGGCTGTGAAGGACCACGCCGGCAAAGCCCTGACCTTTGCACTGAAATGCGCTGGTCTTGCCGTCCAGCCGGCCCTCTTCTTCTGGCTTGCCGGTGCGGGCCTTGTAGAAGGCTTCTGGCAGCAGCTCTTCTCCGGGCTCCAAAGAGAGCAGGGCGAAGTTGGCCGCTTCAATCCAGGCGCGGTGGGTGTCAGGGTTGGCGTCGATGTAGTGTACCTGAATATAATCAAGCACTTCGGAAAAGTTGGTCTCGTCAAACTGCACGCCCTTCCAGTAGTCGCGCTCGTCGTCTTCTTCGGCGGCCAGGTCCTCTTCATCGGCCGAGACTTTGGTGGGCTGCTTGCCAGCCGGGATCGCCTGGGTCCCGGGATGGCCGCTGTCCGCCACTGGCTCCGAGGAGGCCGAGTGCTCTACAGCGGATTGCACGGACGGCGCCAGCTGTCTGGCCTGGTCCGCAGACGGAGCGCTAAGGGGCTGAGACTGTGGCTCCGCACCGCGCTGGCAGGCAGAGGCGGTCAGCAGGGCCAGCAGGGCCACCACAGACAGGGCCACGCTGCGGCGCGGTGCGAGGCGACGCAGGACGCCTGTTGCAAAATTGCCTTGCGCGAGCCAAGTCTTGTTCACCGGTCCTCCCTTTGCATTGCACGACTTCTTCAAGCCTCACCTTCCAGCGTGCCAGCCGTCAACTCGGCGCGCAAATTTGCAGTCGCAGCGTCTTCCAGCACCTGCTGGATGGCCGCCACAGAGGGACGCGGCAGCGTCAGGCGCTCTCGCAGGGCCCTCACTCGGCCAATGGCGTCAAGGGCGCGCTGCCGCAGTGGACTTTCCAGCGGTCCTGCCAGGATGGCTGCCGCCGCTGCCCAGGCTTGCTCTAGCGTGTCGCGCCGACTGCAAACCAAGAACAAGTCCACTCCAGCGTCCAGGCCGCGCTCGACACAGCCCGCCGGATCCAACACGTTGGCCACTCCCTTCATTTCCAAGTCGTCGCTGACGATGACGCCTTGGAATCCACAATGGACGCGCAGCAAGGGCCCCAGGATCTGCGGAGACAGCGTAGCCGGCCAATTGGCGTCGAGCTGCGGAAACAGCACATGGGCGGTCATGACCAGGGCGAGCTCGTTGGCCAGCTGCTGAAAGGGGAGCAGTTCTACGTCTTTGAGCCGCTGCAGGTCGTGGGGCAGACTTGGCAGGGCCAGGTGGCTGTCGACGTCGGTGTCGCCGTGGCCGGGAAAATGCTTGCCGCAGCCAAGGACTCCGGCGCCTTGTAGGCCGCGCAGCAAAGCGCCACCCAGGCGGGCGACTTCCTTTGGATCGCGCGAAAAAGAGCGATCGCCGATGATCGGATTGGCGGGGTTGGTGTCGACATCCAGTACGGGCGCGTAGTCGACATTGAAGCCGCACGCAGCCAGCTCGCGGCCAAGCTGGCGGCCCACCCTCTCTACCAGGGCTGCATCCGCGCGCTCGCCCAGGCGACGCATCGGTGGTAGCACGGTCAGCGGGGCCTTGAGGCGCGCCACCGCTCCGCCTTCTTGATCGACAGAACAGATGACGGGCAGGCGCGCCGGCTGATCGGCGGCTGCGGCGTGGATCGCGGCGGTGTGGCCGACCAAGGCCTGCAGATCAAGGGCGCCGTCGCTGGCGAATTGCAGGTTGCGGCGAAACAGGATGACCCCAGCCATGCCGCGCTGCAGCAGCTCGGCGTAGTCGGCGGGCAGGGCGACGCCGCTGTAGCCGGCCACAAATAGCTCTAGGGCCAGGTCCCGCGCCGCCCCCTCGTCAAGCGGCAGTCCGGCTACGGCAGTGGACCAGGGATCGGCGGAGGCGGTGGGCAACAGCATCTCAATACCTCAGGTAGTCAGCCATTCAGGCAGTCAGCAATTCAGGTAGTCAGCAATTCAGGTAGTCAGCGATGCGGTGTCACGGTCAGAGCAGCAGCAGCAGGAGCCTAGAATTCAGGAGGAGGCCGGTCCGGCCCGGCGCGGGTCGAGCTGGTCGCGCAGGGCATCGCCAAGCAGGTTCACGCCGGTGACCAGCGTCAACAAGGCGATTCCAGAAGAAAGAACCACCATCGGCGACTGCAGCAACAAGGCCGTCCCTTGCTCTAGCATGGCGCCCCACGATACCACGCCCTGGGCGCCGACGCCCAAAAAGCTCAGGCTGGCCTCGCCAAGTACTCCCGCCGACACGCCAAAGGTAGCCTGCACGGCCACTGGCCCCAGGGCCTCTGGCAGCACGTGCACCAACAGAACCCGCGCGTGGCTGGCCCCCATGCAGCGGGCAGCCACAGCAAAGTCGCGCTCGCGCGCTGAGGCCACAAGCACCCGCACCAGCCGCGCCTGCCCGGCCCAGCCGGTGGCGGCCAGCGCCAGCACCACGGTGCCCAGGCCTGGGCGATCACTGACAAATGCCACCAGCAGCGCCAGCAGGACGCCGGGAAAGCACAGAAGCAGATCCGCCAGCCAAGTCGTGGCACGGTCCAGCCAACCGCCAGCGTAGCCCGCAGCCGCACCGACCACCAGGCCGATCAGCGCCGACAGCGCGGCGGTGCCCGGCCCCACCAGCAGGGCTACCCTTGCCCCGCCCAGCACCCGCGCCAGGGTGTCAAAGCCCTCTTCGTCGGTGCCCAGCCAGTGCTCGGCGCTGGGCGCAGCCAACAGCAAACCGGTGCGCTGCGTTGGCGCCCACGGCCACAGCCAGGGACCCAGTGCGGCCAGCACAGCCAGCACGCCCACCAGCGCCAGGCCGGCGATCAGCGCGCCAGGCCAGCGATTTTTCCGAGGGATACCAGTCACGACTGCACCCGCTCGCCCGTCCGCAGCCGCGGATCCAGCCAGGCTGTCAGCGCATCCACGGCGCCGGTGACGGCCAGATACACCGCGCCAATCACCAGCACGCAGCCCTGGACCACCGCGTGATCGCGGGTGGCGATTGCCTCCAGCAGCAGGGAGCCGAGGCCAGGGCGGCCAAACACTTTCTCGGTGACCAGCGCTCCACTCAGCAGGGCAGCCAGCTGCAAGCCCAGCACGGTCAGCACCGGCAGCGCGGCGTTGGGCAGGGCATGGCGCCACAGCAGCCGTCCCGGTGGCACCCCGCGCGACCGCAGCGCCATGACAAGATCGGAAGCCAGCACCTCCATTAGAGAAGCGCGCAACAGCCGGGCCAACCGGCCAGAAAGGGCAAAGCCAATCACCGCCGCCGGCACCGCCAAAGCTGCCAGCGGGTGGGCTTGGTGGGCCGGCGTTGGCGCCCACTTCAGGACCACGGCAAAGCCATACAAGGCCAGGGGGCCGCTGACAAACGCCGGAGTGGACACCGCCAACAGGCTGCTAGCCCGCGCCAGCTGGTCGCCGGCACCGCCGGGGCGCAGGGCCGCCAGGATTCCAAGGGGCAGGGCGATCAACAGAGCCACCGCCATGGCCGCCACGGCAAGCGCCGCGGTGCTGGGCAGCCGCTCGGCGATCAGCGAGCGCACCGTCCGCGGCTGGCTTCCCAGCTGGGTTCGGCCCAGGGAGCCGTCAGCCATATCGCCCATCATGGCGGCGAATTGTTGAGGCATCGAGCCATCCAGATGCAGCTGCTGGCGCAACGCGGCGCGCTCGCTCTCAGTAGCGTGCTCACCCAGCAAATGGTCCACAGGATCGCCGGGCGCCAGCCGCACCGCCGCAAACACCACCAGCAGCAGACCCAGCAGCATCGCAGCACTGCGCGCGCCGACCGCCCACAGGCGTCGCCACAGGCGGGTCCACCGGAGTCTAGCGATTTGATTAGGTTGGATAGTTGCGGTGGTGGGCACTTGGGCCGGGCTGCCTACTGGCACTTCTCAAGCAGGCCACTGACCACAGCATCGGCCACGCCAGCTTTGTCGGCTGCATTGGCGTGCTTGAGGCAGCCGCCCTTATCGCCCTTGCCGTAATACGCCTTGGCCAGCACGTTGTGCGACTTCACCATGCCGCCCTTGAGGGCCTGCTTGGCCGCCGAGATCGCCTTGTCGTAGTCCGATGAGCCAAGCGCCTCGCGGGCTTCGTCATAGAACTCTTTGGGGCTCTTGGCTCCGCCTTCTGCGGGCTTGGGCTCTTCTTTGACGCCCTTTTCTTCCTTGACCGGCTTATCTTCCTTCTTCACTGGCGCGGTCCCGCCTTCTTGCTTGGCGGCGGCTTTGGTCGGCTTGCCGGACAGCTTCTTCTTGGCCATCTCGATGATCGAGCCCGCCCCTTCGTGCAGCTGCGAACCGGCTTTGACCTTGCCGCGCACATCCGAAGCAATGGCAATCGCTTCTGCGGGGTCAGAGTCAAGCTTGTACTCGGCCTGCCGCAGCTTCTTCATCAGGTCGACCAACTTCTCCACTTCCACCAGCTTGGCGGCAATGGGGGCTGAACCCGGGTGCTGCAGCTTGCCAACTTCGATGATCGGCTTGGCCTCGTCGTACTTGCCTTCCTCGATCTTGGCATCCACCGCCGCGAGGATCTGGTCCACCGGGTTGGCCGCCTCGGCGCCGGCTTTGGGCTTTGGCTTCTCAGAGCCCGCATTGTCGGCTCCACCAGCACCGGGGCTGTCGGATCCAGCGTTCTCGGAACCGGCTTTGTCACCGCTGGCCTTGTCACCGCCGGCTTTGTCACTGCCGGCTTTGTCACTTCCGGCTTTGTCACTGCCGGCTTTGTCCGAACCTGACTTGTCGCCAGCGGCCTTCTCTGCAGCTTCTTTGCTCGGTTCGTCCTTGGACTTGCTGTTCACCACCAGGACTACGGCGACCACAGCCAGCAGGACCACGGCGACGATACCGCCGACGATCAGGCCCGTCTTGCCCTTGGCGCCGCCTTCGCCGCCGGCCGTTGGCGCGACCGAGGGCGTCTTGGCCCCAGCCGCCAGGAAGCGCATGGCAACATGGCCCAATTCTAGGCGATCGCCGCTGCGAATCTCTGACTTGCTGTAGGGCTCGCCGTTGACCTTGATGCCGTTGGCCGAGCCAAGGTCCAGGACCTGCCACGTTCCATCGCTGAGCCGGGTCAACCGCGCGTGCTCTTTGGAGATCGACCGGTGATCGATCACCAGGTCCGAAGAGTCGCGAACCCGGCCAATGACGATAGGCGTCTTGGTGATGCGCAGCTCCAAGCCGCGCAGATTCTCTGACTCGACGGTCAGCCGCGGCTGCGAAGCCTCTGGAATCGCCGTACTTGGCGAGCTGGAGTCCTTGTTGAGCAGGCTGGCAATGTCCGCCAAGTTGACGATCGCCGTCGCGCCGTCCGGAGCCTTGCCCTTGGAGGCTTGGGCAGCAGGCGCACCAGCCTTGCCGGCGTCTTTGTTGGCTTTGCCAGCGTCGGCCCGGTTGGCGTCGGGGCGGCTGGTGTCGCCGGAGGCCTTCTCAGCACCGCCACCGTCTCTGACTGCGGTATCGCGCTTCTCGCCAGAGACCAATTCCACCTTGTAGTCGCCGATCTCGACTACATCGCCTGGAAAGAACTCGGCGCGCTCGCGCAGCAGCAGATTGTTGTAGCGGGTGCCGTAGGTGGCGGAGACGCTCTCTATCCACACCGAGCCGCCCTTCGCTGTGACGCGGGCGTGCTGGCGCGAGACGTTGCGATCCGTCAGGCAGATGGTGTTGGCTTCGTCGCGACCGATGCTGTACTCGCCGTCTTTCAGCGGCACGTAGGTCGTCCGGCCTTCGATGTCTTGAATCGACAACTTGAGCATGAGCGCCGGGCGACTCCTGATGAAATGAGGCCAATGCGGACGATTCGACTCAAGACGCTATCTGGTGATGCTCTTCTTGACCGACCTGTCAGCGCGAACTGGCTCCCACAAACCGCTATGAACAGCTGCACGGACAACTACTCGCCACACGCGGGCGCTGCGTCTTCTCTGTGCTGCGTTTTCTCTACTCTGTGCTGCGTTTTCTCTACTCTGTGCTGCGTTTTCTCTAC
>CAIXGW010000102.1 GCA_903919145.1 uncultured Myxococcales bacterium
AGGTGGGGTGGGGACCTGCCAGCGAAAGAGCTTGTCGGTGTCATGGCGAGAATCCAGCGAAAGTACAATAACCTGGCGGGCACGGAGACCCGCCCCTACTCGCCTTTTGGAGGGTGCTGACGGATGGCGTTTGGCAGTGGCGCACCGGACGCAGGCCTTGCCTAGCCAAGACTATGTCAAACCACTGCAATCACGAACGAATAACCTGAATCACGGCTGACACCTCAGTGGCAGCGTGTCCTGACGCCCGCGCAGGCGGGCGGCGTTAGGCTAGGCCGACAATTCATTGTCCGGGCAAACAGTTGCGGCGCATCCCCGCTACAATCTGGCCCCTTGCCTTGCGAAACCCTCGACTCACCTGACGCGCGGCCGTCTCATGCGGCGCTCCGAGCCGAGCCCTACGCGCAAGGCGCGTCCCCACCCGTAATTCGCGTAACCTCACCGTAACCTTGCTTCTCGCCACACGAAACCGATCGTTCACCTGACCGACGCGGAGGTCGGTCCCGACCCGGGCCGGGGTGGCGCAATGACCCAAGGCTTTGTCTACACTCTGAAAATATTGAGCTCTTTACGCACGACGCTCACCCCGCGCACCACCTTACACCCCGATCCGCTCCAGCGCCGCCACATCCGCAAGGTCCTGCGGGCGCCCCGTCGCGCGCTTGTTCGCGAGCAGGTCATCGCGCCCCAGCAACGGCACGCGCAGCCCTGCCAAGTCCACTTCGATACGGCGCGGCCAGGCCTCGGCAAACGTCAGGCCGGTCAGGCTCGTCAGCACATCGATACGTGACGGTGGCAGACCAATTTGATAGACGGTATCGCTAGTTGCAAAGTCGCTCGGCACGATACCCGCAAGCGGCGCACCGAAATCTGCGAGCGCGACGTAGACCCGGCGCGCATTGTCGGGCTCAGCCCGCACCCAAATGTCCAAGTCGCCTGTGGCGCGTGGGCGGCCATGCGCAGCCAATGCGTGCGCGCCAACCACCAGAAAATCAACGCCGGCCGCGGACAATGCGTTCAACATGTCGCGAAAATTCGCGTCCATCGGCATCTCCTCGGTCTGCGAAAGCATAGGCGTTGCGCGAGAGCGTGGCGACCATGGCCAGACGGTCCGCTGGCGTCATCGCAGTGTACTGTGCATCGTCCGCGGCCGCGGCCTCTGCGAACGACCGGCAAAGACGCGCGGGCCATTTCGAACGGTCGGTCTCGTCTGTCACGCAGCCCCCTCGAATGGCCAGCTTAGCAGACCCCAGTCGCGCAGGCCATAGCCGGGTCGCGTCTGCCATGCGATCCCGTAGGGGGTCGCTACTCCTTCTGAGGCCACAACCGCCTCAGCGCCGGACTCTACCGCACCTGCCTGAGCACTGGAAGCTACCGGCCCCCCAGTCCTGCCGCGAGCAACCCATCCAGAAATCAAAAGGCCCGCCGCCGACGCGCCAATCGTCGCCGCAGCCTCTCCACGCTCAAACGAAGTGGCGTTCGGCCGGTCGAAAGTCGTCGACGCTGCACCGGCGCCATAGCCAGCCAGACCTGCCCCACCGATCGCTGCAGGCAGGGCAAGCACAGGCGCAGCAAAGACAACCGCCGCAGCCCCAGCCGCGATTGCAACGTTCTTGGGTCGGCTTACCTCGACGCCCAACGACAAAGCGCCGAGCAATCCAGCGGCCAGCTTGTGGCCGCGACGTTCCTCCAAGCCCGCAACAGTCTTCAACTCCTGCCGCGCGCGATCCCAACGACTCGACATATTGCCGAACATGCTGCCAATAGCCGAAGCAAGGGCCCCCACATCGCCTGCATGCCTCGGAACGCCGCTCGCGACGTCCGCCGCCCCATCCGGGTCCACCCGAGAAACCGGATTACTGCTGCGAATCGCGCGCTGGCACTACCCAGACGGCGGCGAGCTGATCAGCCGACTGGCAGGGACTGCCGACGACGGTGGCCGCTGGTGGTGCGGCTGGCGCCGGCAAGGCGGTGGCTGCGGCAGTTGGACGACATCGCGACGGATGCGCTGGGGTTGTAGGGTGAGCCAGCCGGATACCAGACAGCAAAGGGTGATCCAGTTCGGGGCTTCCTACAGCGCACGCCGCTTGTCGACACCCTGCCTGGCCTGCCTGAGCCGTTGCCGCGGTAGCCGCTTCGGCAAAATCCCTTCGTTTTGTCGCTGAATTGGATGAGGTGACCGATGCTGTTGGCCGGGCGCGAGGTGGATCTGCGCCGCCCCCAGCTGGTCGGCATCCTCAACGTGACCCCGGATTCCTTTAGCGTCGGCGGGCAGTTGACCGACTTGGCCGGGCAATAGTCGCGCCGGTCCGGGTGAGGCTGGGCGGGGGCCGCTATTGGCACTTTTAGTGCCAATAGCGGGATTTTGCTTTTAGCGAGGGGTGGTGTTGATCGGCTCCTGGCCATTGGCCAGAGAGGATTTAGGCGCCTAAATCCTGGCGGCGGCGCGGGGCGGCGCGACCTCAAGCCCGCCGGGACCTCCACACCCCACCGCCCGCCGCATTTTCACCGGCCTTTTCACCAGCCCCCGCGGCTTTCTCCGTTGGCTAACGATAACTCTGGCGATGGGATCGCCTTCGCCACTCCTGCTCGACCTCCCCGCAGCCAATCACTTGGCGGCGCCGGGGTTTGTCTATGAGCGCAGGCAGCCCGAACTGGGGGCGCTGCACCGGGCGGTGAGGACCGGCTGGCCGCAGGTCAAGGCGCTGGGCAATCAGCTCGCGCTGGGCGAGATTTTTCGGGCAGGTCTTGCCAGCATGGGTCTTTCCGGCCTCCGGCCGAGTTGGAAACTTACTGTTCCTAATAGCGTTTTGCAAAGGTGAAACCAGAGAGGGGCCCCACGCGGCTCGGCCAATCGGCCGAGGCTCGGAAGAGCCCTGCGGGCTCTTCCGGTGGGGACGAAGGGGCTGCCGCCCCTTTTCCCCGCCCAGACAGC
>CAIXGW010000103.1 GCA_903919145.1 uncultured Myxococcales bacterium
ACGGGAGACCGTCTGGGAGAGTAGGACGCTGCCGGAATCCTCGACCAACACCCCCCTGCAGACTTCGGTCTGCAGGGGGGTGTTGGCATTTTTACGCCTGTTTTTCTCGGACTGCCCCAATGCTTGGACCTGATTTTCCGGGCTGGGCAGCGGCAGTCTAGGGCTCGGTCCTGCTGAGCGAGGAGACGGTGGCCGGAGGCCGCCTTGGCGCGCTCGGCCAGGTGGACCCGCGTGGATCCTGGCCACTGGGGTGGCTGGGCGGGACCAGACCTGTCCGGTGACCTCCGCCCGCCCTTGCCCCAATCGACGGTTTCGTCGGGCTCGCAGTCCGTGGCGTAGGGACGCGCTGCATCCTGCGGTGCGGAGCTGGCCCGGGCGCCGCATCAGAGTGCGCGCCGCCTTTGACTCCGCCAACCACGTCAGGCGTGCTTGCAGTCCTGGCTGGCTGGGCTGGTCCCTGTGCCCGCTGGGCCAGCTGGGCAGCCCTGCGCACCCCCTGAACACTGCCGTAGGGAATGTCTGAACCGCAACACGACTGCACAATTTCTGCCGGGACCCTCCGGCAGGTCCGCGCCCCGTGAGCTTCCTAGGTCGATCTGGGTGACCGCCGGCTAACCGGCACCATCCAAGTGGCGCGCAGCCAGACCCATCGGCCCGCGCCTGGCGCCGGCGACGCAACATGCGGCAGTGTGCCCGAGTGGATCAGTTTCAGGCCGCTGAGTGGATCAGTTTGACGGCGATGAGTACACGGGCCATCGACAAACCCAAAGAGATCAGAAAATTGACTGTTTCGGGACGCCACGCCCCTTTGCCCAGATCGTGGGCGACCACCGCGTTGGAGCCGCCGCACACGTACTGCCGCGCCGGGCGCGCTGTTCCATTCAAGGTTGCCTGCCCCTCGGCTCAGCTCGGGCACTAGCAGGCGTGGCGGCGCCCGTCTGCGTGGCGGCGCGTGCCCCACGACGCAGACGCACGCCGCCAGCGTGACCCGCCGCCCAACCCGGTGTCCTCGACCTGGCCCCAGACCCTCAAGTTGGCGTGCAACTGCTTGGCGGGTTGGCCATCGGCGCTGATCACGCAGCTACGGCGCCACCACCGCCAAGCCCTCCCTCTGCTCAGTCGTCCCGGCGGTCCTGGTCCAAAACCGCGGCCTGGCGGCGTGGCTGATGGGGCCCAAAACAAAGCTGCACCAGTTTCTCGCATGATGCCAACAAACTAGCTCGGCAGCGGCCGCGGGCAGTGGAACAGCGATCGCCCCGGTGTGGCGTTGCTGCGCCCTGTCCGCCCGTCTGGTTGGGCTGCACGAAGCGCAGCCGGGTCACGAGCGGGCAGTGCAACGATCGCGGGCGCTGCGGTAGCCCCGCTGCGGGCCAAGGACCGAGTGGATGCCACTGCAAGCAACTGGATTCAAGTCCAATGGTTCGGTCACCCTAAGGGACGTCGCGCTGCAGCCCACGGCCTTGGCGCCATGTCCCGCCAGTTGCTGGCGCTCGGTGGAAGTTGGTGCGTAGCCGACCCGACATCCGGGCGGCACAAAGCAGTTTATCGCATAGTTACAGTGGGGTGAGAGGTGCTTGGCAAAAGGCGGGCTACCCTTGATCACAATGCTCACCGAGGACCTACGGCACCGAGCCAGCTCGCCGACGGTTGTTGCCAACTTGACACACAGCCACCGCGCCGCTAAAGTGCCGCTCACCTCGGACGTCCCGGCCTCGCGCCGGACCCCGGAAGAGGTCGGCCCCCTGAGGCAGTCACAGCTACCCGCCGCGTCCTGGACCCGGATCCGTCGAGCGAATCAGCCCCGTACCACGGACTGCCGCTTGACAGACACCACCACGGTCCTTACACTGCCGGCCCGCGCCACGCTGACGGTTCGTCCGTCAGAAGCGCGAACCGCCCAGCA
>CAIXGW010000104.1 GCA_903919145.1 uncultured Myxococcales bacterium
CCGACAGGGTCCTAGGGCGATCGTCTTGCGAGCGCCCAGGCGGGCGAAATATTGGAATTCACTTCCAATATTTCTTGCCCGACTGAAAAAAACGCAAAATGGCACGGAGCCTGGCGGGGATTATCCCGACAGGCTCCTAGTACCCAAGACCGTTAATTCGATCCGGGTTGCAACCGGTTCTTGTTCACAGGTCTTGGCAACTACTGCTGGGTCTTTTTCCGTACCCCAAACCGCGTCCGTTCCGGAACCTGGAACGAACTTGGGGTTTGGGGCACTAGAATGCGCTGACTGGGCAGCAAACCGTCCGTTAGGGGCCCGCGCAGTGGCCTATCCGCCCGGCCAATGCGATACTGGCCAGCGCAAGAGGGACGGATGACGGCAACAATTGCGCTGTTTGACATCGACGGCACCTTGATCAACAGCGGCGGCGCTGGCCGGCGGGCCATGGACCAGGCCTTGCGCGAGCTGGGCTGCAGCGGCGCTGCCTTCTCGATGGCCGGTATGACCGATCGCGCCATCGCCCGCAGGGCCCTGCAGGAGGGTGGCTGTCCAGACAGCGACGCGGCCATCAATGCCGTCTTGGATCGCTATCTAGCGGTATTGCGCGGCACTCTTGGGGCGCAAGTGCGCGTGCTAGCCGGCGTGACTCAGCTAATTCAGCAGCTGCGCTTGTGCTCGCAGCTGCGGCTGGGCCTGGGTACCGGCAATGTGGCTGCGGGAGCTCAGCTCAAGCTGGCGACAACCGGGCTGTGGCCATTCTTTGATTTCGGCGGATTTGGCTGCGATGCTGAGTTGCGCGCCCCTTTGCTGCGGGTGGCAGCGGAGCGCGGGGCCCTTCAAGCGGGGCTGCCGCTGGCGGCCTGCCGGGTGCTGGTCGTGGGCGATACAGTGCATGACATCGCGGCAGCGCGCGCCAACGATTTTGAGTGCTTGGCGGTGGCCAGTGGCGGCAGCAGCCGCGACAGCTTGGCGCAACATCAGCCGCAGCTGCTGGTCGACAGCCTAGAAGACCCGCGCGCACTACAGTGGCTGACCGCAACAGCGCAAATTGGCGGCTAGCCGCGGCGCATTTCCAGAGGAACAAGGCTATGTCAGAGCAGAAAGTCGTGGTGGTCGGCGGTGGACTGGCCGGCTGCGAGTGCGCCTGGCAGCTTGCCGAGCGGGGCTTGGCGGTTCAGCTGTGCGAGATGAAGCCGCATCGCCGTACCGCGGCTCAAACGTCGGACACCATGGGCGAGCTGGTCTGCTCAAACTCGCTGCGCAGCGACAACCCAAACAACGCGATTGGCCTGCTGCATGAGGAGCTGCGCGGCCTTGGCTCGCTCATCCTGCGCCTTGCCGACAAGCATCGCGTGCCCGCTGGCGATGCCCTGGCGGTCGACCGCGAGTTGTTCTCTGCGGACATCCAGGCGCACATGTTTGCTCACCCGCTCATTGAGGTGGTGCAAGGCGAAGTAGAGAGCCTGCAGGCCTTTGCCGGCCAGCCGCTGGTGATCGCCACGGGGCCGCTGACCAGCGATGCCCTGGCCCAAGAGCTGGTGGGCCTGACCGGCAAGGAGAGGATGGCCTTCTTTGATGCGATTGCCCCCATCATCTCTACTGAATCGATCGACCGGGACATCGTGTTTGCCGCTTCGCGCTGGGGCAAGGGAGAGGGCCAGGACTACCTGAACTGCCCGATGGACAAGGCGCAATACCTGGCCTTTGTAGAAGCGCTTTGCACCGCCGAGTACCTGCCCCTTCAAGATTTTGAGAAGGGAGTCAAGTACTTTACTGGTTGCCAGCCGGTCGAAGTCATTGCCGCAGGCGGTGTGCAGTCGCTGCGCTTTGGCCCGATGAAGCCTACGGGCCTGGACGACCCGCGCACTGGCCGCTGGGCCTACGCCATTGTGCAGCTGCGCGCCGAGAATCGCTTTGGCACTGCCTACAATCTGGTGGGATTTCAAACCAAGATGCGCCACGCCGAGCAAAAGCGCGTCTTTGGCATGATCCCCGGCTTGGAAAATGCCGAGTTTCTGCGCTATGGCACCGTCCACCGCAACACTTTTCTAGACAGTCCGCGCCTGCTGGACGAGGCCATGACCCTGCGCTCGGCACCCCAGGTGCGTTTTGCCGGGCAGATCACCGGGGTTGAGGGCTATGTGGAGTCCAGCGCCTGCGGGTTGTGGGTGGGGCTGCGCTTGGCCGCTGATCTGCACGGGAAATCTCTGCCGCGGCCGCCAGTGACCACGGCGCTTGGGGCGCTGCTGCACCACGTGACGGACGATTCTGTGCCCGAGTTCCAGCCGACCAACGTCCACTTTGGTCTGATGCCGGCGCTGGAGAAGGTAGAAGGCCAGCGCCGCCTGGGCAAGTCCGACCGCAAGGCCGCCCACGCTGAGAGGGCCCGCCTGGACCTGGCGCAGTGGCGCCTTGACAATGCAGGGCAATTGTAGGGACGCAGCGCAAATACCGCAGTGCAGGCTGAGCACTGAGCGCAGGGGGCCAGGCCGCGCCTGTTGCGGCCTGTGCCTGTGGATAACCCTGTGGACAGCCCGGCTTTCGGTGTGATTGCGATCGCTTGGTGATCTTGCTAGATCCTTGAATGCACAGATCAATTACAGAGGATCGCAATCCCGCCGGGTTGCGCGAGGAGGGTTGACCGCGATCGCCTCTGCCCCTATCTGCCAATCCACTCTTGGGTGCCGCGCCGCCGCAGTTGGCTGACTGCGGCCTGGCTGCCGGGCCGGAGCTGCGGAGTCGATGGGCAAGAGCGTGCTGCACAGCGCCGGCAAGGGACCGGTCATCAGCGGTGGTCGGCGCGGCCGGCGGCTGTGGTCGGGCTGGTCGGCCGGTGCCCTGGTGCTGGCCGGCTTTGGCGCGCTGGGGATGCAGTTGGGTTGGAACGTCATTGGCCACGACTTGGGAGCCGGAACCCACGTCGGCACCAAGCACCAAGAAGCCCTGGAAGCGGCTGGGAACCTGCCCGCGACGGCCATGGCCTCTGCCGCCGCCCCGCCGGGCACCGCAGCTGCCGCCGTCCCCGCTGGCCGACCTGCGGCTCTTGCGGGCCCTGCGGGCCCTGCCGCGGGGCGCAGTCGCGCCGACGGCCGCGCGGAGAGTCGCACCGACCCGGTAGCCCGTTCTCTGCTGGCCGCCGCCCGCGATCACTTGGCGCGCAAGGTCACGCCGACCAGCTATCCCGTGGACGACTTGCGGGCCAACAGCGGCAGCCACGTCGACCTGCTGGAGCGCGGCCTGATTGACCACCTGCCGATCAAGGCCGCCCTGGTCCGCCATCGATCGCGGCAGCCGGCGGCCTACGGCCTGACTGCCAAGCCGGCCGCCAGCTCGGATGAGCGCCGCCGCGCCCTGACCTGCGACAGTGTGGCTGTGTTTCTGCAGACCTTTGCCGAGCCGGTGGGCGATGGCCTGGCGGAACTGGAAGGCGGAGACATCCTGATCGTGCAGCGCCTGCGCGGGGCCCGCCGCCTGACCGCAGTCGTCACCGACATGACGGACGAGCACGGCAATCCCCAGGCGGTAGTGATGGATCCAGCGGAACACGCGCCGCGCGAGATGACAGTGGGCCGCGGCTACAGGGTGTTGCATCGGTTCCGGCTGCACGCTACCCATGCCGAGCGGGCGCGGATGCTGCTGGATCTCGACACAGGCAAGCCGGTGGGCACCACGCTGTGACAGCGCCGCGCCGCCGTTGACGCCCCGGGATGATGCGGGCAAGGTGCGGGTATGAATCTGCCTCTCGTCTTTGCTGATCAGGCACCGCTCTCTGTCACGGCGCTTAACGAACACCTGCGCGAAAAGGTCAGCGAGCTGCCGACCTTTCGGGTTCAGGGCGAAGTCAGTCGCGTCTCTGGTCAGGGCGGCCACCTCTACTTTGACCTCAAGGACGCTGGCAGCAAGGTCAGTGTCAAGGTCTGGCGAACCACCGCGGCGCGGCTGCGCATCCAACCTCGCGAAGGGATGCAGGTCATCTGCACCGGACGGGTAGAGGTCTACGTGCCCTGGGGTGGCTACTCGCTCATCTGCAGTGACGTCGAGCCAGCTGGTCAGGGCGCGCTGTTTGCCGCACTGCAGCGCCTGAAAGAACGCCTGCAAGGCGAAGGGTTGTTTGAGCCGGCGCGCAAGGTGGCGCTGCCTTTTCTGCCGCGCACCGTGGCGCTGGTGACATCGCCGACCGGCGCTGCGGTTCGCGACATGGTCAAGGTGCTTTCTGACCGTTTCCCGGTGCGGATCCTGGTGATTCCAGCCAAGGTGCAGGGCGAGGGCGCGGCCGAGTCGATTGCCCAGGCCATAGAGACCATTGACGCCCTGGGCTGGGCCGACGTCATCATCGTTGGGCGCGGCGGCGGCAGCGTTGAAGATCTGTGGGCCTTCAACGAGGAAAGAGCGGTGCGGGCGGTGGCGCAGTGCCAGACCCCGATTGTCAGCGCGGTGGGCCACGAAATCGACACGGTGCTGACCGATTTTGCCGCCGACTGGCGCGCGCCAACGCCAACCGCCGCGGCGGAGCGGGTCGTGCCGCGCCTTGTGGACCTGCAGTTCTCTTTGGATCAGCTGCGGCAGCGTGCGGCCAGCGTCACGGCACGGCTCGTCCAGGCTGAGCGGCGGCACCTGGCGCAGCTGCGGGCGCGTCTGGGCGATGGCGGCGGCATCACCGGGCGGCCGCAGATGCGGCTGGCGGACGCGCAGGCCCGCGCCGGTCGCGCCCTGGAGCGGCAATTGCAGGGGCAGCGCCGCCGGCTAGAGGCCTTGACCCGGCGCTTGCAGGCCGCGCACCCGATGCGCCGCCTGGCCGAGCAGCGCCGCCGCTGGCAGATCGCTCACCTGCGCCTGTGCCAGGCCATGGAGCAGGCGCAGGGGCAGCGCCACCAATGGCTCAGGCGGCGCCGAGAGGTGCTGCAGGCGCTGAGCCCTACCGCCGCCCTGGGGCGCGGCTATGCGATCGTCCGCCAGCGCGACGGGCGGGCGCTCGGCCGCGTGGCGGAGGTCCAAGTTGGCGACAGTGTCGATGTGTTGCTGGCGGACGGCGTTTTGGACTGCTTGGTCCAGACCGTGATGCCGACCGGCCTGGCGTCGGACCAGCCAGGTTAGCAGCCTGTCTGGACAATTCTGACAGGCCTCTAGTCGAGGATCGACAGCACTGCGCCGGTCGAGATCTCAATGACCATCAGGCTGCCCTGACCCGCGTCGGCCGCCAGCACGCGGCCCAGCTTGGCCCCGCCCAACAGCGCCGTGGGGGCCGCGCCGACGTTGCTGATCCGCGGCGTGAAGCCGGGCGCCAGGTTCCAGGTCCAAGCCGACTCTCGCAAGCTGGGCAGCACCTGCACCACCGGCGAGCCGCCTACCGCCTTGTTGGCGCAGCCCGGACGCATCTGCAGGCCCTGAAAGACCGGGGTATTCAGCGGGCTGGGCTCAAACGCCTCGTCCAGGTCCGTGCCGGCGTAAGGGCAAGAGGCTGGGCGCTTGACCTGGCCGCCTACCTTGCGCAGCGCCGGTTCGCTCATGCGGGCGGCCTGGAGCAGATCCGGACTCAGCACTGCGCAGCGGCCATCGCGGGCGTGGCGGTGGCTCAGCAGGCCAGTGCGGCTGCCGGTCATGAGCCACTGCGACGAGCGCAGCTGGTACGGCACTGCGCCGTCGGCAAAGCAGCTGGCGGGCGGCAGGGCCACGGCCGCGGCCAGGCTGACCCCATCGGCCAGGTCGACGCTGGCCTGGTTGGTCTTGGTAAATACCGCATCTTCGGTGGCAGCGGCGATGTCCAGGCGCAACGTGTCGCCATAGACTTCCAAGACCGCCACCCGCACCGGCTTGGCGCTGCCACCAGCGCAGCCCGGGGTGGCGGGCAAGATCACCAGATCGCCAGGCAGGACACCGATCTGGCAGAAGTCGGCGCCGGCGTCGTGCAGCACGCCCTGACCCACCCAGCGACCGGTGCTGCGCTCGCCCCCGGGCAGCAGGCCTTGGTAGGTCAGGCGCCACTGCTCAGAGCGGTGTTCAAAGGTGTCTTTGGTCGTCAGGATGCCGTAGGCGCGGGTGCCGGCTGGCGTGGACTCAGAGCGCAGCGGGCCAAGGGAGGGGTAGCGCACCGGAATGGTCGAGCCGATGTCCACGGCGGTGCCGGCCACCCACAGCACTGGCTTGCTGATGCTGGCCGTGGTCGAGGCGCCCGCCAGAAGGCGGATCGACGGGCCCGCGGCGCGGTTGCTGTCGAGCTGGGCAATCACCAGTCCGCCGGGCGCGGTGGCAATGGCCATGGCCGGCTTGCTCGCGTAGGTCACTGCCGTCAAGGCAGTTGGGCGACCGCCAAAGGCCAGACCAAGCACGTTGTCATGGGCATCCAGCCGCGATGTCCGCTGAAACGGCACTGAATTGCCCAAGACTGGTCGCAGCAGCT
This sequence comes from uncultured Myxococcales bacterium, assembly GCA_903919145.1. Lineage (GTDB taxonomy): Bacteria > Myxococcota_A > UBA9042 > UBA9042 > UBA9042 > SXRM01. The sequence goes on from CAIXGW010000104.1 coordinate 6,398, forward strand.
GGCGCTTGGCGGCATCGATAAACAACACTTCGCGGCGGCCCTGGTGGGCCACGGCGATCCAATTGTCGTCGCTGGTGATGGCCAGGCGTACCGCTGGAGCGCTGTCGGGGCCGGCTTCGGCGCTATCGGTCCGGCGGGCGCAGGCGCTGTCCTGCAGATCGGTCGCGCCGTCGCCGTCATCGTCTAGACCATTGTCGCAGGCGGCAGAGGGCGCTTTAGGCAAGCTGGCAGCGGTGGGGTCCACGGTCCACTCGCGCGATTGGCCTTGGCTGCACTGCAGATCCGCGGCGTCCGTCTGTCCGTCGCCGTCGTCATCCAGGCCGTTGGCGCAGCCCGGGGCGTCACTGGCCTCGCTGCCGTCGCCAAAATCGGCGCAGCCGCGGTCAGCGGGGTAGTCGGTCTTGCCGTCGCCGTCATTGTCCAGGCCGTCGCGACAGCCATCGGCGACGGAAAACCCGCTGAGCAAGGGCGCGGCCAGGCATCCTTGGTCTGCTGAGTCCGTTGCGCCATCGCCGTCGTCATCGACGCCATTGCTGCAGTCAGCGGCCAGTTCCGCGTCGCGCTCGTCGTCGTCCAGCGGGCCGTCGCAGCCAGGATCCAGCCGGTCAATTAGCCCATCGTCGTCGCCGTCCAGGCCATCGCCGCAGGCCAGGTCGATGGCCACCGCGGGGCCGACGGCAGCGCCGGTCTCGACATCGAGGGTGGACAGGTAACCCTGCTGCAAGTGCCCGACCCACAACCGCTTCTGTGACGCTACAGGGAGAAGAGCACCCGGGGTGCCGCCGATCTGCCAAGAGGTCCACTGCGGCGCAGCGCCGAAGCCGGCGACTGGGGTCAGGTGCAGGGCTCCACCGGCAGGATCGGCGACGACCAACCAGCTGGCCCCGGCGCGCTGGACGATGGCCACATCTGCAGGAATGTAGTCCAGCTCGGCGCTGGGGCCGGTGGCCATGCGGTTGCTGTTCAGCTTGGCGAGCTCGATCTGCACGATGCGCCGCTGGCCGCCATCGATGGTAGCCACAAAGGCCTTCTGGCTTGAGGGGTCCGTCGCCAGCGCCACCGGCAGGCCGGGGATCCGCAGCGGCGACATGCCGGGCACCGCAGGATCCTGATCGGCCCAGGAGGGAACGGCGGGCAGGGCCAGGCCGAGGGTGCCGCGCGACCCGCCGCCGACCAGCGCGCGCACCTTGGCATCGCTGCTGCACTCGGCTCCGGCGGTGAGCTTGCCATTCTCCAGGCACAGAATCGCCGCAGCGCGGGCGCCCACCATCCCGTCCATGACCGGCGCAGTGGTGTTGGTGCAGGCAGCGCCGATCAGACCGGCCAGCAGCGCTGCGGTGGCGCGAGCGCGACCCGCCGGCGATCGGAGCGGGCGAGCCGCAATAGGCAGAAAGCGGCGCATCACTCAGACTCCAGCAGCGCCGACAGTTGATGGCGCTTGGGGTGGCCGGGTTTCAGCGGCACCGCGGCAATGGCGTGGCGGGCAAACAGGCCTGCGTATAGCGTCCAGCCGCGCGGTGCGCCGGTCGAGGGATCTAGGCCTGGCACATCCACCGCGGTCAGAGCGTAGGGCGCGTGCGGCAGGCGGATCACGTCGACCACGCTGCGCAGCCACGGATCGACCACCCACACCGAGTCGTCGCCAAAGCAGCTGATGTAGACCAGCTCCTGGCCGCCGGTTCCAGTGGGAGCCACCGCCACTTCTGAGGGCTTGCCCACCAGTGCAATGACCGCAGTCACGGCGTTGCGCGGCACGCCAGCGCTGTCGGGCGCCACATCGACTATCAGCAATCCAGACGGGCTGCGGCTGGCCACGTAGAGGCGCGCCCCGTCTCCAGAAAGAGCCATGCCGCGGCCGTAATCGCGGGCGCTGGAAGCCGGCAAGTTGACCGAAGCCTCTGGGACGACCTTCCAGCCGGAGGTGGAGCTGACGTCGGGGTCCAGGCGGAAAACATGTAGCTGCGGGGCCTTGTTGTCGCTGATATAGGTCCGGCCGGTTTTGGTCACCGTGCGGATGTGGCTCAGGCCGCTGCCAAAGCCGGTGGTGCCGACGACCTTGATCTGCCCTGCGGCATCCAGGCGCAGCACGCTGACGCGACCGTCGAGCGTGGCCGCCACGTTGACGCGCCAGCCAAGGGCGCCCCACGGCAGCACCTCTATGCCCATGGGGTCGTCGCCCACCGTTGGCGTCTCATTGAGCGCACCGTAGTGGTGAGAGGAGCCGCAGCGGCCATTGCTGTCGATGCCGCCGCAGCTCAAAGAGCCAATCGATCCCGCCGCAGGGGTGACGTCCATCACGGCCAAGCTGTCGTGCTCGCGCGACGAGACCAGCAGGCGCAGCGGCGGCTCGCCAGCCACAGCAGAGAGCTGTAGGGCGGCGCCGCCAGCAAAGCCTTCTGTTTCTGAGATCTTGCCCTGCCATTTCTGGGTAGCCGTGTCCAGGATGCCAATGGACCCGGCGCGGAACTTGCGATCGAAATTGGCACCGACAGCCAGCACTTGCCTGCCATCGGGGGTTGCCGTCAAGGCGATGGGATAGCGCACGCCCGCGCTGTTGTCCGCCGGCAGCCCTTCTTGCTCGCCACAGGCCGCCGCGAACAGCGCAATGGCGCCAACTGCCCATGTTTTCCAAGCTGTGGACGTGGTCACACTCAACCTCTAGCCTTGGAGCCGAGAGAAATCGGCTACCTGGGCGAACAGTCCAGAGCACTGGCGCAGCAGGGCCAGGCGGTTGCGGCGCACTTTTTCATCGTCGGCAATCACCAGCACGCCGTCAAAGAAGGCATCCACGCTGGGGCGAACCTGGCCCAGCACTGACAGGGCCAAGGCGTAGTCGCCGCCCTCCAAGGCTGCCTGGCTGGTCTCGGCCAAGGTGGCCACCTGCTGAAACAGCGCCAGCTCCACGTCTTTCTCGCACAGGGCGGGATCGAACGAGGCCCCCAGGTCGCCTTCGTCGGCGCTTTTCTTGACCAGATTGGCCACGCGCTTGAAAGCGGCGGCCAGCGGAGCAAAGTCGGCGGTCTGGCGAAGTTCTTGCAGGGCCCGGGCCCGCGCCCACAGCGAGGGAACGCTGCTGAACTCCGCGGCCAGCACGGCGTCGGCCACGTCGCCATCGACGGCCACGGCGGTCTCGCTGCCGTCTTCGCCGCTGGACACCAGCAGCACCCGCTGGCGAGCCTTTAGGAATTCCACAGCATCGCCAAGGACGTCTGCGGCGGGCACCTTGGCGGGCGGCAGGCCCTGCACCGCCCAGGCCACAAGCTGGCGGACGTCCACGGTCCAGCCCCACGCCTCCAGGGTGCGCAGCACGCCAATCGCCGCGCGGCGCAGCGCGTAGGGATCCTGCGAGCCGCTGGGCTTGAGACCCATGGCAAAGCAGGCGACCAGCGAGTCCAGCCGGTCGGCCAAGCTCACGCACACGCCAACAGCGGTGCTGGGCGGCTGGTCGTCGGCAAAACGCGGTTGGTAGTGCTCGCGAATCGCCAGGGCCACGGCCGGAGTCTCGCCGTCTTCGCTGGCATAGTATCCGCCAATGATGCCTTGCAGCTCTGGAAACTCAAACACCATCTTGCTGGCCAGGTCTGACTTGCACAGCTCGCCCGCGCGGTCGACGTCGCTGCGGTCCTCTGGGCAAGTCAGGGCAGCGATGTGGCCCGCCAACTGGCGGATGCGCCTGACCTTGTCTCCAATCGAGCCCATACCGGCCAGCCAGATGCGATCGTCCAGGCCGGCCACCCGCTCGTCCAGGCGGATGCGCACGTCTTCGCGGTAGAAAAAGCGCGCATCTGACAGCCGCGCCGACACCACCCGAGCGTTGCCCGCCGCCACGGTGGCACGGCTCTGCTCAGAGAGGGTATTGGCCACCGCGATAAAGCGATTGAGCAGCCCGCCTTGGGCGTTGGCAATCGTAAAAAGCTTCTGGTTTTCGCGCAGCGTTGTCGAGATCACCTCTGGCGGGATCTCCAGGAAGGCCGGATCAAAGGTGCCAAGCAGCGGTGCCGGCCACTCGACCAATTGCACCACCACTTCTAGGGTTTTGAGATCCTGGCGCCAGCTGCCGCCCGCTTCGGCCGACAGCTGCTGAATGCCGCGGCGGATCACCTGCTCGCGCTCGGCCGGGTCCAGCAGTACCTGGACCTGGCGCAGCACTTGCTTGTGCGTCTCCAGATCGGCGGACGCGCTGACCATGCCCGGGTGGTAGAAGCGGTGCCCTCCCACCAGATCGCCAGAGCGCACGCCGGCAAAGGTGAAGTCGACGACTTGGTCGCCCAGCAGGGCCACCAGCCAGTGCAGCGGCCGCACAAACGGCTCGCGCTCAGCGCCCCAGCGCATCCGCTTGGGCAGAGGCAAGGCCTTAAGCGCGCTGGGAATCGCCTGTTGCAGCACCAAAGCCGTATCGGTGCCGGCAATGTGCTTCTCAAAGCCCAGATAGTCGCCCTTGGCGGTGGGGAAGGTGCTGAGGGCGTCTAGGGGCACCCCTTCCTTCTCGGCGAACTTTTGGGCGGGGACGGACCAGCCGCCGGCGTCGTCGCGGGCCAAGCGCTGCGGCGGACCCAGCACCAGCTCTTTGCGCTCGCTGGAGCGCAGGGCCACTTCGGCAAAGTGCACCACCATCCGCCGCGGCGTGCACAGCAGCGTCATGGCGCCGAATTCGATGCCGGCGCCGCGCAAGTTCTGGGCAATGTCCTCGCCCAGCGCCTTGGTGGCGCCGCCGATGACCCCGGCCGGGACTTCTTCGCAGCCAATCTCGAGCAACAGCGGGGCGCGGCTCATCCCTTCACCTCGGGCTTTTCTGCTTTTTTGCTGGCCTTTTCGGCCTGGGCTCTCTTCTTTTCGGCTTCGGCTGAGTCCTGCTGGGCGCGGGCCAGCAGCAGCGGCTCGCGTAGCTCCGGCGCACACAGCGGCAGCCCTAGGCGATAGCGCATCGCTTCGTAGCCGACCGCGATCTGGCGGGCCATGCCGCGTACCCGGCCAATGTACTTTTGGCGCTCGGTCACAGAGATGGCGCCGCGGGCGTCCAGCACGTTGAACGCGTGGCTGGCCTTCATCACGTAGTCGTAGGCGGGCAGCACGAGGCCCTGGCCAAGGAGGTGGAGAGCGGACTTCTCAAACTCGTTGAACATGTGCAGGTGCAGCGCCACGTCGGCGTGCTCAAAATTGTGGGCGCTGAACTGCACCTCATCTTCGTGGTGGACCTCGCCATAGGTGACAGCCCGGCCATCTGGGGCGTAGGTCCACACCAGATCGTACACGCTCTCTTTGCCCTGCAAGTACATCGTCAACCGCTCAAGACCATAGGTGATCTCGGCGCTGATGAGCGGCAGGTCCAGGCCGCCGCACTGCTGGAAGTAGGTGAATTGGGTGACTTCCATGCCGTCGAGCCAGACCTCCCAGCCCAGGCCCCAGGCCCCCAGGGTGGGCGATTCCCAGTCGTCTTCGACAAAGCGGATGTCGTGGCCCAGCGGATCGACGCCGATCGCGCGCAGCGAGTCCAGGTACAGCTCCAGCACCTCTTTGGGAGAGGGCTTGAGGATCACCTGGTACTGATAGTAGTGCTGCAGGCGGTTTGGGTTTTCGCCGTAGCGGCCATCGGTCGGCCGCCGCGACGGCTCGACGTAGGCCGCCCGCCACGGCTCGGGGCCGATCGCCCGCAAAAAGGTCGAAGGATTGAAGGTGCCGGCGCCCTTCTCCAGGTCGTAGGGCTGAACCAGCAGGCAGCCGCGCGACGACCAGAAGGCATTGAGCCGCTGGATCACGTCTTGAAAAGTGATGGCCACGCGCTCGTCAGCGTGTGCTGCGGGCGGCGGTGCGATCGGCTGAGGAACCTGGGCAGGGGCTGCGGACATGGCAAATCCGTCCTCGGGCGATGGGCCGCGGGGCGGCGCAGGCTAGCACGACCGACCGCGCACCGTCCACGGCCGCCGCTGCGCGATTCCGGGCGACGGCAACCGCCGGGCCTGGGCTAGATTGGGCTGGATGGGCCGCGATCTGTTCGCTCCCTTGACGCCTGGGCAGGCCATCCTACCTTGCCGCAGCCGCCGGATCCCTGGCCACCCGCCGGGCCGCGCAGTCTGCCAGAGAGGACCCAACCCTCAAGCCATCGATCTCGCCCCAAGGCACACCGGTCGCTGCTGCAGCCGTTGCCGACCTTAAACCCGCGCTCAAGCCAGAGCGCTTACATGACCACCAGGAGACAGACCCATGAGCATCCGTCCGCTGTATGACAACATTTTGGTTCAGCGCGCCGAAGCGGAAGAGAAGACCGCCGGCGGCCTGTTCCTGCCGTCTGCGGCGCAGGAGAAGCAAGTCTATGGGTTCGTCAAGGCCATTGGTCAGGGCAAAGTCCTTAAAGACGGCAGCCTGCGCGCTCCGACTGTGCAGGTCGGAGACAAGGTCCTGCTCGCCAAGTGGGGCGGCAACGAGATCAAGTACGACGGCGAGGATTACCTGATCCTCAAAGAGTCAGAGCTGCTGGCCATCATCGCCGACTAGCTCGCCGGGTGGCCGCCGGGCTGCTGCAGCGCCAGGCCTTTGGGCTTGGGCTGCGCGGCTCGGTGCCGCCGCCTCTGTTCGGGCAGCCGGCCCCTGTACATACAGTGCCTTGCGCCCTTTCCCGATGTGCATTCCCCGATCTGCAACGTAGACCTGGAGTCCACCACGGCCATCCAGAGCTGAGTTCAAGGAGTCCGACCCATGGCAGCCAAGTCGATTTTCTACAGTGCTGAGGCGCGCAGCGCCATCCTCGAAGGCGTCAACATCCTGGCCAACACCGTCAAGGTTACCCTGGGCCCCAAGGGCCGCAACGTGGTGATTGACCGCAGCTTTGGCGCCCCGCTCATCACCAAAGACGGCGTCACCGTCGCCAAGGAGATCGAGCTCGAGGATCACTTCAACAACCTGGGCGCGCAAATGGTCAAAGAGGCCGCCTCCAAGACCAACGACCAGGCCGGCGACGGTACCACCACCGCCACCGTGCTGGCCCAAGCGCTGGTCATCGAAGGCTCCAAGCTGGTCGCCGCCGGCATCAACCCGATGGCGCTCAAGCGCGGCATTGAGGCCGGTGTCCCCGCCATTGTCGAAGAACTGGCGCGGATGAGCCGCGACGTCGACGGCACCCGCGAGATCGAGCGCGTGGCCGTCATCTCGGCCAACGGCGAAGAGTCCATTGGCCGAATCATCGCTGAGGCGATGGAGAAAGTCGGCAAGGACGGCGTCATCACCGTTGAAGAGGGCAAGGGCTTTGAGACCACCCTGGAGACCGTAGAGGGCATGCAGTTCGACCGCGGCTACGTGTCGCCGTACTTCGTGACCGACAGCGACCGCATGGAAGCCGAGCTGCAGAATGCCTTCATTCTCATCCACGAGAAGAAGATCGGCAGCCTGCGCGACCTGATCCCGCTGCTCGAGCAGCTCAAGCAGGCCAACGGCACCCTGCTCATCATCGCCGAGGAAATCGAGGGCGAGGCACTGACGGGCCTGGTCTACAACAAGCTGCGCGGTCAGCTCAACGTCTGCGCCGTCAAGGCCCCTGGCTTTGGCGATCGCCGCAAGTCGATGCTGCAGGACATCGCCGCGCTGACCGGCACCAGCGTGATGAGCGAGGAGATCGGCGAGAAGCTGGAGCAGGTCAAGCTGCGCCAGCTCGGTCGCGCCAAGTCGATCAAGATCACCAAGGACCGCACCATCATCGTCGGTGGCGCGGGCACCAAGGGCGACGTTGAGGCCCGCGTGGCCCAGATCCGCAAGGAAATCGAGCTCACCAAGAGCGACTGGGACAAGGAGAAGCTGGAAGAGCGCCTCGCTCGCCTGGCAGCCGGCGTTGCCGTGGTCAAGATGGGCGCCGCCACTGAGATCGAGATGAAAGAGAAGAAGGCCCGCGTCGAGGACGCCCTGCACGCGGTGCGCGCAGCGGTGGCCGAAGGTGTGGTCCCGGGCGGTGGCGTGGCTCTGCTGCGCGCGGCCAAGGCTTTGGACAGCATCAAGTTTGGCGACGAGCGCGACCACGGCATCAAAGTGCTGCGCCGCGCCATCGAAGAGCCGCTGCGCCAAATCGCCGCCAATGCCGGCGAAGAAGGCTCGGTCATCGTCGAGGTCGTGCGCGAAGGCCATGGCGGCTTTGGCTACGATGCCGGCAAGGGCATCTACACCGACCTGATGACCAGCGGCGTGCTCGATCCGACCAAGGTAGTGCGCGTGGCCCTGCAGAACGCCGCTTCGGTGGCGACCATGTTGCTGACCACCGAGTGCGCTATCGCCGACGCCAAGGCCGCTGACTAAGACTCCAAGCCGCCAAGGCGATCTGGGCTGCCCCTGGTTGTTGTTGGCAGGCTTTGAGTGCCAGTGCTGGGTTCTTCTTGTGCCCCAAGCCCGCTTCCTTCCGCGTCCCGGAAAGAACCCAGGGCTTGGGGTACCGGCTTGAGCGCCATCTTGCGGACGGCCGGCGCGAACAGGGAAACCTCTCGCGTCGGCCGTTTGCCCATCGGGCTACCCACCCCCTGACCATCTGAGCGAGCCTTTGAGCAACAGGAGTTCCCCATGGCCAAGCACAAGCAAGAAGCTGAGCCCGCATCGGTAGACCCCGCCGACGAGCACGCTCAGGACGATGCCAAGACAATCGAACTCAAGGCTCGCGTGGCCGACCTGGAACAAAAGCTGGGCGAGGCGCAGCGCCGCGCCGACGAAGCCAGCGAGCAGACCCGCAGCTATGCCGCAGCCTTTGACAAGGCGCGCCAGGAATTCAACGCCGCCAAAGACCGCATGGCCCGCGAGCATGAGCGCAGCCTCAAGCGCGACCAGGTCAAGGCCGTGGCCGGTCTGCTTGCCGTTTTGGACAACATGGACCGCTCGCTTGAAAGCGCCAAGCCCGGCGTCGCGGTGGCAGAAAGCTTTGTAGATGGCGTCAAGATCATTCGCCAGCAGCTCGATCAGGCGCTGGCCAGCATGGGCTTGGTCCGCTTTGACGGCCTGGGCGAGCGCTTTGACCCGCTGCGCCACCAAGCCATCACCACATTGCCGGTCGCCTCCGAGGCCCAGGACAACACGGTGGTTCACAGCGTGTCGGCCGGCTGTCTGTTTGGCGATGAAGTCGTGCGACCAGCCACCGTGGTGGTGGGCAAGTTCACTGGCGAGACCATGAACTAGTCCATCGAACCCAGAGTCCCCGCAGGGTTGCCAGCGGCCTGGGGCTGGCTGGGAGAAGAAAGTCCTGACAGCAGTACCCAAGGCCTGTGAGCCAGAACCGGGTGTAGGCCGGACTGGTTTGACGGCCTTGGGTCCGAGCGGGCACAGTCGCGAATTCAACTGAGGTTGGACTCGATTGTTGTTCAAAGGCTTGTCGACCGCTGCTGGATCCTTTTCGATACGGCGTCATTGCGCCCCCCGCGGCGAACCCGCGATGGGCGCGCTGAGCCCCGGCCCGCCTGCAAGCCGCGTCGGGCCCTGAACCCCACCCACCGCCTTCCTTGTCCCTAGGAGCCCACATGCAAACCCTGAGCTCGTTCCTGCAAGACCACTGGGTGGAGGGCCAGGCGCCATTCACGGCCCTGCACAATGCCGCGACCGGTCAAGAGATTGCCCGCTGCTCCAGTCGCGGCCTGGACTTGGCGGCGGCCCTGCAGCACGCCCGCGAAGTAGGGGGCCCGACCCTGCGCGCCATGACGTTTGCCCAGCGCGGCCAGCTTCTCGGCCGGCTGTCGGCATCGGTGGGGGCTCACCGCGACGAGTTGCTGGACCACTCCAGGCTGAACATGGGCACGACCCGCGGCGACGGCAAGTTCGACGTCGATGGGGCCTCTGGAACCCTGGCGTTCTACGCCAAGCTCGGCGCGCAGCTGGGAGATCGCAGCTTCTTGCTGGATGGCGATCAGGTCCAGTTCTCTCGATCCAAGCGCTTTGTGGCCCAGCACATCCTTACGCCGCGCACGGGTGTGGCGATCCACATCAACGCCTTCAATTTTCCGGCCTGGAACCTCAGCGAGAAGCTGGCAGTGGCGGTCCTGGCGGGCATGCCGGTGCTGGCCAAGCCGGGAACGGCGACTGCGCTGTTGGCAGTGCGGATGGTCGAGCTGTGGCAGCGCGAAGGCCTGCTGCCGCCAGGGGTCCTGCAGCTGCTGGTGGGCTCGGCGGGCGACTTGCTGGACCACGTGGGGTCGCAGGACGCCATTGTGTTCACCGGCTCTGGCGCCACCGGCCAGCAGATCCGCGGGCACAAGCAAGTGCTTGCCCTCAATGTGCCGGTCAACATTGAGGCCGACTCTCTCAATGCCTGCCTGCTGGGGCCAGACGTTGAGCCGGGATCGGACACCTGGACCATGTTCCTTGCCGAAGTCGTCCGCGAGATGACCCAAAAGGCTGGGCAGAAGTGCACGGCGATCCGCAGAATCTTGGTGCCCCAGGCGCTGCTGGAGCAGGTGCGCGAAGAGCTGGTGGGGCGCTTGGCGGATCTGCGCATTGGCGATCCCGGCGATGACGGCGTCATCCTGGGGCCTTTGGCAGGCCCCGCCCAGCAGCGCGACGTGCTGGCCGGCATTGCCGAGGCGACCAAGCACGCCCAGGTCGTGTGGCAGGGGCCGCTGCCGCTAGAGGGCTGCTTTGCCCCGGCCACGCTGCTGCAGACCGAGCGCGGCATCGACGCAGAATACGTCAACGATCATGAAGTTTTTGGCCCCGTCGCCACCCTGTTTGCCGTCAGCGGTCAGCCAGCAGAAGCCGTGGCGATCGTCGCTCGCGGCGGCGGCAGCTTGGCGGCCAGCGTGTTCAGCGACGACGTGGCCTGGAGCCGTCAGGTCCTGCTGGGGATCGCCCCTCACACCGGCCGGATCTACTGGGGCAGCGCCAAGGTGTTTGACCAGGGGGTCGGCCACGGCGCGGTGATGCCATCGCTGGTCCACGGCGGCCCCGGCAAGGCCGGCGGCGGCGAAGAGCTCGGCGGCGAGCGCGGCCTGCGCTTCTACAGCCAGCGCACCGCCATCCAAGGCGACACGCAGATGCTCAAAGCGATTCTGGGCTGAAAGAAGCCAGACCGCCTGGAAGCGACCCGCTGCGGTTGAGGGGAGCCTGGGGACATCGCTCCCGCAGGCCCCTAGCGACCGGCCGTCAGCACCCGCGAGCGGCCATCGGCCATCATCTCGACGACCACGGTGCCGTCCCAGCCTGTGCCGTACAGGGCCGCCTCGACCGTCATCGGCTCAAAGGTCTCGCTCTTGAGGCCCACTTGCACCTCGATCGGCTTGCGCTTGCGGGTCATCACCTCCGCCAGCATCTCGACGATTTGGCGGCGGGGATGGCCGTACTTCCAGGCCGACCAGGTCATCTGCCACTGCGGCGGACCCATCGAAAATACAGCTATTTCTGGAGTCATGGCCTCGCAGAGCTCTGGGATGGTGCCGTTGGCCGCACCGTGGTGGCCCACCTGGTACAGATCGACGTCGAGCAGCGCAGTGCCCGCATAGCGCTTGAGCAGGTCGCGGATGGCCGGTTCTTCCAGGTCGCCGGTAAACAAGCCGCTGGCCCGCCCAAAGGCAATGCGGGTCACTACGCTGTGGTTGTTGCCGTTCTGAAAGGGGGTCTTGCCAAAGCGCATGCCTGGCCAGCCCGGGTCGCTGTCCACGCGCCCCCACAGGGCGGTGATCTGCGGGTCGATGGCCGGGCACTTGACCGGGTCGAGGATCGGGTCGACCAAGCCGCGGTTGTCGGCGATGTCGGCCAAGGCTACGGCGCGGTAGCGAACGTCGCCGTGATCGCGCGCCCACTGCTGCAGCACCAGCTGGCCCGGTGCCCCCGAGCCGCTGCCCTGGCCGTTGTCCACCAGGTTGCGCACGGCGTAGTTGTTCAGCACGGCCGCAACACCGCGGGTGTGGTCGACGTGGGGATGGGTCAGCAGTAGCAGGTCCAAGCCCTTGAGATCACTTCGCCGCTCAAAAAAAGCATCCAAGTAGCGCAGCAAAGCGGCGTCGGACTGAAATTTGTCATCCTCTTCGCCGCCGACGTCGATGAGCACCGCCCCGCAGGGAAACTCCTGCAGCACCGCCAACCCCTGGCCGACGTCAATGAAGTGCGACCGCCAGCTGTTGCCGTCCCCCTTAGCCAACTCGCTGTTGAGCTTGGTGATGCCCTGCGAGATCCGCGGGGACACCGTGCCGGTGGCCATCGCCCCGCCGCAGGCGCTGGTGGCCAGCAGGGCCAGACTTGCCAACCACGGCAACAGGCGCCGCAGCAGCTTGCGGGGGGCGCGCTGGGCAAGGGGGGCGTTGGCGGGGCTCGTCATCTGGTTCCTTGGTGTCGATCGCGGCGGGATGCGGCGAGGCGCCCAGGGTCGGGCAGTTTGGCGTCCGACGCCAGCCCCAAGGCCACCAGGGCAGAAATCACCAGCCAAGAAGCGTCAACCTGGCCGGCCAACAAGCCGTGGCGCGCCGAGGCGGGAAACGCGTGGTGGTTGTTGTGCCAGCCCTCGCCCAGCGCGGCCCAGCCGACCCAGGCGACGTTGCGCGAGCCCTCTCCGGTGGCGAACGGTGCCTGGCCCCAGGCTGCCGAATGGCCGAAGGAATTGACCGAATAGGTGGCGTGCATCCACAGGACCATCGGCAGGTAGAGGCAGCTGGGCAGCGCCTGCCAGCCCAGGGTCAGGCCGATCACCGCGGCCACCGCCAGATGCGGAACCAAGCGCCCACGCAGCAGAAAATGGTAGTAGCGGTCTTGGGCCAGGTCCTTGCACCAGCGCCGCCATTCGTCGGGAGTCGAGGAGCTGCGATGCCAGATCCAGCCGATGTGGCCGTACCAAAAACTGTCTTTGGGCGTGTGCGGATCGCCGACTTTGTCCGATCGCGCGTGGTGGCGGCGGTGGGTCGCTGCCCACAGCAGCGGACTGCCTTGGCCGGTGATCATCGCCGCTGTTACCAGCGCGTGCTCTACCCACAGGGGGCAGCGGAAGCTGCGATGGCAGATCAGCCGATGCAGCCCCACGGTGGTGCCAATACCTGCAACGACATACACAGCGATGGCGACCGCCAGCCGCGACGCGTTCCAGCCGGGGCTGAGCAGGCCCCACAGCGCCAAGGCGTGCACAATCACCATAAAGGCCAAAATCGTGCCGTCCTTGTCGTTTTGGATCCTCGCCATCGCTATTCTCCGCCCCAGATCAGCTCTCGCAGCTCGACTTGATGGCGCAATCCGCCACTTGGCTCCAAGACCGCTGCAAAGGATGCCACTACCCACGCCTTGCTGCCCACCTGGGCGATCGAGGGAGAGAAGCCCGCTGCTCCCTTGTTGGCCAGCACTGCCGTGAGTCCGGCTTTGCCCACCTGCATGCCGCGCTGGACCAGCAAATCGGCGCGGCGGGTGTCCTGGTGGGCCACCAGCAGGCCGCCAAAGGGATGGCGGGCTACGGCGACGTCGGCGCCCACCCGGTGGTGGCCATCGGCGCGGTTGCCGTCATCCCACACGCCGCTTTGCCAGGTGGTGCCCTGCTGCCGCCACCAGGCCAGGCGGCCGCGCTGGCTGTCCTCGGCCGCCAGCCACCACTGGCCGTCGCCGCCGTCGGCGATTTTGACAAAGCGTCCGGCGTCGCTGGAATCGGCCAGCAGCGGCACGCTGGTGCGGAGCCAATTGCTGCCAGAGGGCTGGTAGATCGCAAGGTTGCGCGCGCTGTTGCTGTAGGCCACCGCCAGCATCTGGCCGCCAGCCAAAGTGCGCAAGTCCAGGCTGACCCCGCGGCCCTGCAGCTCTGGATCGAGTGCGGGCAGCGGCAGCGCCTGGCTCCGGCACTGGCCGCCGGCGCAGACCTGGCCCAGCAGGCAAGGGGCACAGCTGGTGGAGACGGGCACACAGGAACTCTTGCCCTGGCCGTCCAGGGCGCACAGTTGGCCGCTGGGGCAGGGGCCGCCGCAGGGGGGCAGGGTGGGGCTGACCCATTCGCTGTCTACCTCAGAGGCGACCCAGTCTGCCGCCGCGGCGGGAGCGGTCGACTTGGCGGCGTACGCGGTCAGCCGGGCTGCGCGCGGCGGCGCGGCTTCGGGGGCCGCGGGCGAAAACGCCAAGATCAGCGGCTGGCCGGCGGCGCTGACCGCAATGGCCACCCGCGCGCCCAGGCCTGGGCCCTTGGCCACCTGGTGCTGCACTACCTCTCCCTTGGGGTCCAGCCGCGCGTAGTGCAGGGCGTCAGCAGTATCGTCGCGCATTGCCACGTGAATTTCACCTTTGGGTCCCGCTGCCGCGCCCAGGCTGCTGCCGCGATCGGGGCCAGGCTCTGCCTCGCCGCCGCGCGGACCGTCCAGGGCGCCCACCACGGGGGCGCTGGCAGGCAAGCCACTGACAACACGCGTGGATTTGCGAGGAAACGGCGGGGTCGAGCCGTAGACCGCCACCACCGTGTCGCCGTAGGTCCGGTCATAGGCGAGATGGACCAGCTCTGCGGGCCTGGAAAGCAGCACGCCGGGCGGCGCGCGGTCTCCCTCTGGCAGTCGTGGCAGTACCTTGCATGCCACCTGCGGGACCACGGCAGCACAGCCCTCTGGCATCAGCTGTTCTTCATTGGTCAGCACCGCCAGCTGGCCAGCGGCGCAGTCGCTCATCGGCGCCGCGACGCAGCGATCCAGCCGCGCCGCGCAGGCCTGCCCGGCCGGGCACTGGCCACCGCAGGGCGTCTTGGAGGCGCACAATCCCCAAATGCAGCTGCGACCGCCGGGGCAAGGCTGGCCAACGCTGCACGCCGCCGGTGCGCAGATGCCATGCACGCACACTGTCGCCGGATCCAGGCACTGGGCGGCGGCACTGCAAGCCTGGCGCGAGCGGCAGACGCCGCCCTCGCAGCGCTCGCCCAGGCAGCACTGGTCGTCGCCGCTGCACAGCACGTCGCCGGCGCACACCCCGGCTGGCCCGCAGTGAAAGCCCGAAGGGCACTGCGAAGGGCCGCTGCAGACCAGGGCCGGCGGCGGATCCGGGTCGCCGCAGCCGCCAAGGACGGCGGCGAAGGCCAGCAGCACCTCGAGAAAATTCCTGGCCAGGCGGCGGGTCATGGCAGGCCTCCCGCCAGCGGCTGCAGGCTGATGCCCAGCAGCAACCAGTCGCCCTGGCCAGCGGCCTGCACGCCCACCAGATCAGCCGCTATGGGCAACTGGATGACCTGCTGCAGCGCCGCCTGGACATCGACGTCGAACTTGAGCGGCTGGGCCAGCAGCAGGCTCACCGCCACCTTGGCCACCGTTGGCGCCAGAGAGGCCCAATCGGCGCTTGGCGCCACCGGATCGCCGATCACGGCCAGCTGGGCAATGTCGACCTCGCGCACCGTCAGCACCAGCTGCTGGCCCAGCACCTGCAGCCCGGCCGTCACCTCGGCGTCAATTTCCAGCTCGACCAGCGTCAGCCAGCGCTCGCGGACCCGCGCCTCCACCGCGATCTGCAGGCCGTGCAGCCGCAGCTTGACCGCAGTCGCCGTGGCCTCCTGGGCCAGGCCCACCCACGGCGCGTCCTGGGGTTTGGCCCGCGGCGTCACCGCAATCCGCAGCGGCGCTCCGGTGGAAGCGAGCTGACGCACCCCAGGCAGGACCAGGTCGAGCACGCCCACCGTGACCAGCAGCTTGCCACCCGAGAGCTGATACAGCTGGCCGGTATCCACTGCGGTGCACAGCAGTCCAGAGCGCATCACCGACCACACCGCCTCGTCCAGCGCGCTGCGCCGCAGCAGCAAAGCTACATCGACCGCGGTGGGGGCGCCGACCCCTTTGGCATCCATGACCGTCATCTGAGCTGGCAGCGGCGGCGGTGGACCGCTGGGCAGCTGGGCGAACACCGCCGTCGCATCCAGCCCTGGCTCGATGGCGCACGGATGAGCCTGCGCAAAAACGGCGGCATCCATGCGCACCTGTAAGGCCTTGTCTTGCACCACAAACGCCTGGGGCGACGGCCGGCCGCGCAGCTTGATCGGCCCCGCCGGTTCGCCCAGCAGCCCAGCCAGGGGCGGTGCCACCTGTCCGATCAGCGCCTTGGCGTCCAGGGGAATCTCCAGGTTCAGCGGCTTGCCGTTGATCGTGTCAGCCAGCACCTGCTTGACCAAGAGGTTGCCCGCCCACTCCATGAGCTTGGTCAGGATCGGTCCCAGCGCGTCCTTGAGCGTGGCGGCCGCATCGCTGGCCAGCTTGCCCGTGGCGCACAGCTCGCATTCCAGGCACGCCGACTCCAACAGCACCTGATCCTTGCACTCTTTGAGGCCACAGTCTTTGGCCAGGGCAAAGCCGATCTCGTGGACCACCGGCTTTTGGATCTGCACGGTCACGGCCAGCTTGCCGCCGGCATCTACCCCCAGCACCAAGTCCATCTGGCCTGACACGGTCGCCAGGTGCGCCGTTGGCGAGCCAGCCTGCAGCCCGTTCTTGAGGTGACAGGCCGCGTCGGAAGACAGGCCGGCAAAGCTCGACTCGCCAAATACCACCCCCTGCAGGGCGCCGATCTTGGCGTGATCAAAAGAAATGCGCAGCCGCGCCGGGCTCGATCCGTCCACAAGGTCAATGCTGAGAGAGGCCAGATCCAGCGTCAGCACCAGATCGCGGGCGCCGGCCTTGCCTTGAAAGAGCCCAAAACCGCCTGAAAACTGCAAAGGCTGGGGCCCCAGCAACTTGGCGACATCAATGACCGCCTGACCGCCCGCCCCTGCGCCCAGCACGGCCTTGAGCAGCGCCACCATCTTGGCGGCGATGACGTCAAAACCATGCTGCGTGATGCGGACTTGGGTGGCCCCGGGCAGCATGAGCTGGTCAGGCGCCGTGGGCTGGGTCAGCGGGCCGTCGCAGCCGCTGCAGGACTGCCCGCCGCACGCCACCATCAAGCACGGCAACAGCGCCGCCAGCAGTGGCCGGTGCAGAGATGCGCCCAGAAATCTCAAGAAACTGTAGGGCGCAGCCCAGCCGTCTAGCCGCAACGGGCGCCGGCGCTCGCGCGGGCGTTCAGTGCTGGCCATGGTGCCAACCGCCGCCCATGGGCCCTAGCCAATCACGCGGTTGCGGCCATCGTTCTTGGCGCGGTACAGGTTCTCGTCGGCCGCGGACAGCAGGTCTTCGCTGCGGGTCATGGCCTCTCCGCAGGTCGAGACGCCAAGCGACGCCGTCATCCGCAGCGACGTACCCTCAAAGGAGAAGGGGTGCTCTTCGATCAGCGCCCGCAAGGTCTCGGCAAAGCGTATGGCGTTGTCGCGGCTCAGCTCTGGCACCACGATGCAGAATTCCTCTCCGCCGTAGCGCGCAAACAGCTCTTCGCGGCGGATCCGCGACCCTATCAGCTTGGCAAAATCGCGCAGTACAAAGTCACCCATCAGGTGGCCGTAGGTGTCGTTGACGCGCTTGAAGAAGTCCAGATCGATCATGATGACGCTGAGGTCGCGCTGGTACCGCTTTGCCCGGGCAAACTCCTTCTCCAGGAAATCGAGCAGGGCCCGCTTGTTGGCTACCTGGGTCAGGCTGTCCTCGATGGTCAGGCGATAGATCTCTTCGTGAAAATCGGCCTCGATGTTGTCGCCAGCCAAGAACTTGAAGATGCTGTCGCCGACCTGGATGTAGTCGCCGGTGGCCAGAATCGCCGATCCGACCACCTGGGCATCGTTGCGGTAGGTGCCGTTGGTGGAGGCATTGTCGATCAAGCGGTAGCCGGCGCCGTCGGGCTCAATGCGGGCGTGGTAGCGCGAGACGCTGTCAGAGCGCAGCGGCACCGTGCTCTCGGGGTCGCGGCCGATGCTGACCACCCGATCGGTCAAGGGAATTCTCTTGCCCAGCTCTGGACCGCGGACCATCACCAAGAAGGCGTCGCGCGACCGGCTCGGCAGCGTCAGGTCCTTGACGGCCGTGATGCGGGTCTGTGCGTCCAATAGGTTGGGATTACTCATTGGCTCTAGTCGAGGGCAGCCACGGCGCCGCAGCGTGCCGGTCTTGACCCGCAGGCAGCGCAGCATCGAATGGGGCCCTTGTTCCGGCCATCCGACGAATCCAGGAGAATACCAGTCAGCTCAGCTGGGCGCAATGAGTGTCGTAAGTGTATTGAAACTGAACAAGAATCTCGGAGGAGAGCTCACAGGTCTTGTTCGCGCAGCCACGCCACATAGACGTCGATGTACTCGGCCACGCGCGGGCAGCTCAGGCCACTGCCAGACAGCAGGGTGCGGGCACGGCTGGCGTCAAAGCGCACCCCGCCGTCAAACCACTCCAGGAAAGAGCGCTGGTGCTTTTCGTCGCCAGAAAGCGTCGGCAGCCGGCGCATTGCGTGTTGCAGGCGGCTGTGCAGTGACACGGCGGGGCGCGGTCGGCCCGCTGCGTCGGCCACGGCGTCAAAGAAAGCCTTGGTAGTCAACGGTTGCTCGTCGACCAGGTGGAAGGTCCCGCCAGAGGCATCTGGGTGCCGGCTCAGGTGGATGGCGGCGTTGACCACGTAGTCGACCGGCGCGATGTGCAACGGGTGATTGCCCATGACCGGTAGCTGCACCGCGGTGGGGCTGTGGACGATGCTGGCTGCAACGGCGCTGACGCCTTCCAGTCGACCTGCCTCGCCAGTGCGCGAATCGCCGACCAGAATCGGCAGGCGCACCACCGTGACTGGCAGCTGGGGCATCGCCGACCGCGCCAGCTCCTCGGCCTCGGCCTTGGTCCGCTCGTAGGCATTGCGGAAGCTCTGCCCCTGCCGGAGATCCGACTCATGGACCAGCCCAGTGCGCGATCC
Organism: uncultured Myxococcales bacterium; assembly: GCA_903919145.1. Classification (GTDB taxonomy): domain Bacteria; phylum Myxococcota_A; class UBA9042; order UBA9042; family UBA9042; genus SXRM01. The sequence continues at coordinate 25,091 of CAIXGW010000104.1, forward strand.
GGCGACAAAAACCGTCGACCACACGCACACCCTCTGCAGGCGCTTCATGCCCAGGGCCAGCTCCAGCACCTCGCGCAGGCCCTCGACGTTGACCTCGCGCATCCGCGGCGCATCGATCCCCAAGTAGTGGACCGCCGCCAGGTGGTGGACGTACTGCACCTCGGCCTGCAACCTGCGGACTTGTGCGCCAGTCAGGCCGAGATCCAAGGCCAGGATGTCTCCCGCCAACACCTCGCTGACGCCAGGGCCGCGGTCGGTCAGGGTCTGGGCCCAAGCGCGCGCCTCGCTCTCAAACTTGTCTCGCGCCAGGACCAGCACGCGGTCGCCGCCGGCCACCAGCTCGGCCACCAGCCGCCTCGCCGCGTCGAGCGGATAGCCGGTGACCAGGACTGTTCTTGCAGAAGGGTTTGAAATCATGGCGTGCCTGGGCTGTGAGAGAATCCGCCGGCGGCAACCGCGCGCGCCCAAGGCCGCAGTGCGACAAACCGCTCTGCCAGTGCCTGGACCAACTGCTGGACCGCCAGATCAAGGTCGGCCAGCGTGCCACGGTTGTCAATCGTCCAGGTGGCGCGGGCGCGCCGATCGGCCGAGCTGGCCTGGGCCGCCAGCCGCTGCAGCGCTTGATCGCGCGGCATCCCGTCGCGAGCGGCGACCCTGGCGATCTGCTGCTCTGGATCCGCTTCTACCGTGACGGTGGCGTCACAGCTGGCGTCCAGGGCCATTTCCAGCAGCAGCGCCGCATCCACCACCGCCAGAGGCCGACCCGCTTGGGCCGCCGCTGCCAGCTGCCGGGCAATTTCCTGGCGAATCATCGGGTGCAGCAGGCCTTCTAACACTTTGAGCTCGGCTGGATTGCCAAATACCCGCTGGCCCAGCTTGGCTCGCAGCAGCATGCCTTGGGAATCCAGAAACTCGCTGCCAAAGTGCTGGACCACGGCGTGCAGCCCCGGCGTTCCTGGGGCCACTAACTGCCGGGCGATCGCATCTGCGTCGACGATCTGGGCACCGCACTGGCGCAGCCGGTCCGAAACGGCCGACTTGCCACAGGCGATGCCGCCGGTCAGGCCCAGGACCACCATGAGCGCCTGCCGGGGGCAGCGACTAGCCGCCGCCCTTGGAGAACACGTAGGACTGGCTGAAGGTCTGCGGCGACGGCAGCAACGGCAAGCCGCGAATAGCAGAGAACTTCGAGCGGATGCAGTCAGAGAACTTGCCCGAGGCGCCAGAGACGCTGACGTCGGTCACGGTGCCTTCGGTGCCGACGGTGAAGGTCACTTTGACCTTGCCGCCTTCGTCTGGGTTGTCGCGCAGGGCCTCTTCATAGCAGCGCTGCACGGCGGAGTTCTTGCGCGAGACGACCTTGCCGACCTCGCCCTTGCTGCCGCCCTCGCCGCCCTCGACGCCGCCAGAGCTCAGGCGAACCTGGACCGCGGTTTCCTCTTTCTTCTTGCCTTCATCCTTGACGGCCGCCGCTTCGCGATCGCCAAAGCCACCCTTCTTGCCGGCCGCAACCTTTTCCATGGTGCCGCCGCCCGCGTTGGAGCCGCTGAGCTTGACGCCGCCGGCGCCCGGGCCCGCTGCCCCCTCTGCGCCATCGCCGCCCGCGCCGCCAAAGGTCTTGGCCACCACGTCGCCGCCTTCCGAGTCGCCGGAATCTGCAAACATCTTTGACGCGCCCATGCCCTTGAAGGCACCGGCTACGGTCTTTTGCTCTACAGCGGCACGAGCTTGCCGAGCCTTCTCTTCAGGATCGGCTTGCTTGCCCTGGGCTTGCACTTTGTCGGGCTTGTCGGCCACGTCGGCCTTCTTGGGCTTCTTTTCTTCTTCTTTCTTCAGATCTTCTTTCTGCGCTTCCTTGGCCTTGTCGGACATGATGTCGACTTCGGGCTTCTTCTCTTCTTCTTTGACCTCTTCTTTCTCGATCACTTCCACTTCGTAGATGGCCGACGCCTGCTCTTCAGCAGCGCGGGCCTTCTCCATGAATTTTTCATGCCTTTCATAGTACAGCCGCGACTGCGCCACCAGCGACACCAGCAGCAGGAAAGACACGGCAAAGGAAATCGTCCAGGCTGAATCGTTCATCAGCGGGCCAAAGACCTGGGCGGCGATGCTCTTGCGCGGCATGGCCGGTACGGTCACTGACTGGCGAACCACCTGGAACAGCAGGGTATAGGGGCCCAGCGAGGCCCGGCCGCGCGACTTGAGCGGCAGCGCGAAGTGCACGCCGTCTGGTCCCTGGGTAACCACTTTCTTGGCGGTGGCTTCGGCCAGGTCCATAGGCAGGCCGTCAAACGCCAGCCGCAGCTGGCAGTCCTTGGGCAGGTGCACCTGAAACTTGGAGCCGTGCTTGTCGCCAGAGAAGGTGGCTGACGGGCCCTTGTAGTCGATGTCAGGCAGGACGACCGTGTCTTTGGCCTGCGAGCCGATCGAGACCGGGCGGCCGGCGTGGAACACTTGATCGGAAAGCAGCCGGTCCTCGTGCACCAAGCCGATGCGCAGCACCGTCTCTTCGTGGGTCACGGTAGGCACGGCATCGCCGCGGACAAACTGGAACATCAAGATGATGTCGCCCATTGTCAGCGAGCCGCCGGTAAAGGCCTCGACCGGCACAGCCTTTTGGCCTTTGATTTGGCTGATCTGGCTGCGCACCGCTTCGAGCCCGGCTGCCGGGCCGCCGCGCAAGCTCACGCCGTGGGCTGGGTCCGCCGGCATGACCACGTGGTAGGCGTTGTTGTGCACAACTGCCACCGGGATCAGGCCAGGAAAGTCAGGGTAGTCCTTGGCACTTACCTGAATAGTCACATCCGGCCGAGTGCCCACCGTGATGTCCATGCGGCGGTCGAGCACGCGCTCAGCCACCACTTGACCACGGTAAACAACGCCGATTCGCAGTACGCGGCTGGTGTCGAGACCCATCTGCGCTCGCTCCTGGTCTGGGGGACCGGACAGCCCTACCCCGATAACGCCGTCCGACGGCAAACCTTAGATGACTACTTGTCTTTCTGCGCGGTCTGGCTGTTCGCCGCGACAAAGCGGCATGCTAACGGCCATGGACCTCCGCTGTCAAACATTGGGCGAAGCGGCAGGGACCTTTCCTGCCAACTTCGCGGGGTGCTCGGGCGAGCTCACAGCTCCCGCGGCTAGGAGTGTGACGCGTCGCAGTGGGTTTGGGATCTGTCCGCGGGGCCCTCTTCACAATTCCTGACAGATGGCGAAGATCCGCGGCAGCGACCGGCCCTGCCTGCCAGCGCTGGTGCGCAAAGCGTTCGACTTTCGCGGCGCGCCGGCCTAAACTGCGGCAGCCGCCGGGCGCGGCAGGATTGCGCGATGGCCCACCCGCTCTTTGCAACAGCTGCAGTTTGCAGTCTGAATCAGTCTCTCCGCCGTCTGCTGGTCGGCCGGTTGTCGCGTTGGTTGGCTACAACCGCCGGGGTCACCGCGCTGGCAGCCACAGCCGCCGGTTGCGGCGAGCCAGAGGAAGCCGCCGCTGCCGCCAGCCTGCCAGCGCGTACATCTCAGCAGAGCCTTAGCCTGAGCTGTGGCGCCACCGCCGCCCTGTGCTGGCCCAACGAATTAGCCAATAATGCCGCATTGAAAGCCCAGGTCGATGCCATTGCCCAGCCGGTGCAAGCTGCGGGCGAAGTCGTCGACGCGGCCGGCAATCGGCTGGTATGGGCAGAGCTCGCCGCCTCGGCCACCGCCCCCAGAGGCGAAGTCAGCGCAGCCTGGAGCCTCTGTACCAAGGCCAAAGTTTGCACGGCAGGCAAGGCCGTTTATACCGCCAGCGGTGCCGCCTTTACCGACGATACTGGCAAGGCCCTGACCAAGCTGCACATCGGTGCGCCGGTGATGCGTAAGACCATCAAATTCTTGAACAAAGAAGATGACTCTACCCAGATTGGCGCACTCAAGCAGCCCAATCCGACCTACAAGATCGATGCCGACGCGGCGCGGGCGCAGCTGCAGCAGGTCCAGTTTGGCAAGCGCCGGTTGGTGGTGCTCAACGCCTATGGGCCGCAATTGGGGCTGGATGCGGGCCCGCTGGTCAGCGCAGCCAAGGCCACCGGCCTGTACGATAGTGTTGAAAGTATTGACTATGTCCGCAAGTCCGACGTGCTGGCGTTGCTGCCGACGCTCACGGGCATTGACGCCGTGGTGTGGCTGGGGGCCGGCGTGGTCGAGACCGGATCGCCGTCCAAGCAGCGACCCCTGGGGCTGACGGTGTCGCGCGGCGTGTTTGGCGACCAACTGATCTACGGAGTGCAGGTAGGCGATCTGCTGACGGCTCCGCCTCTGGGCGGTCCAGGCCTGATCGTGCTGGCGGCCAGCCAGGTCATGCCAGGTGCCACCGAAGAAGCCAGCCCCAAGATCCTGGCCGGCAAGCTGGGCGATCCGCCGGCGCGGGCCGTGGTCGGTTTTACCGGGCAGGTCACCAGCGCCCAGGCCCTGGCTGCGGTCTCTTCTTTGCTTGGCAAGCTGGCGGGCGGCGCCACGCTAGACAAGGCCCTGGCGGGCGCTGGCCAGCCCATGGTCTCTACCCTAGATGTCACTTCGCAAAAATTGTGGAAATTCGCAGGGAAGCGCAGCTCTTTTTGGGGAGGATCGCCGCCGTCCAAGGCTGCCTTGACCCTGCACCTGCGCATGGAGCCGCCGCGCTGCACCCATGCCATCGAGCCGTGCAACCTGGCGTCCTACAATGAGTCCTACTCGGCGTCCGGCGGCCAGATCCCTTCGAGTGAGCTGACGGCCGGCCACGCCAGCTTTCTTTGCCAGGGCTTGGTCTTTGACGGACCGTGGTTCAGCTGCACCGGCAAGGACGCCAACACCAGCGCCGACTTTCTCGTCCAGGGCGTGCTGCACGGCCGCGGCAAGGGCGATCGCTTTTGGGTGGCCGTCGACGGCACAGCCAACCTCAAGTTCAAGCAAGTGTTTGCCGTGGCCGAGGGCATTTTTGAGGATCTGGACACCGGCGGCGGCCGCACGGCAATCCGCTTTAAGGGCCCGGCGCTGTCGAGCACCTACCGCGACGACGAGAACCGCTGCTGCACGCCTGGCGGGCCCTACTTGGCTACCATCAAGAACGAACCCGGCTTTTTTGAAATCTGGCCGTAGGAGAGCGCGATGGGACACGGAATCGCCTACAGCGGTCTGCCCGACGGCAGCCACGTGCGGATCGCGGTGGTGGCGGCGCGCTGGAACGGCTTTTTGGTCGAGCCGATGCTGGCCGAGGCCGTCAAAGCCTTGGCCGAAGTGGGCGCACCGCCTGCAGAAATCGTGCGCGTGCCAGGCGCCTTTGAGCTGCCGGTCGCCGCCAAGCGCGCAGTCAGCAGCCGGCGCTTTGACGCAGTGCTGTGCCTGGGAGCGGTGATTCGCGGCGACACCCCGCATTTTGATTTCGTAGCGGGCGAAGCGGCGCGCGGTATTCAAGAGGTGGCCGTGCAGACGGGCGTCCCAGTGCTGTTCGGCGTCCTGACCACCAACACCCTGGCCCAAGCAGAAGAGCGGGCTGACCCCGCCCGCGCCAACAAGGGCCGCGAATTTGCGCTCGGCGCCGTAGAGACGGTCCTGGCCCTGCGCAGCCTGGGACCGACGAGCTTTTGAGCCCCGCCGGTCAGCTCAGCATTCCGCCCAGGCTGTGCATCCCAGCCCCATGAACCGATGGAGACACCCGCCGAGATGAGCAATCCCTCCCCCAGCCCACAGCGCGCCGATCCCTCCCTTTACAGTCGTCGCCGCGCCCGTGAATCGGCCCTGCAGGTGCTGTACGGGCTTGACTGGGTCGCCGGCGATCCCGCGGCCGCCATTGAAGACTACTGGGCCAAATTCGCCGGAGAAAAGCCCGACGGGTATCCAGAAGTGCGCCGCCACGGCGAAGAGCTGGTCCACGGTGTCATCAACCGCCGCGCCGAGCTCGACCAGCGCCTGCAGGCCACTTCGCACCACTGGAAGCTGGACCGCATGAGCGTGGTCGACCGCAACATCCTGCGCCTGGCTGCCTTTGAGCTGCTGTTCATGGCAGAGAGCGTGCCGCGCAAGGTCGTGATCAACGAGGCGATTGAGATCGCTAAGAAATTTGGCAACGAGGACTCAGGCGCCTTTGTCAACGGCATCTTGGACCGCATCGCCCAAGAGCGCGGCAGCAGTGCGGTGGACGAAGCCGTGCGCATCCCCGTGCGGCCGCGCAAAAGCGCCCCCAAGGCCTGAGCCAGCTCGCCCGCAGCCTGAGGAATCATGCGCATCCGCCTAGTGACCCCAACCCTGGAAGACCTGGACGACATGCAGGCCGAGTGCTTGGTGCTGACCAGCTTTTCTGACGACCGCCCGCTGCGCGGCCTGACGGGCTTGGTCGACTGGCGCCTGAACGGCCAGCTGTCTCGGCTGATGCTGCGCGAATTTGTCGACGGTCACTACCAAGAAGCGACGCTTTCTCCGATTGGCGGCCGCCTGAACTTTGGGCGGATCGTGCTCATTGGCATGGGCAAGCGCAGCGAATTCGACGCCCAGCGCTTTGAGGACCTGTGCCGCTTTTGCTTTGCCACTGTAGCTCGGATGGGTATTTTGGATTTTGCCATGACCTTGCCGGGGCGGATTGGCCTGGACGTGGGCTTGCGCCAGGCCCTGAGCGGCTGGCGGCGAGCGGTGTTGGAGTCGTTTGCGCCGGACCAAGTGCGCGATTTGAACCTGACTCTGCTAGAGAGCCGCGAAATTCAAAAAGAGATGCTAGAGCCTCTCAAGGCCCTGGAGCGCGAGCTGGCCGATGTGGTCGCCCGAGCCAGTCGCCCGACCTAGCGCTGGCAGCTGGGTTGCTTGCCGGCTCTGGGCCGTCGGGTGGCCGCGGCACTGCGAGCTGCAGGGAAAGGCCGTGCGCCCGGGCCGAGTTGGGCAAGCCGGCCAACGCGCAAGCCGAGCTGCCCAGCGGCGCTTGGCCTTCAACTTGGGCCAAAGGACACGGTCTGACCAGCTAGTCGTCGTCGTGGGCGGCAGCGGCACTGCTGCCTGCGGCAGCGCCGCCAGCGCCATTGGCTGGGCTGGGGCCAGCGCTGGGCTCTGGCGCGGCCGCAGGCGCAGCGGCGATGCCGGCCGCGCCGCCCAGGCCCAGGGCCGCTTGAGCCGCGGAGACCAGGCGGCGCTGCGTCAGCCAGGTAGTCCAGTACTGGGTTGGCCGGGCGACGGCACCGCTGCCCACCTTGGGGCGATGGGCAACCACCTGGGCGATCCACTGCGCGGCGTTGTCTCGCCACGGCCCTGGCAGCGCCAGCGCCTGCACCAGGCCCGGCAGGCCCTGGCGGTCCAGCGCGGCGATCTCAATCCCGTGGCGGGCCAGTCCGCGCAGAGCCACGTCCTGGCGAGTGGCCTCGGCGGGAAGGCTGTTCAGAAAGGCCAGCCACAGCATCTTCTCGCCGGTCGGCTCCAAGGGCTCGACCCAGCTGTGTTGGGGCACCTGCCCGGCCAATTCGGCAATCAGGTCGACCGTGGCGTAATTGGTCAGGCGCTGCAGGGCCTCGCGGGCCTCGTCTCGCACTTGGGGGTGGTCATCGTCTAGCAGCTGCACCGCGGCGCGGGCGCCGAGCAGAGAGCCGCTGTAGCCCAACAGGTTGACGGCCAACTTGCGGATGTTGACCAGCGGCACGGCGACGCTGCTGGTTGGCGGCGCCAGCACGCGGCGGTCCGCCAAGGCATCCGCCAAGCGGTGGAATGCGCCCATTTCTGCCAGGGCTGTCAGCTGTGCGACTGCGGCTTCGGGCGCAATCTCCTGGGCCAGTGCCTCGGCGACGTAGCGATCCGCTCCGCCCGGATTCCACGGCCCTAGGGCCCTGGCCGCCTCGACCCGCACCGCAGCGACGCCGTCTCGCAGGGCGGTGAACAGCTGCGGCACGGCCGCATCATCCCTATAAAGACTTAGCAATTGCACGGCACCGGCGCGTTGGCTGGCATCAGCTGCCTGCAGCGCTGCGCGGATTGCCGGCAGGCGCGCCTGCACCCCCGGCTGCCTCCCCACGGCCACTGCCGGTGCCCGCGAGGCGTTGACGCAGCCCTCAGACTGGTCGCCGGCACTGCAGGCAATCCGCAGGTGCAGGTGGTCGTTGTGGGCCAGGGCCTTCTTGGGCTGGTGCAGGATCGCCGCCGCCCGGGCGACGATTTCCTTGTCTTCCTTCTTCTTGGCGGCGTACTGCAGCATGGGCTGCTTGAGCCAATTGGCAATGAAGAGGTATTGGATCTGAGGGCCTTCGCAGGTCAGCAGCGCTTTGACGAAGGTCCAGTTGGCGGCCACATCAAAGGTGAGGGGCGTCTCTGAGTCCGAGCTCTTGAGCCGGCGGTCAAAGTGGTACAGCCGGTCGCTCTTGGCGGGATTTCCCTGCTCGTCCAGGGCATAGAAGGCCAGATCGGCGTCTCGGCCATTGTGGTGCGACACCGACCAAGGCAGGGGGCCGCCGCCCAGGCGCGATAGGTTGCCGAGCTGCAACACCCGCCCAGGGTGGACCTTGGCCACTTCTTTGGCCGCGCACAGCAGCAGCTTGCGCATTTCCGCCGTGGTGAAGCGGGTGTTGCGGGCCACCACCTTGTCCAGGACGCGCACTTCCGTGGACTCTACCGGCAGCTCCGCGGCGCTGGCCAGAAAGCCGGCCGTCACAGTCCCCACCGACACCGAGCCCGTGGCCTGCGAAGCGATTCGCGGGTGCGGCCGCTCGTAAAGGGGCATGACCCAGGTCTGCGGCGAGTCTTCCCACTGGCGGCGACTGCTGGGTGCGACCGGCTCAGCGATGCGAAGTTCTCCGTCAAACTCGTTGGCTTGAGTAGGGGCGGGGCCCGCCGGCTCGGCCGCTTCGATCGCCGACTCGTCGACCGCTACCATGGCCTGGACCAACGGCCGGTCATCACTGCGGGTCTCGCCGGCGGCGCAGCCCACAGCCACGATCGCCCACAGCCACAGCGCCGGCCAGCGATCCAGGCGCCGACCGCTGGCGGTTGGCCTTGCGGCCCGTTTCCCTGCCACCTGAACCATCATCGGCACCTCGCTGCGGCAGCCCCGCAGAGACGTAGACGTCGTGACAACATAACAGGTCGGCGGCAGGAGTCGAAATTGCCGCGCAGATTGGCCACCAGGGCGCTGGACCGGCGGCGGTGTTCGATCCAACACAGGCATTGGGCGGGATCATCCCCAAGGAGGCTCGTGGAGCCCCGCTGAGGCGAGACGGTTCAAGCAAGGGTCCAGGCACCGCCGCCTGTTCGCGGCGGGGATCGGGGCGGCGTCGCCAGCAATGCAGCGAAAACCAATGAGTGATTGTTGCCGGAGCCCCTAGGTGGCCTGCGCGGGCGCGCCGTCGCGGTGGCGGGCAAAGGTCTGGCGGCCAAAATTGGCCAGGTAGCCGGCCGCCGAGCCGACGGAAAACAGCATCGACAGCGTCAGCAGCGCCAAGCCGACCCGGTGGAAGTCCACGGTGCCGCTCAGCAGCCAGAAATCGGCATGCATCGGAAAGTGCAGCAGCAGGCCGATCAGACCGACCATCTGCAGCGCCGTCTTCCACTTGCCCCAACGGTCAGAGGGCACTTCGAACCCTTCATCGGCGGCAATGGCTCTCAACCCAGTGATGGCGACCTCTCGCGACAGCAGCAGGATCGCCAGCCACGCCGGGGTGCGGCCCAGCGCCACCAGCTCTACCAAACAGGCCAGGACCAGCAGCTTGTCTGCCAGCGGATCCAGAAATTTGCCAAAGGCAGACTGGAGGTTGAGGTTGCGCGCCAGCCAGCCGTCCAAGAAGTCAGTGATGGAGGCCACAGAGAACATGGTGGTGGCCCAGAACACCGCCCAGCGCGCCGTCCAGGGCCCGGCGGTGGCGGTGCTAGAGGCCTCCATCATCCACATCACGGCGGGAATGATGGCGACACGGCCCATGGTCAAAATGTTGGGCAGATTGAAGATTTCGTTGCGCAGGGCCGAGCGCGGTCGCTTGGCCTTCTTCTTCTTGCGCCCGCGCCGCAGCTCTGTGCGCTGGGGCGCAGTCACTGGCGCAGTTTCCGCTTGCTCTACTGGGGCCACGTCTTGCATCGCTCGATCCACCGCCGCCAAATTGCCAAGCTCAGCGAGTGTGGCACGCAGCGGGAATCTCTGGCAACCCGGCGCGGTTGGTGCTCTTGCCCCCTGCAGCGGCCCGGGCGGCTGGCGGCTCTGAGTTTGCTTTGCTAACCTGTGGCGGCCGGCCAGCTCGGACCGCACACCTCTGCCGAGGTAGACTGCTTTATGATTGAGATTCTGCAACAAATAGGCTTTGGCTTGCTCGGTGGCCTGATTCTCAACGTCATGCCCTGCGTCCTGCCGGTGCTGACCATGAAGGTCTTCAACCTGGTCGAGCACTCCAAGGTCACCGATGGGTCGTCCGACCATACCCGCCGGCTGCACGGCCTAGCCTATACGGGCGGCGTCCTGCTGATGTTTGTGTCGCTGGCGCTGGTGGTGATTGGCCTCAAAGCCGCTGGCGACCGGGTTGGCTGGGGCATGCAGTTCCAAAATCCGCAGTTTGTGGCCGGCATGATCGGCCTCATCTTCGTTTTTGGCCTCAACGCCCTTGGCGTGTTTGAGTGGAACCTGTCTCTGTCCGGTCGACCCGGCCGACAGGGCTATGGCGCCAGCGTGGTCAATGGCCTGTTCGCAGCGATCATGTCTACCCCCTGCTCCGCGCCGTTTCTGGGCACCGCCGCCACCTTTGCGCTTGGCTCTGACGCGCCGTGGTGGCGCACCTTGGCGATGTTTACCTCGATTGGCTTTGGTCTGGCCAGCCCGTTCTTGCTGATCAGCATGGTGCCTGCCATTGGCCGGCGGCTGCCGCGGCCCGGGCCGTGGATGGAGACCTTTAAGCAATTGATGGGGTTCTCTCTGCTTGCTGCGGCAGTCTGGCTCTACTCGACGCTGCAGGCGCAGGTGTCGCGGTCGGCGGCGACGGACTTCCTTTGGTACTTGCTGCTGCTGTCGGTGGTCGTGTGGGGCATCCACCACTTTGGCGGGGTGCTGTACTCGACAGCGCGGCGGATGACCGTCAGAGCCATTGCCTTAGCCCTGCTGATTGGCGGCGGAGCGGGGGGGCTGCTGCACTTTGAGCCGGCAGCTGCGGGCAGCGCGGAGGCGTCTCCGCACACTGCGGGCTGCCAGCCGACCGATACGGTGTGCAAAGACCACATTGCCTGGCTGCCCTTTGACGCCAAGCGGGTGCAAGCCGAGCGCCAGGCCGGCCGGCCGGTGTTTATGGACTACACCGCCGAGTGGTGCGCCAACTGCAAGACCAATGAGAAGGTCTTTATTGAGACGCAAAAAGTTCGCGACGCGCTGGTCGCTTCCGGCGTGCTGCCGATGAAGGCCGATCTGACCAATGACAATGACGAGATTCAGGGCTGGCTCGACAAGCTCGGCCGCTCTGGCATCCCGGCCTACGTCATCTACATGCCCGATGGAACTCAGGATCTGCTGCCTGAGGCCATCACCACTGAGATGCTGGTAGAGCGGCTGGGCAAGGCCGCGGCGCGCTTTCCGCCCAAGCAAGTGGCTGCCCACCCGTAGGGGGTGGTCACGCAAATCTCAAGGATTCCATGCGTATTCTGCTCACCGGCGCAGCAGGCTTTATCGGATCGCACACGGCCGAGGCCCTCTTGCGCCGCGGCGACGAGGTGATCGGCGTGGACAACTTCGACCCGTTCTACGACCGCGCCCTCAAGGAGCGCAACCTGCTGGCGGTGCAGGCCGCGGGACCGGAGCGCTGGCACTTCATAGAGGGCGATCTGTGCGAGCAGGCCGTGCTGGACCGCCTATGGGAGTTTGGCCCTTACGACGCTGTTGTCCACCTGGCCGCCAAGGCTGGTGTGCGTCCTTCCATTGAAGATCCAGTCTCTTATGTCAGGGCCAACCTGGAGGCGACGGTGGGCCTGTGGGAACAGTGCCGCCTCCACGGCCCCAAGCGGGTGGTTTTTGCCTCGTCTTCCTCGGTCTATGGCGCGGATTCGCAGGCGCCCTTTGCCGAGGATGCGCGCTGCGATCGGCCCGTCTCGCCCTACGCCGCCACCAAGCGCGCCGGCGAGCTGCTGGCCCACACCTATGTGCACCTGCACGGTTTTGACCTGACCTGCCTGCGCTTTTTTACCGTCTACGGCCCCCGGCAGCGGCCCGAGATGGCGATCCACAAATTTGCCACGCTGCTGTGGCGCGGCGAGCCAATCGCCCAGTTTGGCGACGGGGGCTCAAGTCGCGACTACACCTACATAGAGGACATCGTCCAGGGCGTAGTGGCTGCGGTCGACCGGCCCAATGGCTACGCTATCTACAACCTGGGCGGCGATCGCGAGACGCGGCTGGTGGACCTGACGCGGATGCTGGCGCGGGCTTTGCGCGTCGAGCTCACGGTGGAGCAAAAACCAGAGGCGCCGGGCGATGTGCCGCGGACCTGCGCCGATCTGACGCTGGCCCGGGCGGAGCTAGGCTACGAGCCCTCTACGCCCATTGAGGATGGATTGCGCAAGTTTGCCGGGTGGTTTATCGAGCACGGCGTGCAGTAGCTGGCCTTGGCCGCCAGGGGGGCAGAGCGCCGCCAGCCCGCTGCCGCTGGTCAAGACCTCCATCGCTAGGGGGTCGCAAAAAGGGCCCACAGCAGGACCCCAGAGCCACCCGGACCAGATCGGTACGGGCACTGGCTGGCTGGCGGCCGGTTCAGCCTTGCAATTCCGCCGCGCCGAACTATACTCCTGCCCCCCGCGGCAACAACGCCGCTCAACCGCCGGCGCGCCTATGGGCCTGCCCAACCGGAGCATTCGATGAAGAAAGAAGGCCACCCCAAGTACAAGAAGTCGGTCGTCAAGTGCGGCTGCGGCAACACTTTTGAGACCCGTTCGACCGCTGGCGACATGCACGTCGACATCTGCTCGAACTGCCACCCGTTCTACACGGGCAAGCAGCGCACCCTCGACACCGGTGGCCGCGTCGATCGCTTCAATCGCCGCTTCGCGATGGCGCAGGGCACCAAGTAGCTCTTTGCGCCGGCGCAGGGCCTTGAGCCGCAGCGCTGCCAGCACAGATAGCTCAAATAGCTTAAGAATAGCCCAAGCAGCGCGTCAGGGACCTTGCGGATCCTGGCGCGCTGCGGCTTTTTGGCCCGCCGCCACCAGCTGCCACCCCTCGGCAAAGCGCAGCAGAGCCCCCAGACTGCCGCGGCGGCGCGAGATAGCCGGATGGGTCGCCCAGGCCAGCGCCTGACCGGGCTGGCCGCGCTCCAGAGCTGCGCTCAGCCAGGCCGCGGCCTCTTCATCGCTGCATTGGGTGGCCGAGGGCGGCACGGGCACGGGGGCCCCCCACACTTCGACCATCCGCTGGGTGACGGCTACCCCCACCATGGCCACCGGCTCTAGACTCAGCACCGAGGCTGCGCGGCTAAAACGCGCCTGGGCCTGCACCATCAGCGGGCGCCGCTGCGCTGGAGAAGCGCCCTGCAGGCTGGCCAGGGCCGACCAGCCCTCCTGCAGCGACCGATCGCGCTGGTGCGAGCCGCTGAACCACTGCGCCAGGACGACTAGCGCTGTCAGCAAGACCAACGTGGCCGCGCCCACGAGCCGGCGCTGGCTCTGCTGCCGCGGCCAAGCTGGCGCTGACTGCGCTCCTAGGTCTGCCAAGCTGGCCTACTTGCGGCGAAACGCCGGGCGATCGATGTCGGTAGTGGCCGAGGCGAAGGGATTGTGCACCACCGGTTCGCGCTTGGCCCCCAGGCCTGCGGGGACCTGCGGCACGCCGTAGCCAGGGGTCTGGCGGCGCAAGTAGGCCGGCTCGTCGAGCTCGTGCTCGTGGTGCGGCAGCGGTGGCGGCGCCGCAGGGTGGCTGGAATGGACCGAGGCTGCCGAGCTGTAGGCCGGCGCCTGGGTGGCCGGCAGCGGCCGGGTCGGGGCGGCGTGCATGGCCTGATTGGCCATGACGGTGCGCTCGTGGGCGGCGGCGGCCACGGCGTAGACCGGCACGTCTTCGTCGAGCTGGGCCCGCCCGGGCGGCGGCGGCGGCGGTACCATGTGCAGGCCAGCGCGCTCGCTGCTCGGCCGATCGTGGCTGGACGAAGCGCGGCCGGTGCCATACAGGCGGGTGTGCTGGGTGTCCTGGCTGCGCACCACAGCCGCGCGGTCAAAGCCGGTGGCGACCACGGTGACTTTGATCTCGTCGCCCATGGCTTCGTCGTAAATGGCGCCAAAGATGGTGTTGGTGTCGGCGGCGGCGGCGTCCTGGATCAGGTTCATGGCGTCGTTCATGTCCGCCAGACTCAGGTCCAGGCCGCCGGTGATGGTCACCAGCAGGCCGGTTGCGCCCTCGATGCGCGCGTCTTCGAGCAGCGGGCTTGAGATCGCCAGGCGCGCAGCTTGAGCCGCGCGGTCTTCGCCACCGGCGCGGCCCGTGCCCATCAGCGCCATGCCCTTGCCCTTCATGATCGAGCGGACGTCGGCAAAGTCGACATTGATGAGGCCGGGGCAAGCGATCATGTCGCTGATGCCGCGCACCGCCTCGACCACGACCGAATCCACCAGGCGGAATGCCTCTTTGATGGGGATGCGCGGGTTGGCGATCTGAAAGATGCGGTCGTTGGGGATGACAATGAGCGTGTCGACGGCCAGGGCCAGCTCGCGCAGGCCTTCTTCGGCTTGGCGGGCACGCTGGCGACCTTCAAAGGTAAACGGCCGGGTGACTACAGCCACGGTCAGCGCGCCGGCGTCGCGGGCGGCTTGAGCCACCACCGGTGCGGCGCCGGTGCCGGTGCCACCGCCCATGCCGGCGGTGATGAACACCATGTCCGCGTCGGCCAAGTGGCGACGCAGCTGATCAATGTCCTCTAGGGCGGCGCGGTGGCCGACCTCGGGATCGCCGCCGGCACCCAGACCACTGGTCAGCACGCCGCCGATCTGCAGCTTGTGGTCGGCCAAGCTGACGCCCAGGGCCTGGATGTCGGTGTTGGCCGCCAGGAATTCGATGTGCGGCAGGTTGGAGTCGGCGAGGTTGTTGACGGCATTGCCGCCGCAGCCGCCAACCCCTACAACTTTGATGCGGGCGCCGCGGGCCTGAGGCTGTTCAAACAGGATGGATTCAATCATGACACGCTCCCTGGGGTGCACTGGGCGGTGCGGGGTTCTTGGCAGGTTCAGTAGGGTGGATTCAGGACGGTAGGTTCAGTGGGGCAAGGCTGGTCGGCCAGGGACATTGGGGCAGGGGCAGTCGGTCAGGGGCGCGCGGCCACCCACCAAGAGGCGTACACCACACTGGCTCACACGACTTCGCGGACCCAGCCAAACAACTTGTCGATCCAGCCGCCTTTGCGCGCCGGCTTGCCATTGGCTTTGCGGGCCTGCTCGGCATCTTCGGCGGCGCCCTGCATGACCAGGCCAAGGGCGGTCGAGAATACCGGCGAGTGCACCATGTCGCGCAGGCCGCCGACGCGCCGCGGGTAGCCAATGCGCACCGGCAGCCCCAGGACCTCTTCGCCGGTCTCGGCCACGCCGGGCAACAGCGCCGTCCCGCCGGTCAGGACCACGCCCGAGCCGATGACATCCTGGAAATTGCTGGCTTGAATCTCGCGCTCGATCAGGCGGAAGATCTCTTCGATGCGCGGCTCAATGATGTCGCACAGCAGCTGACGGCTGCGCGGAATGGGCTCGCGGGCCCCGACCGAGGCGACTTCGATGACCTCATCATCGCCAATCATCGAGGACTGGGCGCAGCCGTGCATCAGCTTGATGCGCTCTGCTTCGGCCTTGGGGGTGCGAAGACCCACGGCGATATCGTTGCTGATGTGGTCGCCGCCCACAGGCAGCACCGCCGAGTGGACGATATAGCCGTTGTGGAAGATCGCAATATCAGTCGTCCCTGCGCCGATGTCGACCAGGACCACACCCAGCTCTTTGTCGTCTTCTTCCAGCACGGCTCGGGCAGAGGCGAGCAACTCCGCGCTGGTCTTGAGGACATGCAGCCCGGCGCGCTCAGCGCACTGCACTACGTTCTGCACGCTGGAGTTCAGCGCGGTGATGATGTGCACGGCGACCTGCAGGTGCTTGCCGCTGATGCCAATGGGGTGCTTGATGCCGTCATTGTCATCGACCACAAACTCCTGCGGCACGGTGTGCAGGATGTGGCGGTCGTCTGGAATCGGCTGGGCCTTGGCGTTCTCTAGCACGCGCTCGATGTCCGTCTCGCTGATCTCGCGGCTCTGCACCGCCACTTGCGCCTTGTTGTTGAAGGAGCGCAGGTGTGCGCCCGACACCGACAAGTAGATGGCGCCAACGGTACAGCCGGCCATCTGCTCGGCCTCGTGGACGGCGCGCTGGATCGCCTCCATCGTCTCTGTGACATTGACGACCACGCCCTTCTTGATGCCCGACGATGGGGCGGTGCCCACGCCGATGATGTCGAGCGAGCCGTCGCTCTTGACCTCTCCCACGACGGCGACCACCTTGTGAGTGCCGACATCCAGTCCAGCAATAATCTTGTCATTCCTCGCCATTTTGCCCCTCCGTGCCTCTGTACCTGCTGTCTGCTGCTTCTGGTTGCCGGCGGCGGGCGGACTGCCCGTGCCGGATTGGTGCTGGTTGTGGCGCCCCCGGTCGAGCGGGAGCCGCCAGTGCGCGGACTCAGTCCGCTGGTTCGTCTGGATCTGGCGGTGCCACCCTCTGAGAGGGCGTCGGCGCCTTGGGCAGCTCTACGCCGCCCGCGCCGCCGGCATGGACTGCCCCGCCTAGGTGGCCCTGGGGTGCTTGGCCCACCGGCTCGGTGCGGACGACCACCCGGTCTGGCCGCAGCTCATCGTCGAGCAGCGCGTAGCGCAGCCATTGGCCCTCGCGCTCGGCCTGGTCCAAGACCCGGTGAATGTTGCGGAAGGCCCGCTGCGGATCGAGCTCCAAGCCGCGACCCAGCCGCACCTCTGCCCCATCGCGGGCGCTGACCAAGGTAATCCCTAGCACCGGATCCCAGTGGACCTCAGACAGCGGAAACCGCTCGGCCAGCACGCTGTGGCCGTGTGCCTCCAGCAGCCGGAGGATGCCGCGCAGCCGCCGCTGGTCCGGCGTGTCTTCGGCGTGGGCCGCCTTGATGTGGGCGTCGCGGCTCAGCGACGGAGCGAACCCGGTGATGACGGGGAGGTCGCCCACCTCGCCCAGCTCCGCCTCCTTGAAAACAAAGCCGGCGCTGTCGACGATCATCATCCGCCCTTCGCCCAGCAGCAGCGCATAGGGCTGGTACTCGCTGACCATCAGCCGCACCTTGTTGGGCAGCTCGGGTTCGACTTCGGCTTGGCGCACCCAGGCCAGCTTTTCGATGGCCCGCGAGGTCTGGTTGCGGTCGATGCTGGTCAGGGGGCTGCCCCAGCGCAGCCCAGAGGCCTTCTCTACCTGCTGGGGCGTGACTCGGCTGGCGCCCACGACCTCAAACTTGCTGACGACGGCGGACTCGACCCGTGTTTGGAAGTCATGCAGGTTCAAGCCGGCCAGGGCCACAATGCCAATGCAGAGGATAGCGGCCAGCCAGCCCAGCACGCCAAACCACCCGGCGCTGCTGGCCTCTTCCTCATCGACCTCATCGCTGGCCGATTCTGCGGGGCCTTCTGGTTGCTCCGCCCGAGCTTTCCAGCCGCGCCACGCTTCGCCCAGCCGCTGACTGAGCGGGGTGCGCTCTGCCTTGGCGACGGCTTCGCGCTGCTGGGTGCGCTGGTTGCGCGGCGGGCGCTGTCCGCCCAAACGCTGGCCAAACAAGCTCATGGCTGCCCTCCCTGCCACGCCGGCACGCCGACCCACTGGCCGCAATCCCGGACCACGGCGGCCGCGGCTTGCGGCAAGGCAACGGCAGCCGCGGCGGCGCTGGCCGGCCGCCAGGTGGCGTCGTCGCGCAGCAAGGTCGCCGCCCAGGCGGTCAACTCCGTCAAGCTCCAGGCGCCTTGGCGCACCCACCTGCCACCGCCCTGGGCGCAGAAGGCCGCGGCGTTGGCGGCTTGGTGATCGCCGGCGGCAAAGGGAAACGGCACCAGCAGGGCGGGCAAGGCGGCGGCGGCCAGCTCGGCGACGGTGCCGGACCCGGAGCGCGTCACCGCCAGATCAGCCCACGCATAGGCAGCGGCCATATCATCAATAAAGCCTTCTACCTGTGCGACAATTCCCGCCTGCTGATAGGCCTGCTCTACGGGCAGCGCGGCCAGCTTGCCCACCTGGTGGCGCACCTCTAGCGCCAGCCCCGTCTTGGCCAGCGCCAGCGCCAGCTCTGGCACGTGAACGTTGAGGAATTCTGAGCCCTGAGACCCACCGACCACCAGCAGGTGGACTGGCCGCGATCCGCGCCACTGGCGGGTGGGGCCAACAGCGGCGATCTCAGCGCGCACTGGATTGCCAGAAACCAGCGTCTTGGCTGGCGAAAAAGCGCTTCCCGCGGCGGCAAAGCCAAGGTAGGCCCGCTGCACCAGCTTGCCGAGCACGCGATTGGTCATGCCCGGCACGGCGTTGGACTCATGGATGGCGCAGGCTATCCCCATGCTCCGCGCCGCCAGCAAGGCCGCCCCAGAAGCATAGCCGCCGACGCCCACGACCAGCCGCGGCCGCAGCTGCGCCAGGATCCGCCGCGCCGCCATAACCCCTTTGGCCAGGTTCCACAGGCCGCGCAGCTTGGCGCCAAGACCGCCGCCTACCAGCCGCGAGCCTGGCACCAGCTCAATGCGGTAGCCGCGCTTGGGCACCATCCGCGCCTCGTAGCCGTGCTCGGTGCCAATAAAGTGCACCGGCGATCCGGCTGCCGCAAAAGCATCGGCCAGCGCCAGTGCCGGAACCACGTGGCCTCCCGTGCCGCCACCGGCCAGCACCACGGCCGGGCCCACGGCCAGAACTGCGGTCTGCAGGCCGCGGGCAGCCGCTGTGGGCCCCGCAGCCTGCGCGGCCAGGGGCAGGTGGTCGGTCAGACCGGTCATGGCATCCCCCCGGGGCGGCCCACGCTGCGAACCTGGCCAGAGCGGGCATTGTGGGGGCCGGCGGCTGGGCGGCGCTGAGGCAGCCTGAACCAGCTTGGCAGAGAAAGCGCAGGCAGATCCGGGTTGCCGCCGCGGCCGATGTTGAGCAAGACTCCCGCAGCCAAGCCCATGATCAGCATCGACGAGCCGCCGTGGCTGATAAAGGGCAGGGTCAGGCCCTTGGTCGGCAGCAGACCCATCACCACGCCAAAATTAACCGCCGCCTGGGTGCCAAACAGCAATGTGATGCCGGCAGCCAGCAGCCGCCCAAACTCGTCGCGGGCGTGCAGTGCGATGCGCAGGCCGCGCAGGATCAAGAACACAAAGGCCAAGGCCACCAGCGCCACGCCAATCAGGCCCAGCTCTTCTGCAATGATCGAGAGGATGAAGTCGGTGTGGCACTCTGGCACAAAGCCCAGCTTCTGCTTGGACATGCCCAGGCCGTTGCCAAACCAGTTGCCGGTCGCCACGGCGAGCTGGCCGTTGAAGAGCTGGTAGCCGGTGGTGTCGCGGTAGGCCAGCGGGTCCAAGAAGGCCAAAAAGCGCTTAAAACGCATGGGATTTTTGGCCACAAAGGAGGCGAGCACGGCCACGCCGGCCCCGGCGGCCAGCACGACATAGGCCATGCGCGTGCCGGCGATAAAGGTCATGGCAAACAGCAGCACCGCCAGCACAATTCCCGAGCCCAGGTCAGGCTGCTTCATGCACAGGCTGAACATGACGACCCAAGCCAGCGCGTGAGGCACAAAGCCAACAGAGAACTTGTGAACCCGCTCGGCATCGATCTTCTTGGTCAGCGAGTGGGCCAGGAACACCACAAAGGTGAACTTGGCCAGCTCGGCGGTCTGAAACATGAATCCTGGCAGGGGGAGCCAGCGGCGCGACCCGTTGACCACCACCCCAAACATCAGCGTCATGATCAGCAGGCCAAGGGCCAGCATCAGCCCTGGGTAGGCGACCTTGCGCCAGAACTGGTAGGGAATGTGGGCTCCTATCAGCATCACCACCACAGTGACGCTGGCGTGGACCAAGTGCTTGTTCAAGAACAGCTGGTCGTCGCCCTTGCCGGCCCGCAGGGCCAGGTAGACGCTGGCCGAATAGGCCATGACCACGCCAATCGTGATGAGGGCCAGCAGGTTGGCAAACAGGGCCCAGTCCATGCCCACGGGCACGGGCACCAGGGCTTTGTCTTCCTTGGGCGGCCGCACCTGCCCCACGCGCGTGGCTTGCGCGCCCAGGTAGTCGGCGCCGCCACCCAGATCGGCACCGGCTAGGGCGCTGACTGGGGTGGCAGACAGGTGGTGGATGGGTTGCGCGCTCGCCATGTTCACCTCAACTTGAGGCTGGCCAGAGCCAGCAGCGACAACATGATCGACACAATCCAAAACCGCACGGTGACCCGCGGCTCTGGCCAACCGGCCTTCTCAAAGTGGTGATGGATCGGCGCCATCTTGAAGATCCGCTTCTTGAAGCGGCGGTACCAGTAGCGCTGCAGCACCACCGAGGCGCCTTCGGCGACAAACAGGCCGTTGACGATAACGCCGAGCAGTTCGTTCTTGGAGAAGACCGAGACCATGCCCAGTGCTCCGCCCAGCGCCAGCGCGCCAACGTCACCCATAAACACCATGGCCGGAAAAGTGTTGTACCAGAGAAAGGCCAGACTTGCGCCCATCAGGGCTGCACAGAACACCGCGAGCTCTTGGACGCCCGGCACCGTGGGGATCAACAGGTACTTGGCGACCTCAAAGGTGCCGAACTTGGCGCCCGTTAGGTAGCACAGCGCGGCAAAGGTACCCGCCGAGATGATGAGCGGCACGGTCACCAGGCCATCCAGCCCATCGGTGAAGTTGACCGTGGTCGAGGTCGCCACCACCACAAAGCTGGCAAAAGCGATGTAGGCCCAGGGCCCGATATCGACGGCGAAGTGAGCGGTGGAAGCAAAGGGCAGGTACAGCCGGGTGTCGGCGTGCTCATTGCCCAGCCACCCCAGGTAGAACGCGCTGAAGACCAGGATCGCGCTGCCAAACTGCGTGAGCATCTTTTGGCGCTCAGTGACCCCCTTGCTGTTGCGGTCGCGGATCTTGAGCCAGTCGTCGATAAAGCCCACAGCGCCGTAGACCGCGGTGATCGCCATGGTCAGCCAGACAAACGGGCTGGACAGGTCGCTCCACAGCAGCGTAGACAGGCCAAGGGCCAGCAGGACCAGCACGCCACCCATGGTCGGGGTGCCGCGCTTGGAGAAGTGGGCTTCCGGACCGTCTTCGCGGACGACCTGGCCCAGCTGCTTGTCTTGCAACAGCCGAATAAAGCGGGGAAATAGCACAATGGCAATGAGCAGGGCCGTGGCCGCCGCGCCAATCGAGCGGAAGGTCACGTAGCGAAAGACATTCAGCAGGCTGAATTCGCCGCGGAAATTGTTGGAAAGCCAAAGAAACATCTAGTGCCTCCCGCCGGCGCTTGACGCTGCTGGCTCAGCTGAGAGAGAGACCGACAGGGCGGCAATGACCTGCTCCATCCGCGCGCCGCGAGAACCCTTGACCAGCACGGTGCCACCCAGGGCCAGCTCGCGCTGCAGGGCCACTGCCGCGTCGGCGTGGCTGGCGCACTGCACTGCCTTGGTCGGCCCGCCGGCGCAGCCTGCGGCGTAGTGACGGGCCATGGGCCCTACTGCGATGAGCAGATCGATGCCGAGCTGGCTGGCTCTGGCGCCGACCCGTTGGTGAAGTTCAGCTTCCGTGGGGCCCAGTTCGAGCATTGAGCCAAGCACCGCTGCCCGCGGCCCCGGCAGCGTCGCCAGCGTCTCCAGGGCCGTCTCGGTCGAGCGTGGGTTGGCGTTGTAGCAGTCTTGCAGCAGCAGCCACGGCCCCAACCGGCTGGGCAACATGCGCTGGCCCACCGGGCGGTAGCCCTGCAAGGCCTCGGCGGCCCGCTGCAGATCGGCGCCCATCACCCAGGCCGCTGCCAGAGCTGCCAGCGCATTGTGGGCGAGGTGGACGCCCAGACCCGGCACCTGCACGGCGACAACGGTCTCGCCCACCTGCACCTGGAATCGCTGCCAGGGCGCGTCGCTGTCGAGGCCACCACTGGTCACGGGACCTACTAGGTGGACGTCGCCTTTGTCGCGGCCAAACCACACCACCCGGCACCGCAACTGCTGCGCCAGCGGCTGCAGGCTTGGTTCATCTACTGGCAGGATGGCCACGCCGTCGCTTGGCAAAGCGCGCGGCAGATCGAACTTCTCTTCGGCGATCGCCTGCAAGGTGCCCATGCCCAGCAGGTGGGCTTCGGCCACCGACGTCACGATGGCATAGCGCGGCATGCCGATGTGCGCCAATTGCTTGATCTCGCCTGGAATCGACATCCCCATCTCAAGGACGGCGGCCACGTGCTGCGGCTGCAGGCGCGCGGCCGTCAGGGGCACGCCGATGCGATTGTTGTGGTTGCCCTGGGTGGCCAGCACGGGTCCCAAGGGGCTGAGGGCCAGGGCTGCCAGCTCCTTGGTCGTGGTCTTGCCATTGGAGCCGGTGATGCCAAGTACGGCTGCCGAGAAGCGCAGCCGGTAGTGGCGGGCCAATTCGCCAAGCGCCAACAGGGGATCCTTGACCTCGACCAGCCAGGCGCCACTGCTCTCTGCCAGGGCGGCGTGCGGCTGGCCTTTGCCCGCAGCGCAGACGACACCGGCCGCGCCCTTGTGCAGCACTTCGGCTACGTAGTCGCCGCCGTCAAAGTGCTCTCCGGGCAGGGCAACAAACAGGCAGTCGCTGGCGATATGCCTGGAATCCGTAGAAAGGGCATTGCTTTGGCGGTGTCCGCGGGCCAGCAGCTGGCCGTCGCAAACCCGTGCCGCTAGCGAGCCGGTAAAGCTGAAGCTGAGCCGCGGATCCTCAGCGCTTGGGCTACCGGCATTGGCCTGGCCGAGCCAGCGGGCCGCGACCTGCGCATCGTCAAAGGGCAGCTGGTGATCGCCAATGGTCTGAGTGACTTCATGGCCCTTGCCGGCGATGCACAGCACGTCTCCTGGCCGCAGCGCCGCAATCGCCCAGCGGATGGCGTGGCCGCGGTCGACGTGGTGGACAAAGCCGCGGCGCCGCCCCAAGAGGGCCAGATGGGCGGGCTCCAGGCCAGGCAGCTCCACGGCGGCCACCGCCTGCAGGCCGGGCAGTACCGCAGCCACAATCGCCTCGGGTGCCTCTGAGCGCGGATTATCCGACGT
Organism: uncultured Myxococcales bacterium; assembly: GCA_903919145.1. GTDB lineage: Bacteria > Myxococcota_A > UBA9042 > UBA9042 > UBA9042 > SXRM01. The sequence goes on from CAIXGW010000104.1 coordinate 48,290, forward strand.
CACCACCGTGATATCCGCCAGCTGACCGGCGATCTGGCCCATCATCGGCCGCTTGCCCGGGTCGCGGTCGCCGCCGCAGCCAAAAACCACCAGCAGGCGACCCGATGGCGCCACCAGCGGCCGCAAGGCGGCCAGCACCTTCTCCAGCGCGTCAGGTGTGTGAGCGTAGTCGACAACCACCAGAGCGCCACGGCTGTTGGCCACTGGCTCCAGCCGGCCGCGCGGTGCCTGCAGCCGCGGGCACGCAGCCGCCAGCGCTTCGTCTTGCAGGCCCACCATGCGACAGGCCAGCAGGGCGGCGGTCAGGTTTTCTGCATTGTGGCGGCCGATCAAGGGCGCGGCGACCGCAAGGTCCGAGCGCCCCTTGGTTTTCAGCAAGAACCGCAGCCCCTTGGCGTCACAGCGCAGGTCGCACACCTGATGCTCTGCGGCGGGATGCGCGCCCAAGCTCCAGGCCTGCGCTTGGCCGCGATCCCACGGCGCGCTGGCCAGCGGGTCGTCGCCATTGACGGCGCACTGCTGTGGGCTCAGGCCAAATTCGCCAAACAGTCGCGCCTTGGCCGCGGCGTAGTCCGCCAGGGTACCGTGATAATCCAAATGATCCCTGGACAAATTGGTCCACACCGCCGCCGCGAACCGCACGCCCGCCACGCGACCCTGGTCCAGCGCGTGCGAACTGACCTCCATGGCGACATGGGTGAAGCCTTCTTTCAGCAGCTGGGCCAAGTTGGCCTGCAGGTCGCCCGGCTCTGGCGTGGTCAGCTTGCCCGGGCGCACGCCCTGGGCCGTCCAGGTGCCCAGCGTGCCAATCGCCGCCGCCTTGCCGCCCGCCGCGTTGCACAGCTGGGCTATCAGCACCGCGGTGGTGGTCTTGCCGTTGGTGCCGGTCACGCCGATGACGTGGAGGTGACGGCTGGGGTGGTCTAGCAGCGCTGCCGCCAAGGGCCCGATTGCCGCCCGCGCCTGTCTGACGCGCAGCACCGGTACCCGCCACTCCGCCAGCTGACCTTGGGCGACCGGTTCGTCGATGACGACCGCCACCGCGCCAGCCTGCAGCACTGCGCCGATGTCCAAGATGGCGCGGTGGCGCGCACCGCTGACCGCGACAAACAGGTCGCCTGGCTGGACTTGCCGCGAGTCCGCCACCACGCGGGCCACGCCAACGCTGAGGTCGGCGCCGCTTGCGACTTCTGCGGGCAGCTCGGCACTGGCCAGCAATGAGCGCAGATCCATCATCGCGCCGCCCCCTTGGCCGCCGCTGGCTTGGCCGCGGCGCTGGACTTGGCGGGTACGGCTTCTTCTACGGCGTCTTCGTCGACGGGGGCCTGACTCTCTTCGACGACCTCTGACAGCCGCACGAACTTGGCCCGCACTTCGCTGTCTTTGGCGACGACCGTACCGGCCGCAGGCTCCTGGGCGACCGCCATGCCACTGCCGGCGGGCGCCAAGTGCAGCTTGGAGGCGGCCATGCGCAACCGAGCGACACGCATTGGCAATCCGTGGATATCCGGCACGCGGACCTGCTCTGGGCCCACGGCTGGGTCGGCGGCGATGGCCGTGGGCACGCCGCCAAGGGCGGTCGCCGCCGGCAGCGGCAGCGGCGCCGGGCCACCGGCACTGGCGACCAGAACTCCCGCCGCCTGCTTGGCGCGGGCATTCTGGGCCAACTCCAGCTGGCGGGCGCGCTCGGGGTCATCGCGGTCCAGGTACGGGGCTCCGGGGCTTGGCGGAACGCCCAGGTAAGGCAGCGCAAACCTTGCCACTTCGCGGGCCACCGGTGCCGCAACGGCCCCGCCGTAGCGCATGATACGGCCGGCTTTCTCGTCATAGGCCGTCGGCGTGTCAATCGCCACAAAGATCACCAGCCGGGGCTTTTCGACCGGGGTGAAACCAATGAAGGAACCGACCCAGTGCGTCTCCGAGTACCCGCGGTTTTCAGCCTGCTGCGCCGTGCCGGTCTTGCCGCCGATCGTGTAGTTGGGCAGGCGGGCCCGGGTAGCCGTTCCCGAAAGGCTGTGCGGGTCCTTGGGGTCGCGCGGCTGGGTCACCGAGGCCATGGCCTCGCGCATCTGGGCACTCACCTTCTCGTCAAACACCCGCCGGCCAGGGTCGGCAGCAAACGGCCTGGTCACCGAACCATCGGCGGATAGCTCCTCTCGCACGAGGCTTGGCCGCCGATAGATACCGCCGTTGGCCACTGCCGCAAAGGCGGCGGCCATCTGCAGCGGCGTGGTGGCAATACCTTGGCCAAACGCGATGTTGCAGTACTGCACCATCGACCACTTCTCCGGTCGCGCCAGCTGGCCGTTGGACTCGCCGATCATCCCCAGGTCAATGCGTCGGCCAAACCCAAGCTTGGTTAGGTAGTTGTAATAGCTCTCGCGGTTGATGCGCTGGGCAATCTTGCAGTTGCAGATGTTGGACGACACCTGCAGGCACTGCTTGCCAGTCAAGGCACCGTGGGGGTGGTCGTCCTTGATGATTTTGCCAGGCAGTGCGTAGCCGGCGCCGGTCGCGAACATCTCCGTCAGCGACAGCTTGCCTTCCTGAAGCCCAATCGCCATGTTCCACACTTTGCCCGTCGAGCCAGGCTCGTACTGGAACTCCAGGGCGGGATTGTGCCAGCCGTACTGGGGCGGATCCTTGGTTTCATTGGGGTTGAGCGACGGCGACGTCGCCAGAGCCAGCACCTCGCCCGTGTTGACGTCCATCACGGCGGCGATACCAAATTTCGCCTTGAATTCCTGGACCGAGGCGTCCAGGTGGTACTCGGCAACGGCTTGAATCTTCTCGTCAATGGTCAGCTTGAGCGTCTTGCCGCCGTAGGCCGCGGGCTCAGGAGCGCCATCTGGGTACATCGGCGTGCCTTTGGAGTCCTTGGCAAACAGCAGACTGACCAGCTGACCCTTGAGAAGGGCGTCGTAGCTCGCTTCAATGCTGCCGGTCTGGGTCGGACGGCCGATGAGCGGCCCCGCCACGGTGTTCTTTGGGTAGAAGCGCAGGAATTCCTGTTCCAGGACGATGCCCTTGGGCAGTCCGCCCTCTGCGAGGTCGCGGCGCACGGCCTCGGCTTGCTCGTGGCGCAGGTTCTTGGCCAGGTAGACAAAGCTGGTGTCGCTGTGGATGCGCTTTTGCAGGTCGGCGGCGTCGTTGCCCGTCAGCTCTGCCAGCCGATTGGCGACCTTGGTGCGGAATTCGCGCACGGCAGGCGCCGTAAACGGCCAGCGCAGACCGTCGGCGGCAGGCAGACCCAGCAGGCCCGCCAGCGCCGTCGAGCGGCGGGTAGAGACAGCCAACACTTCAAGCCACATAGCGCAGTTCTCGCGCAGTGTGGGCGGAGCGAGCGCTGCGGCTGCTTGTCCTTGCCCGGTGGCTGCCGCGGCCATCTCGACGGCCACTGGGCTATTGGCCATGGCAAAGCCCTGGGCCTGCTCCAGGGCCAACAGGGTCGCGTTGCTGTCGACAAGGCCTTGGGCGGAGATGGCATCCCACAGCGGCTGGACAGCTTTGCGCTGCTTGGCGCCGGCCTGGAGCGGTTTGGCCGGCGCTGGTGCATTGAGCGGCGCTGTTTTCGCGGCGCTGCTAGGTAGACCGCCGAATTGCGCTGGTGCAGCCTGCTCTTGGGCACCGGCCGGCGCCGCAGCGTCACACGCAGCGCGGGCCTGGCTCAGCAGAGCTGGCCACTTGGATGCCCGCAGCACCGGGGCCTTGTGCGAGGCGCGAATCAGCGGCAGCAGCTGGTGGGGATTGACCGACACCGAGTCCGCCCGCAGCGAGGTGGCCAAGGTCACGCCGTTGCGGTCCAGGATGTCGCCGCGGCGGGTCTCAATGCGGGCCTTGGCAACCACGTTGCTCTGGGCATAGCGCACCACGTCATCCACGCTGTGGACCAGCCATACGCCCTTGGCATAGGTCAGGCCGATCCACAGGCACAGCAACCCCGCCAGCGCGCCGATCCGGCGGTTGGCGCGCTGGGCCCGCGCCGCAGGACCGTTGCCGTCGCGGTCGACCCACTGAAAAACGCGGGTTGTTAGGTCACGGATCGACCGCTGCATGGTTCCACCCGCTCCCGCCAGCCGCGTTGCGCAGCCGTGCCTTGCAGCGCCGTCCGATGGGCGACTCGCCCGCCAGCTCGGCGCATCGTTGAAATGCTTTGTCCGCATCGTCAAAGCGGCGATCGGCCTCCAGGGCCTCGCCAAATTGCAGGTGCAGCTCGGCATAGCGCGGGCAGCGCGACACCGCTTCGGTCATGTGTTCTACCGCGCCGGCGTAGTCGCGCTGGGCCATCGACACCGTGCCCAAGTTGCGATAGCCTTGACAAAACTTGGGGTTGACGAATACCGCCATCCGAAAGTTCTTCTCAGCCTGCTTCAGGTCGCCCTGGCGCAGATAAGCCAGCCCCAGGTTGTTGTAGGCGTGGTACGGCGTGGTGTAGCGCGGCTCGCGGGTCAGCACTTCCAACACGGCGATGGCGTCAAAGTAGCGCTCCATCTCGATGTAGGTGGCGCCCAGGATGTTGCGCGCGGCATAGAAGTCTGGCTTGGCCTGAAGGGCCTTGCGGAAGTGCTCTGACGCCTCTTCGTAGCGCTTGCGGCCAAAGAGAATAAAGCCATACAGGTAGCGGCTGTCGGCGTGCATTGGCTGCACTTCTAGCGCAGCGATGAGCTCGCGGATCGCCAAGTCCACGCTGCCGCTGTGGAAGTAGCCGTTGGCCAGGCGATAGTGAAAGTCAGCTTTTTCCGTAAGCTTTTGCAGTTCCACTTCGGCCGACGAGCAGCCGCCGGTCGCCCCCGCCACCGCTGCAGCCAGTGCCAGCCACGCCAGCGCCGGCGCGCAGGCCCAGCGGGCGCGCACAGCCGCACTGCCCGCCTGGGGCAGCGGGGGCTGGGCCGGCTTTTGGGGGGCACGCAACGGCAACATCTAGTCCACCTCGCTCAGCTCACCGGTCGTGGGCGTGTGCATGACGAATTTCTCGCTCGCCTCGCGCCGCAGGGCATTGGGGTTCTTCAAACCGGTCAAGATGGCTTCGACCCGGCGGTTTTCCTCAAGCTGTACACGCAATTCGTCGCTGGTCTTGACCAGTTCGTAGGAAACGCGCACGCCTGCCGTGGTGTGCTTGACCCGCACGATGCCCGCCGCAGCTACCCCAGCAAACAGCGTCACCAGCGCTACCACCCGCAGCCAAAACAGGCGCTCTGAGGCCTGGGCCTTTTCGACTTGGCTGCGCGCGGGCCGCAACCAGCGGCTCAGCAGGGCTGTGTCGAAGCGATCGGCGGGCGCCGCAGAGGGCCCGTCACCGCCGGCCTCATCCACCTCAATCGTGGGCCACGGCGCTGCATCGGCGGCTGGCGGCTCGGGCGCAAGGGGTGACTGCGGCGTACTCACATCGGCCTCGCAGGGCAGGGGCAGGGGACCCGGTTCAAGAGCGCTTGCCGCGCTGTGCGGCTGGGCGGAGGGGACGGCGCCGAGGCGCTGGGTTATCGGTCAACTCATCGGAGATCTAGCGTTATCTCTTCGCGTTATCGGTCGTTCGCAGATCTCGTCAAGAAAATCACAGGCCCATTGAAATTGCAGTTTTTCTCTGGGCCCAGGGTCCTGGCTGTGGCGGCCCTAGGACCCGCCGGGGTCGTCGTCTTGGTCTTCTTCGTCCTGGTCGTCGTCTTGGCCTTCTTCGCCTTCCCCCACCTCGGCGGGGATCCGCCGCTGCAGCACCCGCAGCTTGGCCGAGCGGGCCCGCGGGTTGGCGCGCACTTCGCTCTCCTCTGCCAGCAGCGGCTTGCGCTGGGGCAGCGTGAAGTCGCCTCCACGCTTGGCCAATTCGGCAAAGCGGTGCTTGACCAGGCGGTCTTCACCGGAGTGAAAGCTGATGATGGCCAGCGCGGCTCCCTCTGCCAGCAGCTGCGGCGCCTGCGCCAGCAACTGCTCCAGCTGGTCCAGCTCGCCGTTGACCCAGATCCGCAGCGCCTGAAAGACCTGGGTAGCCGGGTGCAGCGAGCGCTGCCTACCGAGCCGTGCCGCCAGCCGCTCTGCCAGTACCGCCGTGGTCACAGCGCCTTTGCCCACTTCTTCCAGCAAGATGCGGGCAGTGCCGATCGAGCGCCGGATGTCGCCATAGGCGTACAGGACGTCAGCAAGGTCCTCCAGTCGCACGTCGCTCAGCAGCTCCAGCGCCGTAGGGCCGCAGCTGGGATCCATGCGCATGTCGAGCGGGCCATCCATGCGGAAAGAGAAGCCGCGCTCGGCGGTGTCGAATTGATGAGAAGAGACGCCAAGGTCTGCGACCACGCCATGCACCTGATGGATGCCCAAGCGCTGAAGCTGGGTCGCTAGCTCGGCAAAAGGGGCGTGGAGCGTGTGTACGCGCGGGCCCGCTGCCGCCAACCGCCGGGTCGCCGCAGCCAAGGCAGCTTGATCGCGATCGAAACCCAGGAGCTGCACCTCTGGCAGTGCCTGCAGCAGCGCCTCGGCGTGACCGCCGCCGCCAAGGGTGCAGTCGACCACCCAGCGCGCCGCCGCCGCCGGCTCGGGCAGCTGCCAGCAGGGCGCTTGGGCAATGGCCTGCACTGAGGCGTCGCGCAGCACCGTCACGTGAGAGAAACCCTCAGACGATTCTTCTGTTCCCGCAGTTGGTTGCGGGTGCCAGGACGAAGTTGCCAAAGAGCCTCCTATCTCGCCTCTGCCGCCGTGAAAAGCCTGAGGCGGTGCCGTTCCCAGTGGACCGGTGCTGGGTCCGCGCCTTCCCTGGCTGGGTCCGCGCCTTCCCTAGCTGGGTCCGCGCTTTCCCTGGCCGGGTCGCCGCGGCCCTCTACAGCCCGAGCTTGGCCACTTCGCCGCTCCACGTCGGCAGCTCGGCCAGGATGCGCTCTTGGTCGCGGTCCCAGGGATCGCGGGCCCAGATCTCAAAGCGCTTGGCCATGCTGGCGATGACGACTTCGCCGCCGGGCTCGATCCCGGCGTACGCGCGCAGCGTCGGCGGAAGGACGACTCGGCCGTGGTTGTCAGGCTCCACCGGGGCGTTGCTGGCCACTTGAAAGCGCAGCAAGTTCAACACCGCTGGGTTGCTCGCCGGCTGGCTGAGGATGCGATCCTCATACTCCAGCCAGTCTTCTTCGGGCCATGCCTGAATGCAGGCGCCCGCGATCGAGCGCACCAGGATCAGGCGACGGTCTCCTGCGGCGTCAAGGGCTTGCCGGTAGCTGGCCGGAATCGCCAGACGCGCCTTGTCATCGACGCGCTGAACGAATTGGCCGCGAAACCGGATGGCCATGGGCGCCTCTGCCTGCAAGCTGCCGCCAATGCGACGCTTTGGGCATGTTGCGTTCGGGAGAGCCGTGGGATAGCCGGGCAGGTTGCCTTCGAGGCGTGAGCCGTTTTGGACCACTTTGATCCGCTGCGATCCACTTCCTCCCACTTGGGCGAGAATAGGTGTGAAAGCCGGTTGGTGTCAACGCTGGCGGGCCCTGCAGGGACCCACAGGGCGTCCGGCCAGCCAGGCGCGCTACCAACAACCGGCCGAAAATCAAGTTTTCGACCACAACTACCAGGGCAGTCTCTTTCTGGGGGCGGTGAGCCCCCAAGGGGGCGGCGATCACAGCGGCCCCAAATGGCGATCGAATGCTCGATCGAAAGCCTGGGGTCTGACTGGGCGTTTGCGATATCTACATGAAATAAGGTGTATTAATCCGGAATCGCGCGGACTGCTGTACGCTCCGCTGTGCTGCCGCTACACTGGGGGTCCTTGCTCTGGAGGAGCTCATGCTGTTGCGCCGTTTCGCCCCCCTCGCCCCCTGCCTTGCGCCCCCGAGTCGGCGCTCGCTCTCGCCAGCCCGGTGGTTCCGCGCCGCCGTCGCGGCAGCGGCCTTGGCAGCGCTCGCTGGCGGCTGCGGCAGCGACCCGCAGCCCTCCGCGGCCGGTGCCGCCGCCGATGCTGGGGTCACCGCTGGCGACTCCGCTGGCTCTGACTCGGGCGGGTCCGTGGCCGTTGGCAAGGTCCAAGCGCTGGATCTGGGCGTGGCGGTTCAGCACCTGGGCAAGCAGTACTCTATGCAAGGCGCTATTCTCAAGCCAGAAGCCTGTACAGATAAGGCGACCTGCCCGCTGGTCGTTGTGGTGGGCGACTATGACAGCAACGCCTACCCAGAGTACCAGCCGGCCCTGACCAAGATGGCCGGCGCCCTCAAGGTCGGCGTGGTGGTGTTCAACCTGCCTGGCCAGGGCGCGGGTTCCCACAAGTCCGACGGCGAAGACGACTACGGCGGCGATCTGCAGGCGGCAGCCGTCAAAGAGGTCCTGCTGCTCAAGTCAAAGATGACCTGGGTCGACACCGCCCGCCGCGGTTTTCTGACCGTCGGCACCGGCTTGGTTCCCACCGCCAAGGCCCTGGCGACCTTTGGGTCCACCGAGTCCATGAAGACCGTCCTGTTTCTGATCGACGTAGAGGGGCCGCTGGACCGCTGCTCGACCACCCAGGCGCCGGCCAATACTGCAGAGGGGATAGTCTCCGACGGCCCTGGCGCGACCGACTCGTCTTGCCACTTCTCCAAGGCCGGCTCGCACGCCGTCACCTATCCGCCGGCCAAGGGCAATCTGCCGGCCAGCGTGGTGTGTTCGCCCGCCGCCTGGCCCATCACCAAGACCGGCAAGGGCTGCGATGACAACGCTTGGTGGGTCTCTCGCGAGCCCTACACCTATCTGCAGAAGGCGTTCTACCGCTACCAGCGCATCCAGTTTGAGCACGACCACCGCCTACCCAGCAAGTGGGCCAGCCGCTTGGCGATCCAGGCCCTGGCCTCCGCCCCCGCCAGCACCTACTTCCAGCTGAACAACATGCAGGCCTGCACCGATGCCTGGACCGACGAAGAGTGCGTCGGTCAGCCCTGCTGGCTGTCTGGACCCTATGGCAATGGCCTTGGACCTGCGCCCTACGCCGACGGCAAGCTCGTCAAGGTCACGCCCGATGCGCTGTTTACCCAGGCGCTGCCCGGCTATGTGCAGCGCATGCTCGATGTCAAAGGCAATCCGGCCTGCAAATGAGCGCCACGCCCAGGCCAGAAGCGCCGCCGATCCATCAGGCAGCGACCGTGGTGCTGCTGCGCGATTCCGCAGACGGCATGCAGGTTCTGCTGGTGCGCCGCCACAGCCAGTCCTCTTTCATGCCCAACGCCACCGTTTTTCCAGGTGGCAAGGTCGACCCCGAAGACGCAGCCGCGCCAGTGGCCGGTCCAGAGCCCGCCGTACCCGGCTTGGCCACGGCCGCCGCCCGCGCGGTGTGGGTCGCTGCCGCCCGCGAACTTCACGAAGAGTCCCACGTCTTGCTGGCTGTCAATGCCGGCGGTGAACCCGTCGACCCTTGGCAAGTCGAAGAGTTTACCGCTGAGATGGACGCCGCTCGCCACGGCCATCGCCTCGCCTCGGCGCACTGGCATCAGGCGCTGCGGGCGCGCCATTGGCGCATTGACGGCTCTGCCCTGGCTGTCTTTGCCCACTGGCTGACCCCAGAGGCTGAGGTGCGGCGCTTTGACACCTGGTTTGCGGCGGCGCGCTTGCCGGCGGGTCAGCAGGCGTCGCTGGATCCCCACGAGACCACAGAGCTGGCGTGGATGGCTCCGGCAGCGGCCTTGGCCGACCACCTGCGCGGCGGCTCAGTCCTGCTGCCACCGCCGACCCAGCACACGCTGCAGCGCCTGGCGAATTGGCCTACGGTCGATGCAGCGTGGCAGAGGCTGCGCGCTGAGGGGCCGGGCCCGCTGATCCTGCCGTGGTTTGACCCGGTCGAGCCCGCCAGCGTCATGCCCTGGGACGCGGGGCACCCCGATTGCCGCGAGTGGTTGGCGCGACATCGCCAGGATCTTGAGCAGTTGACCGGCGTTGCTCCGCCAGTCTTGCCCTGCCGCGATCGCTTTGTTGTTCAGCAGGGCAAAAGGACGCAGCGCCAACTCGGCAGCTGACCTGGGGGGCTCCTAGGCAAGAGCCGGCCCAGGCCGCTGCGCGGCTGTCTGCCCAGCTACTTGGCCGCGTCGGTGAACGATGTGCGGTTGACCTGCCGGACGATGTCGCTCAGGCCGCCGGGAGCGACGAATTCCTGCGTGGTCATGGATTTGCTTAGCTCAAACGCCGCCACCAGGGCGCGCTTGGCGGTGGCACTGGTCAAGGTGGCACCATAGGCGGTCAGGTCGGGCAGGGTCACAGCCTTGCCCTCCAGACTCTTGGGCACCACCACCTGCCAGCTCTTGCCCTCGGCGCCGGTTAGGTTGACGCGGTAGATGTGGGCACCGGTCACGGCGGCGACTTGCAGCACGCCGGTAGCCTTGGTCAGCGCGGAGCCCTCAGGCAGCGCCATGAACTCGCCTGGGTTGTACACGGCCGGCACCCCCTTGGGCTTGCTCAGGATGATCGACCCGCCTTCTTTCTTGCCCATTTCTGCTAGCACGATCGCAGCCGTAATGAACACGTGGTTGTCGGCGCCATAGTGCAGTCCGCTGTGCAGCGGTGCCACGGCGAGCTTGAGCTGCTGGGTGCCGGCGGTCTTGGGGTCGGCATCGACCTTGCCGTCGGCCGGGTCTTCCTTGCCCTGCGAATCGGCGCCGGCCGTCAGGCCAAGGGGCACGATCTCGCCAATCGGCATCAGCGCGCCGCCGATCACAAAGACCAGATCGGCCCAACCGCTGCCCGACTTCGGCAGCGCCGGCATGGCGATCTCCGTCTTGAGCAGCAACGGGAATTTGGGATCGAGCTGCGGCAGCGACTTGATCGGGTTTGACAAGGTCTCGCCCAAAGCGACATCCATCAGGACCTGCGAAGAGAAGCCACTCAGGTAGGGCAGCAGCACGCTGACGACTTTGCCGATGTCCAGGCCGCCATCGACCGCGTCAAAAATCTTGCCCACTTCTTCCAGCAGACCGCTCAGGGCCAACCGTCCGGCCAGGGTCCACACGGTGTGCCCGCCCGGCGCGCCCGCCACCACAAAGTGGGTCACCACCGGCTTGCCCAGAGAGAAGGTCACGCCGCCCGGGATCTCCTGCGGCTTGCCCGGATCCGGGTTGACAAAGGTAGGCGCGTCCTTGGCGAAGGGCCGGCGCACGTTGGGGCCGAGGATCGCGTCCACCGAAAAGTTGAGCAGCTGCGGGCCAAAGGCCAGAGCCGTCAGACCCAGCGAGGCCTCGCCGTCGCCTGGGTAGTTGACCGTGCCGGTGACCGCATCGCCATGAATGACCTTGGTCTTTTCAGTAATAATCTTGCCGCCTTCGTCAAACTCCAGCTCGGCAAAGTGCTGCAGCGGGCTGGGCAGCAGCAAGTCGGCCGGCTTTCCCGCCGGGTCGTAGCGCAGCACTGAGATAGGCGCGTGATCCTTGGGGACCAAGTGGATGTCGGCGGGAAACTTCACATTGGCGACTGCAGCCTGGCCGTCAACCAGGTCAACCACCACAGCGGCTTCGGGGGTCGACGCATCGGCCAGGCCAATGACCACCAGCTTGCCGGTCAGCGGCGCGCTGTCGAATTCGTCCACGGCGGTGACGCGCAGGTTCTTGTCGGCCGGCAGCGCACCCAGGTTCCACAGCTTGCCGGGCTTGGAGGCCGCCTTGCTGGAGCCCTTGACCTTGGCGGTGATCAGGGCCTTGCCGGCCTTGTCCAGGGCCTTGAGGTTGGCACCTTCGATGGCGAATGCGCTTGCGCCGTCTAGCGTCCACTCAAACTCCGCGTCAACTTTGACGTTGCCCTGGGCGTCGACCGCTTGTGCCCCCAAGCCTTCCGCAGCGACCACGCTGACGTTGGGGCCGGTGATCCACACGGGGCGCAGCAGCCGCGCGCTGAGGTCGCCCAGCGCAGGGGCGGCTTTGCATCCACCCTGCGAGCAGACCTGGCCTTTGGGGCAGTCCGCATCAGCGCCGCACATGCCTTGGATGCACTCGCCGGCCTCCACATCGCACACACAGGTAAAGCCCTTGTTGGGGCAGCCGGGGGCGATCCCCAACTGGGCGGCACAGTCCGCGGCGGTTTTGCACACCAGCTTGGCGATGCAGCATCCCTTGACGCACTGGTAATCGCTGGCCGGCTTGGGGCACAGGCTAAGGTCTTCCTGGCCGGAACTGTTCAGGCAGCCCGGCAGCTGGCCACATGCGCTCGCCGCGGCGTCGCCAGTGCCGGTGTCGGTGGTGCCAGTGTCGGTCGTGCCCGTATCGGCCGCGGGCAAATCCTGGGCAGCCGTGTCTTTGGCGGCGCTGGCATCCGCAGAGCTGGTAGTTTCCTCGCCGCCGCACCCGGCAAGCACGCCTGCGCCCAGCAGCACCCATGACAGCCCCGCTGTCGCCAGAGCTCTTGCCCCCTGAACTCGCCCCATCCGCGCCTCCCTCTTTCCAATCTGCAGCTCTCTGACCTGATGCCGCGCCCAATTGCCCGCTTCAGGGTCCAGCTCGCCAACGTCGCAAAAGCCCTGCAGCATACTTGCCCCGCCGGTCAGCGGCAACCACTGTCGACATCGCTGCGGCCCCTTGGCAAAAGCCGTCAGCCCGAGGGGCCGCACCTGGCACAATGCTGCTTCTTTATTCGATATTGTGGTGGGTGGTCCTGGGGTGGGCTCACGAGTACTTGGATGGGCCGCGCTTGCGCAGCAACTCCAGACCCAGGCGCTCGGCGTCGGCTTCGGGCTGGCGGACCTGGGCCACCGAGGTCGGGGCGCTGCTATTGGCGCGGTCCTCAAACCACTTCAGCCGCGCCGGGGTCAAGGCCAAGCGCGCAGAGAAGTGGCGGGCCACGGTGAGGGCCAGCCGGTGCGTCTGGCGGGCTGAGGGCGGCAAGACCACCCGGTCGGCAAAAGGCTTGTGGATCCGCACCTGCCCGATGGCGCGGGCGCCACCGCCGCGATCGTCGCCGCAGCGGCGCAGGGCCTCTGCGCTGGCTCTGGCCAGCCCTTGCAGCTGTTCTATCGGCGGAACGGTCGCCGCTGGCTCGCCTTCTTCCGGCAGTTCTGGAGAGACGACCTGCCAAAGCTGCCACAGCAGCGGCCGCAGCTCTGCGCGCAGCGCCCGATCCAGCCGCGGGTCTTTGGCCAGCTGCCCCAGCCGCTGGGCATCCAGAGCCAAAATCTTCAGCCACACGGCAGACAAAGGCTCTGTCGCCTCGCCAGCTTGGGCTGCCGGTGCTTGGCCCGGCGCGCTCATGGGGTGACCTGCTGAGGCGCTGCGTCGGGCAGGGGCTTCCAGCGCAGCGCTGTTCCCGCGGCGATCTGGTGGCGGGCAGCGACGCCACTGGCCAGCTCCAACACCCAGCGCGAGTCCGCATCGCAGCCCCGCGACTCCAGGGTCAGCGGCGGCACCTCTGCGATGACGCACACCACCCGCCAGGCGCGATC
>CAIXGW010000105.1 GCA_903919145.1 uncultured Myxococcales bacterium
TACGGCCACGACATTGCCGGCTACGCTTCGACCGGCGCGGACTACACCAGCAAAGAGTTGTTCTTTCGCTGGGTGACCTTGGGCGCCCTGAGCCCGGTGATGCGCACCCACCACGGCAAGTACGGGCCGGCCAACTGGCAGTGGGAAGGCGACCAGGAGAGCGAGGCCCACTTTCTGCAGTGGACGCGCTTTCACGCGGCGCTGTGGCCGTATCTGTGGATGCTGGCTCAGGATCCCCAGCTGCCGATGATGAGGCCGCTGGCGCTGCACTACCCGACCTTTGCCAAGGGCTGGACGGCGGTGGATCAGTTCTTGCTGGGCGACCGCCTGCTGGTCGCGCCGGTGGTGGATCAGGCCCAGACCAAGCGCACCGCCGCACTGCCCCAGGGAACTTGGTACCCGCTGTTTGGCGGGGCCGCCATACAGGGGCCCGTGGACCTGGCGGTGCAGGCGTCGCTGACCCAGATTCCGGTGTTTGTGCCAGCGGGAACGCTGCTGCCGCTGCTGCCGACCGAGAGCTTGCGCGCCTGGAGCGAGCGCCTGACCCAGATGGCGGTGCCGCAAGCGCTCAAGCAGGCGGCGCTGGGTCTGGAAGTGCAGGTGTGGCCAGGTGAAAGCACCGCCGGCACCGGCAGCTACCAGGGCGTCTTTGGCCAGCTGACGTGGCAGGGCAAAGGCTGGAGCGGCGCCTGTCAGGCGGCCACCTGGAACGGCCAGAGCGTGACGCCCAAGGCCGGGGTCGTGCAAGTCCAAGGCAGCGGCGAGCTGGTGCTGGACGGCCAAGGCAAGCTGACCGTGGGGCCCACCGACAATCCGCACACCGCCAAGCTGTTGCGGGTGCGCTGCGCGGCGCTGCAGTAGAGGGTACCTACGCAACATCTCCCAGCGGTCGGAGGGCGCGGATTCGAGGCTAGCCTGCAACTACGTGTCCTGTGGCTGGCAAGGAATTCGCCCAGGCAATGAATTGCCGGGCTATCATGGCGCCGCCCGTCGTCACGGGCGGCCCGGTCTGGCCGTCTGCGGAGGCAGACGGCGTGATGATAGCCCGCTGCTTCAGCAGCTGGGCGGAAAACCCCATGAAGAGACGCCATGTGTTCGCACAGAGTTAGTGGCACTTCACAGGGCGAACGCAAACAACCTGCTGGACCCAGCAAAAAACAGCTACTTGAGCAGTACACCCTTGCCCGACCGGCCATCCATGCGCACGGTGCACGGCTCTTCCAAGCGCAGGTGCACGCAGTGGCGGGTGCGCTCGGTCACCGGCTGCTGGGCCAGCCACTCCCAGTCGACCCAGGCGCTGGACGATCCGTAGGGCACCTTGAGATAACCCACGTGCATGCTGACCAAATTGTGGAAGAAGTGGGTGCCCTGCGACGCTTCGATGCGGAAATCGACCAGGTCCGCTTCGACAATGGCGCGCGCCTCGCTGATGTCGGCCCAGGCCACCGGGATGCCCAAAAAGCGGTCGCGCGAGCCCCAGCGCCCCGGACCAATGAGCACGTAGCCGCGGCCCTCTTGGCGCAGCTTGCGGTTGAGCGCCGACAATTCCTTTTGGATGGCAATGGTCTCTGTGGGGCTGAACAGTGCGGCGTCGACGTAGACCACGTCGGTGAGCCCCTGGGTGATGCCGTTGCCCAGGGCCTCTTTGCTGTAGACAAAGGCCTGGGCGTTGGTCAGCGCCCCGGGCTCGGGTACCTCGACCTCTTCATGGTCCACGCTCAAGGGGCGGATCTGCAGGGGAAAGAAGGTCGGCCGCAGGTCCTTTCCGCCGGTTGGCCTGACGGCAAACTCGATCTCGACCGGGCCGCCCATCGCGCCCTCGCCAATGACCAGCAGGTCCTGCAGCAGCTCGGCCAGGGGAAAAGACCGGTACTTGAGCAAGTTGGCAAAGGTCACCAGCCGCGGGCCGGCCCGGTCAAAGGGGCCATCGACCAGCTGGTCGTTCTCAAAATCCCAGACCGAAGCGACCTGCTGCAGCGTACCGTGGCGCTCTGCGGTGCGCAGGTCCAGCTGGTCCAGGGTGCCGTCTTCGCCGGCCAGCAGCGCACTGGCGCCGGCATCCAGGCGGATGGCCCAGAACTCCCGCTGGGTCTCGCGGCGCAGGTCCTCTTGGGCCAGCAGCTCCATGCTGGGGTAGCTGGGGCAGAACCGGTAGACGCGGTTGCCCTCTACTACGGCTTTGCCCAGACCCAGCGCAATGGTGGCCAGGCCATCCGCGGGCCTCATGGGGCCGGTGGGGTAGTAGTTGTAAGACTGGGCCACGCCAGAGACGGTGGGATAGTAGTGGCCGTCATGGGGGTCGCCGGCGATTTCTTGAAGCACCACCGCCATTTTCTCTTCTTCGATGTGAAACTTGGAGCCGTGGATGTACTCGCGGCTGGCCTGCTCAAACACACAGGCAAACACCAGCTTGATGGCCGACTGCAGGTGCTCGACGCGCACCCGGTCATCGGGGTGCTGGTTGGGCAGCATGTAGGTCTTGTAGACCCCGGCAAAGGGGCAAGACTGCGAGTCTTCCAGCAGCCCAGAAGAGCGCACCGCCAGCGGAAAGCGCACGTGGTGGATGAACTGGCGCAGCCTCTCGATCAGGGTGGCAGAGAGCTGACCCGCCAAGAAGATTTCGCGGATCTGCTCGTCGGTCTTGGTCACGATGTCGCGGCCGATGTGGTTGTGCTCCAGGAACTCGTCAAATTCCGCGGTGCCGATGATCGCTGTCGCGGGCAGGGTCACGTCGACGCCGGGAAATCGCTTGGCGTAATCCAGGGTAGACAGCAGCGTGTTCAGAAACGCCAGCCCGCGGCCCTTGCCACCCAGGCCACCCTCGCGCAGCCGGACAATCTGCTCGCGGTCCATGTGCTTCCACGTCGCCGAGTCGACCACGCGGCCGCGGTTCTTGGCCCTCTCGATGTCGTCAAACACGCCGATCAGGAACAGGCGCAGGTGCGAATGGGTCGGAAAGTCGTTGACCTTCATGGGCTGGATCTTCTGGGCAAACGCGATCTCGCCGTGGGCGATGAGCCAGGCCGAAAAGTGGTTGTGGCGGGCGTGAAACACCACCGACTCGTCGGACACGGTGGTCAGCAGCTCCATGAAGGTCGCCATGGTCGCGGCGCGCGCGCACTCGGTACCCTTCTCTGTGCGAAAGACAAAGTCGCCA
>CAIXGW010000106.1 GCA_903919145.1 uncultured Myxococcales bacterium
CCCCAACCCCCCAACGGAATCCTAACCTCAGCCACGGCCCCTAAGGGGCAAATCAATCCGCGCAAACTCCTGGCCGGCGCCACCTTCGCCATCGAGTGCAACCTCTATGTGGACGCCCTGGGCCCGCGCGAGGTCGAGCCAAGCCGAGTCCGGCAGGCGCTGGTCGGCCACGATGACACGGGCTTCCAGGTAACCGGCGGCATCAAAGCTGCCGAGCATCAGCTGGGCATAACCGCACTCTGGGCAATCATGGGCTTTGCAGAGCGGCTCAAGGCGGTCGAGCCGTTAGAGGGCCGCCACCGCGGCCGCGGCATCGCCAGTGGTCACCGTGACCTGCACCGCGGCTAGGCCGCCGTCCGTTGACCACGCAACGTCGGCAATCGCCACCTCGTCGTCGCCCTAATTCCCCTGTGGCAGTGCCAGTTTGCGGCGCAGCTCACGCAGGCCATACACGTCTACCAGGATGGATTCTGGTGCAACTATCGCGTCAGGGCTGGCGGATTCCCCAGCAGCATCGCGGTCCGAGAGCATGACCAAAGCGGTCTCATCGGCCAATGCTGCGGCCCTCAGCCAGGCGGCGTCGGGCAAGGTCGTGAACTCGACGCCGATGATGCCGGCGTGCGGAATGCCTCCGGCGAGATTGAGGATCCCAGAGGCGTCCCGGTCGCTCCACGCGACATCAGCCTCAAGCCCCTGGCCAAGCGCCTTAAGCAGCGTTGCCAGGGAGTCCCGGGCCACCGGAAGTCGCAGGGTGGGCGGCTGGTCTGGCGCTGTGTTCTCCCAGACAACATCGCATGGGACCACGAGGTCCCCTTCATGGAAAGGCTGGCCTTCGTCGCTGTCTTCAAAGCTGGGCACCGGGATTCCGCTGAAAGAACTTGTGTTTAATAGGACGGCGGCCCCAGCTGCTCTGGCAAAGGGCTGCCCCTCTCTGGCCACCTGACACCAGCGCAGAATCGCCGACGAGGCCAGGGCCAGACCTGGGATGGCTGTGGCATCCCAACCCTGCATCCCAAGCTCGCCGACGCGCAGGGCCAATGGATACCGATCGGCCGCGTAGATGGCGTAGCCGCGCTCTGCGCTACGGGTGACCATGGCGGACGGAGCTCTTGTAGCACGACCCAACTCCAGCACGGTGTGGGGCACGCGCGCGACACGCGGACGAGGCATTTCGATATCCCTCCGCAAATCGGCTGCGCTGCGAAACAGGGCAAAGCCAAAACTGCTCCCCAGGCCGCCCATCAGCATGGCCACGGCCACTGGAGCATTTGAATCCGCAGTGGCGATGGCAAACTCGGGCTGTTCATCGAACCAATCCCAGGGCGCGATCTCGGCCAGGCTGGCGGCGTCGGCATACAGTCTGCGCAGCGCGTCGGGCAAGCTGCTTAAGCTTGGCGCTGACGAGTCGGCTGCGCACGCCTTGGCAGCCGCAAGTTGCGGCGACGCGGCCGTTTCCACGGCGATTCCCAACGGCGAGACGATGGGGGCGATCACGGCGGCAATCTTGCCGTCATCGCAGATCAAGCGCCGCGGCAACCCAGGCTCATGCAGGGGCTGCGGACGCTGCATGGCGGCGACCAACAGCTTGCCCCAAGCGGCGCCATCGGGTGCCCCCGGCAGGTCCAGCACTGCTCGGGCGTCGCCGTCGCGGTCCAGCACGTAGCAGCCGCAGCTGCCGTCGGGCTTGGTGGCAGAGCCGATCAGCCAAGGAGCCGAGCGTCGGGGGAGCTTTTCTAGGGACTTGCGGACGGGCGACGGGATGCTCATGGCGGTGCTCGACTCGGGGGCTCACGGCTGCCCTGACGGGTCGGGATTCTGACGGCTGGTGAGCTGGCGGGCAATGGTGGCGCGGCGGACCTCGCGGAGATCCTGGAATTCCCTATTGGTCCAGCGCAATTGCCCCAGGTCGTGTCTATGGACCCGCGTTGCCCTACCTACCCTTGCCACCGCCGCGCAACACCCGGCTCAGCGCTTCGGCGCCGGTGCTGACCACCTCCGTCACCGCGCCCTCGATCGCCCGCTGCATCTCTTCGCTGCGCAGCCGCCGCAAGCGCTGTTGGCGCAGCGCC
>CAIXGW010000107.1 GCA_903919145.1 uncultured Myxococcales bacterium
GCTGTCTGCAGAATCATCGAATGAGGACCAGACGCCAGCCATCCAGCCCAGGGTGGTTCCTAGGGCCAGCACCGCCAGCAGCACCGCCAGTCGCAGGCGCGCCGCGCGGCGTCGCTGGGGCCCCGGCCTCTCGGCTCCATCGGTCCCCAGCATTGACAGTTCGGGGCTGAGCTGCGCCTTGAGGTGCTCTACCTCGCGGCGAAGCCTGCGCAATTCCATCTCGGTGCGGTGGGGGCGCGGTGTGCGGGCCTGCTCGGTCTCCAGGTCCCGCAGGGCGTCGCTGACGGCGGCTGGCATGGGCTCGGCCAGCGCCGAGTCATAGTAGAACCACCGGACCACCGCAATGACGGCGCGGCGACAGGCGTCCAGGGTGGCGGTGTCGGCCACCGTGTCAGGCCCCGAGGTGTGGGCGCCGACGTTGCCGCAGTTGCGCAAAATATCAAAGTACCCGCTAAGTTGCCCAGGAACACGCCCCTGACTCACCAGCTTGCGGATCAGCTCGGCGTGGTCCATTGGCCGGCCCTGCAACGGCTTGACCTGGGCGGCAAACTCGCTGCCTTCGGCCAGGGCGTACAGCAGAGCTTCAGACAGGCGCCTGGCGTTCCACAAGAAGGTGTCGTGCGGGCCGGCGCGCGTCTCTGCGCACTCATGGCTGCAGAAAGCGACGATGCCAATGTAGTGGCGTATCCGCGCGGGATCGGCGGTGCCGGCGGGAGTTTGGGCCATCGCTTACGGAACCACCGCCGCGGACCCACCCGCTGCAGGCGACACTGTGCTGGCCAAGCCCGCCAAAGTCAATGTCTGCTATGTAGTTACGACCCCGTCCCGAGCAATTGGGCGGATGTGCGGCCCCAGCGCCGCCGCCCATCCCCCTGTGCTGCTGCCCTAGGGCCGCTGCGCAAGCCCTGGACCCGCGGGGCAAACGGCCCCTGTCGAAGCCGCAATTCGGGCGGCCGCCTGGTGCCAAGCTGCAGAGGCTCCTTGGGCAATAGACAGTTGCACGTCGATCCAGCGGCCGCAGCGCAGGCTGAGCACCCGGGGCAAGGGCCCGCGATCATCAAACTGGTCTTGCAGCACGGCCACTGCGCCAGAGACGGCGAGCCGGCTGGACCCCAGGACCCGCTGCGGCCATGGCGTTGACTCGGCCAGCCGCCGGCGCACAGCAAGCTCCTGGGCCGGCGGCGCCTGGGTCAGCAGCTCTGGCGCCGCTGGCGCCACCAGGGCACTGACCGTCAGCATGTCGCGGCGGCCATTGCCAAAAAGCGCATGGAATTGGCCGCCGCTTTCTGTACAGGTCGGCGCTGCCAGGGTGGCGGGCAGCTCCAGGGTCAGCCCGCTGCGGCACAGCGGGACCGCGTGCCAACCGGTGGGTGTCGCTGCCGCCCAGGGCGAGTAGGCGTGCCAGGCCAGCGCAAAGCCAGCCGCTGAAAAGCCCAAGGCCGCGGCTGCGCCAGCGCGCACCGACCAGCTGCGCCAACCGGCTGCAGAGGCGGATCGCTGGGCCAGGCCAGCAGCTTTGCCCCCGACGCTCGCTTCTTGAGCGACGCCCCAGGCTGCCCCGCCGGTCCAGCCCCACAGCGCTCCTACGGCGGCTCCCGCGGCCAGCGCGCCAACGCCGCTGACGCTCAGCCACTGGGTCGCAGCCAGAGTCCCAAGCAGCGCCGGCCACAGCCAGCGGCTGGGCAGCCCGCCCCAAGAAGGCAGCGGAACCTGCAGCTTGCGGGCCAAGGCCAGCTGGGCCACCACGATTGCCGCTGTACCGGCCGCCGCGCCAATGCCCGGCGAGGTGCCGCCCAGAGCGCCCAGGGCCGTGCCCATCAGCGCCGCACTTGCCCACACGGTCAGCCAGCGCGCCGGGCCAATCGCCGCCTCCAGCGGCTGCGCAAACGCCAGTGCGGCTGCAGCCACCAACGCCGACCCCACCCCAGCGTGAAGCCACGACCCGCTAAATAGCGAGGCCAGGTCGTGGAGGTCCGGGCGCGTGCCGCTTGCGCCCAGAGCCGGCGCGGCGCCCATCTGGAGGATGCCGGGGGCGTTGTCGAGGCCCCAGGCGAGCTGCAGGGCCGCCAGCGCCGTCATGACGGCTGCCACCCACGCGGTGGCGCCCATGCCGGCGGGTCGCCGTTGGCCCAGGCGCTCTGCCAGCAGGTTGCGCGGGCCGGCGGCGATGACGGCGCTGGCGTCCAGAAGAGCCTGCTGCCAATACGCAAGGGCCGCGGCCACGCTGCGCCATGCGGGGTTGAGGCGCGGCACCTCATCCGCTGAATGGCCGTGGGCATCCAGAGACCAGCCGCGAATCGCTGCGCCGCGCAACGCCGGCCAGGCCACGCGCTGCTCAGGCAAGTCCGCCAACAGCTGGTGGGCGTCGCCGCAAGCCACGGCATAGAGCACCGATTCTGGGCCCAGCAGCTGCTGCAGGGGCCGCGGCAGTAGCGCCACCAGACCGGCGATGCGGTCGAGCAGGGCCGTGGTACCGCCTTGCAGCGCCCAGGGCGCCAGCAGCAGAACCGGAGCCTTTTCGCTGCCATGCCAGCACAGCGCGCCTTGCGGCGCCTCGGCCAACAGCTGCAGGTCGGCCTGCTGCCCCTGGCTGTTGGCTGCCGCCTGCAGCGCGCCCACTGCCTGCACCAAGCCCGCATAGACATCCTGCGGCACTGGCGCCCTGGCCTTGCCCAAAATCGTCAAGGGTCTAGGCACTCAGAAGCCCAACGCGACGCCGGAAGCCAGGAACTGCAGCTGCCAGCCACCTGTGCGGCGCGCCGGCACTTTGACGGGTTGGCCCCGCATGTACAGCTCATAACCGGCCCAGGAACCCAAGCCGGCGGCGACGATGCCAAAGCCAATGGCGGTGACGCGGAAGGTGTCGTAGTTGCTGGCGTGGTCCAGGTAGCGGACCTTGTCTTCCTGGGTCTTGAGCCTGGGCTCCAGGTCTTGCGCAGCTGACTGCTCGGCGGCGGCCAGGCCAAGAAACACCGCTGCGCCAATGGCCGTGCCCGCCGTGAAGCCGACCGCTGCCCAGGGGAAAGGCCGCGGCTCGACCGCGCCAGCGCCCTTGGCAATTCCCGCCTGCCCACCCGCCTGCCCACCCGACTGCGCGGCAAGGGCGGCTTGGCGTTCAGCTTGCTGCCGGGCTTCTGCCTCGGCGAGGCTGCGGGCGGCGGCGGCGGCCCGGGCTTGCTCGGCAGCTCGCGCGTCTTGCGCAGCTTTGGCTTCCTGTGCTGCCTTTGCTTCCTGCGCTGCCTTTGCTTCCTGCGCTGCCTTGGCTTCTTGGGCTGCTTTGGCGTTTTCAGCGGCGCGCTGCTGGTCCAGCACCGCTTGCATGCGCTGGATTCGGGCCGCGGCGTCGGCTTTGCCGTCGGTCGGAGCCTGGTCAAGCGCCACATAAGCCTTGAACAGCGCAACAGCTTTGGCCAACAGGCCGCCCTCTTCGTAGGCGCGAGCGGCGTTGAACAGCAAGGCCGGGCGCTTGACCAGGGCGTAGGCTTCCATAAAGCGCTCTGCGGCCTGGTCATAGACTTTCTGCTGGAACAGCAACTTGGCTTCGGTGGCCAGCGCGCCGGCGCGGCCGACGGCGGCCTCCTGCGCGGCATCGGCTTGCGCTTTCCGCGGGATCAAGGTCGTCGCCGCCGGCGCCAAGGCCATAGCCCCTTGCAGACCCCAGCTGACCATCGTTTGCATCGGGAAGCGGCGCGCCATGGCCGCAACATAGCAGAGAATCCCCTTGGCTCCAAGCGCCCAGGCGCCCCCGGCTGCGCCGCCTTGGGCCTAGCTCTGCGCCGTCCTTCCCCGCGAAACTTGTTGGCTGGACGCGTTTCTCGATAGGGGGCCCCTCCGCCGGTCGATGCTTGCCGGTACCGCATGAAAGCGAGCCGCAGACCGTGCGCTCTTTCATTCGCCGATCCAACAAGATCCTCGCGGTGGGTTTTGGACCACCGCAGCCAGTGGCGGCCAACCAGTTCCTGCCCTATGCTCGGCCGTGCGCTGCAAAGCGGTCGCTGACCTTGGAGTTCACCTTGGTTCTGCGCAACCTTCGCCCCCAATGAAGCGCCCGACTGCCAATTAGCCCGCGCCGCGGAGGACCGCCATGGCCGACCTGCCTTCTGGACCCCAGGACGTGCTGACCTTTGCCAGGACGCTGCGCGCGCGCGGCCAAGCGGCGGCGGCTGAACAGCTGCTGGACGCTACCCTAGAGCAACCCAGCCTGATGGCTTCTGAATTGCCAGAGGAGCTGGCCGCTTTTGGCTGGCTGCTGCTGGAGAGGGCCGACCTGTGGGCAGAGCGCGGCGCTCTGACCCACGGCCACGTTGCGGCAGAGCAGGCTCAGAAAGCCTTTGAAATGGCTGGTGATGGTGGAGGTGCGGCGGCAGCAGCGCTGGCGCTAGGCGATCTGGCGTGGTCGCAGGGGGAGTCGCGCTTGGCGGCGTCGCACTGGGCCAGGGCGCGGGCGGTAGCGGACACGGTGGGAGCGTCGGCCCTGGCGGCGCGGGCGCTGTTGGCCTTGAGCGTAAGGGAGTTGGGCGGCGGCGACGCCGACGTGGTAGAGGCGCTGCTGGCCGCGGCTGAGGACCGAGCCACCGTAGAGACGGCGCACACCGACGCGGTGCTGGCACAATTGGCCCGCGACCAAGCGGACACCGTGCGGGCCTCGATCGCGGTGGTGCGTGCGCGCCAGGCGATGGCGGCGCAGCGCTGGGCCGAAGCCAGGCTGCTGCTGGGCGTGGCGGTAGAGGCCGCGGAGCGCTTGCACCATCCAGAGCTGTACATCGATTGCCTGCGGGTCGATGCAGCGCTGGCGCGGCGCTCTGGCGATCCCCACGGCGCCGTGGAGTCCTTGGGGCTGGCCCTGCAGGCGGCGGCGCGCGCCGGGCACGAGCGGCTGGCTTGGGTGCTGGGCGGGCTGCAGGTTTTGGCCATGCTCGATGACGAGGCGGATGCCGCCGCTGCCACAGCGCTGCAGCAGGAGCCGCCGCCGCTGATTGCTGGATTGCCCGCGGTGGCCGCGCTGCGCTCAGAGGCCTACGCCGTGCTGGCGCTGCGGACCGGACAGGTGGCGGCCGCCGAGCCGGCGCTGCTCCAGGCTGCAGAGCTGCGCAGGGCCATGGAAGATTTTGCCGGAGAGGCCCGGGTGCTGGCGCTGCTGGCCGAAGCGCTGCTCCAGCAAGGCTCTTGGGACGACGCGGCGCTCATCGCCAGTCGCGCGGCTGAGCTGGCCCAGGCCATCGGCCGCCCAGAGCTGCGGGTCGAGCCAGAATTGGCCAAGCTTCGTGCGGCTGTGGCCCGCGACGACCCCAACCTGTTGCAGATCGCCCAGGCGGCCGGCCAGCTGGCGGCGGCCTGCGGCTCCTCGGCCGAGCAGCTGGTGGCCCTGGACCTGGCTGCGGTGGCAGCTCTGGCGCGGCGGCAGTTTGCGCTGGCCACCGCCACGGCCGAGCAGGCGCTGCAGCTGGCGGAGTCGCTGCCGCTGCTGCGCTGGCGGGCCCGGGCCGAAGCGCGCCTGGCCCATTGTCTGTCTATGAGCGGAGAACTGCCTGAGGCGCTGCGCCACGCCGACCACGCCATGCAGGTGGCTGAGCAGGCTGGAGATTGGCAGGCGCGGGCCAAGGCGCTGTGGGTAGCCGGCAGTGCCTTGGCCGACAGCGGCCGCATCGACGAGGCCCGCTTGGCCCTGAGCCACGCCCACCAGGCGGCGCTGGCGGCCCACCGGCCGGACCTGGCGGCAGAGGCCCTGGCCGAGCTGGGGCGCTGTCAAGCGCGGGTCCATGCCTTTGTCGAGGCGGAATCCGCCTATCGCCAGGCGGCGCAGGCGGCGGCGCAGGGCGGCCAGAAAGCCACCGAGGTCCGGGCTTGGCGCGGCGTCGCCTGGTGCGCTCGCGACAGCGGACGGCTGGCCGAGGCCAAGCAGGTGCTGGCTCATGCAGCAGTGCAGGCGCGCCTGGCGGGGCTGGCCGGCGATGAAGCGGCGTGCCAGGTTGAGCTGGGGCAAGTGCACCTCCGCGCTGGGGATCTGGAATTGGCCCTGGCGGCCGTGCGTCTGCCAGAGGGGCAGGGCGTGCCGCCCTTGGTCCGCGGCGACGCGCTGTTGTTGGCCGGCGAAGTGCGGGCGCGGCGCGGGCAGTGGACTGAGGCGCGGACCCTGGTGCAGGAGGCCGAGGTCTTGCTGCGCAGCGCCGCAGAGCCGCGCAGCCTGGGCGCTGCGCTGTATCTGCTTGGCCAGATCGAGGGACGGCTGGGCGCTGGCGAGCGCGCGGGTCAGCTGCTGGGAGAGGCGCTGGTCCTGGCCACCCGCCTGGGCCTGCCTGAACAGCAGGTGATCCGCCGCACGATTGAGCGAATGCAGCAACAGGCTCGCGCCGCACAGCACTGAGGTCGGGCCAGCCAGGTCGCCGGCGCCGGACCCCAGCGGGCCTGCGCTTGTCGGCAGCGCCCGGTCGCGTTACGCTGGTAGGCATCGTTCAATCGATTTTGGGGAGGCGGCATGGCCAGGGAATTCACGATGGGTGTCGAGGAAGAGTTCCAGATCATCGACCCCAAAACCAGACAGCTAGAGAGCCTGATCACCCAGCTGATCGAAGCTCATACGCCGCTTGATGAAATTACCCTGCAGGCAGAGCTCCACCAGTCCGTGGTCGAGGTCGCGACCGGCATCTGCGAAGACATCCACGAAGTGCGGCGCGACATCATCAAGAACCGCCGCGCCGCCCACAACATCGCCCAGCGGGTAGGCGTGCGCATTGCCGCTGCGTCGACCCATCCCTTCAGCTCCTGGCAAGAGCAGCAGATTTCCGAGAAGGAGCGCTACGTTCAGTCAGTCGAGGAGATGCAAGACGCCGCCCGCGGCAACTTGATCTTTGGCCTGCACGTCCACGTCGGCGTCGAAGACAAAGAACTGGCGATCGACATCTACAACCAGGCCCGCTACTTTCTGCCGCACTTGCTGGCGATTTCTTGCAGTTCGCCCTTCTTTGACGGCCGGAACACCGGCATGCGCTCCGCTCGGACGCTGATCTTCAAGCGGCTGCCCCGGACGGGTATCCCAGAGCGCTTCTACAGCTACGGCGAATTTGAGTCGTTTCTGGACACCCTGGTCAAGACCGGCTGCATCGACAACGGCCGGCGCGTCTGGTGGGACTTGCGGCCGCACGCCACCTACTCGACCCTGGAATTTCGCATCTGCGACCTGCCGCCGCTGGCCGAGGACACCATTGCCATTGCCGCGCTGACCCAGGCCCTGGTGGGCAAGCTCGCTTGGCTGCGCCGCCACAACCTCTCGTTCAACATCTACCGCTCGGCCATGGTCGATGAGAACAAGTGGCGCGCCGCTCGCTACGGTGTCCACGGCAAGCTCATTGACTGGGGCAAGAAGCAAGAGGTCGAGTTCAAGCGGCTGGGCAACGA
>CAIXGW010000108.1 GCA_903919145.1 uncultured Myxococcales bacterium
AAGGCCATGCAGAGCGGTATCGCCTATGGGAAACTGAGCGGAGACCAGCGCCAGCGCCTGCCGGCTACCGGCCCCGCCCCGGCGCTGCAGAAGGGCAAGACCTACTACCTGTACGCCCTGTTGGATGTCGGCGTGCCGGTGGAGCGCTGCTTGTTCACCCAGCCCTAGCAGCCTGCCAGGCTGGCTCCCGACCGGCTGCCCGCCTGCTTCCCAGGCGTTTTCCCCTGCCGACTGCGGCTGGTTTGGCTCTACCTCAGCCGCCAGCAGTCTGCGCCTCCAAGCGCCTGCGCCCCCCTGCCCCGCCACCAGCGTCTCCAGCCGCCGCATTTGGCTTGGAGTTGCCTCCCCCACCGGTGTAGGATGCTGGGGCGCGACACCTCCGATCTGGCTAGGGCGGCGTGCGCGAAGGCCTGTCGAGCCTTTTCTGCATCGCTGCTTGGCTTGGCTTGAGCCGCCGGCCCGGAAGCAGTCAAAGGACCTGCGGATGAATTGGTGGCAGATCTGCCTGCTGGCAGTGCTGGTGGCGGCGGTGGCGACGTGGGCGCACCTGCGGTTCTGGGTAAGCCGCTTGAGCCGCCAGACCCGCTATGACGAGGTCCACCGCATCGCCAGCAGTGACGGCTCGGCGTTTGAGTTGCGCCGCTTGAGACCGGCGACGCCCGTGGCCGCCTTGCCGCCGCTGCTGATGGTGCACGGCATCGCCATCAACCACCGCAACCTCGACCCCGACGAAGACCTTAGCATTGCCAGACAGTTGCGCGATGATGGCCGCGATGTATGGCTGCTGACCCTGCGCTGCGGCCGCCATGACTTGAGGGCCGCCGAGATCCGCCAGGCCAATTTCGCCGCGCTGGTGACCCGCGACCTGCCCGAGGCCGTTCAGCAAGTGCGCCAGCGCAGCGGCAGCGATCAGATCGACTATGTGGGCTTTTCGATGGGCGGCATGCTGGTCTATGCGGGTCTTGGCCGAGCGCTGCCCGCCGCCTGGGTGCGCAAGGTGGTGATCATCGGCTCGCCGGCGCGGGTGCGCGTCATCGTGCCCGGCCTGGGGTGGCTGTGCCGGCTGCCTGAGGGATTCTACAGCTGGAACATGCCCTTGCGCAGCCTGGCTCAGCTGACGGCCTTTGCTGCAGAGTGGTTTGCCACACCGATCCACCACCTCTCGGTCCAGCTTGCCAACGCCGCCGCGGGCTACGTGCGGGTGTTCATGGTCGATGCGGTGCAGTCGATCCCGGCGCCGCTGCTGCGCGATTTTGGCCTGTGGGCCTACTCAGATGGGGTGGTGCGCCTGTCTGATGGCAGCGACGTGCTGGACGGCCTGCGAAGCGCCACCCATCCCTTGCTGATGGTCGCTGCCACCCGCGACCAATTGGCCCCGCCGCAGGCGATGCAGCCCGCCTTTGACGCCTGGGGGTCCGACCACGCGGGCGTAGAAAAGTCCTTTTACATCGTGGGCAAAAGCGCAGGCCACGCCATGGACTATGGCCACGGCGATCTGGCCATTGGCATGCGCACGCCAGCGGAAGTCAACGCTCCGATTCGCGCTTTTCTGCAGACCTGACGCTGTAGCAGGGCGGCCTGTCCCAGCACGGCCGGCGCCAAGCCGCTGACGCTATCCAAGCCAAATGGCGCTCAGAGGCGGGGGCGGCTCAAGCGCAACGGTTCGTCCACAGTCCCCGGCCCTTTTGCGCTATCTGGCCCGCTCAAACAGCCTGGCCACCGCCCGCCCCAGCTCGCCCGGCTCTTGCAGCCCGGCATAGCCCTGGCTGCCAAACATGCCGGGCAGGTGAGCCCGCGAACGCGGATCGACCGACAGCGCAAACACCTTGACCCGCCGCTGCCGCGCTTCGCGAATCGCCTGGCGCACGTCGCCCTGCCCCCA
>CAIXGW010000109.1 GCA_903919145.1 uncultured Myxococcales bacterium
AGACTGAGGAGGCCGGCACGGGGCGCGACCTTCTGACGGACCTGCCCGCCCCGCCGCCCAAGCAAGAGGTGCCGACGCGCCGCGCCGAGGATGGCGGAACCTACAGCCAGGGTGCGGTCAAGCCCAAGCAATGGGATGGCAAGCGAAAACGCTCGCGCCCGCCGCGGCTACTGGCGGCCGACCAGGCCTTGGCCGAGGCGTACGACGAGCGCTACAAGGGGGCAGTGGAGGAGTACTACGCGGCAAAGCAGGAATGGCGTGCAAACTCGCACTGCTGCGATGGCTCGGTGCGCGGGGGCGGGATTGCGGTCCCGCGGTGGATGCTGCTGGGCACGCTGCCGCTGCGCTTGCCGGGCGATCGCTGGGCCGGCGTGGCGCAGAAGACGCCGCCGGGGTGAGGGTGTCGCGCTGAACCGGGGCTCGTGCCAGCGCTGCAATCCCGCCCCTACCCGGACGGGTCCACACATTGCGGATGGGCTGGCCAAAAACAGGACGGACCTGCTCGAGGCCTTAGGACTTCGCTCCAGCCCAGCCTAGGAATTCACTCCTGGGCGTCCGCGGGCGCGCGCCGCCCGTCGCCGTTGGGGACTCCCTAGCGGCCGGTCGGGCCCAGCGCCGATGGGAGGGGACTCGCCGACGAGGGAACCCGGCGAACCGTTCTTTGACCAACTGCCTGCCGACGAGTAGGCAGCGTGGCTGGGGATCCTGACGGTCGGCCGGGTGGCGGAGCTTTGGGCGGACCGGGCAGATGAGGTTGAACTCACGCTAAAATTGGCAATTGACTGGGGTGACCAGCGGGCGCAGGCTCGCTGCTGACTACTGGGATGGTCTTGGTCGGGGGGCAAGATGGCGCAGGAGGGATCGTTCAGTGGGCGGCTGGGGCGTTTGCGTGCCTTGTGCAATTGACGCTCAGCGACTGTTGACCAACCAGCGTCCTACGGCTGTAGCTCAGCGACGACCGCAACCGGCTCGCCAAGGAGCAGCGTCACGTAGCCAGGCGTCCACGGAATCCGCGCGGTCTTGGCCCGCCACAGATAGCTTGGGTCGGCGGGCAGCGTCGCGCACAGGGCGCTCAGCTCGGCCGGCGTGCGCACCCGCAGGCACGAAACCAGGCCATCCCACAGTGAAAAAAATGGCAGAGCCGGCACCAGATAGGTCAACAGCAGCCGAGACAGGCGCACGGGCCGGATGAGCGGCGTGACGACCATCAGCGCCGCCACTGCCACAAGCAGCGTGGCCACGCCGGTGGGCGAGCGGCTGACGAGCTCGGTCGCGACGAACGGCTGGCCCTGGCGCTGGGCATCGAGCAGGATCTTGCGGGCCATTTCGTCGTCGAAGTGATGAAAGGCATTGGTGATGATCCGCATGCCCACCAGCTCGACTGGCACTTGCGTCGCATCGACAGGCGCTGAGTGGCCGCGCAGCCACGGGCGGTGCTGGGTCAGTCGCTCCATCGCATCGAGGTGAGGAAAGAGATCACTTAGCGTCATCGTGACTTCGAGACCGTGCCGCTGCCGCAATGCCTCGGCCAGCACCACCGACACGCCGCCACCGCCCGAGCACAGGTCAACGAGCTGCCGGGAGCCGTGCCGCTCGACCAGCGCCCGGACCTCGGCCACAACCGGCGCGGCTGGCAGCGGCGTCAGCTCTGCGACCGTGCGCAGAAAGTCTTGCAGGTATTGGCGAAGCAGCGGGGGAAACCAGGGAAGGTCTTCCCATTCGAAGGCATGGATGCGCGACATCGGCGGTCTCTAAGGCACGGTGGGCCGCTGGGAGCATAGCGCGAATCCCGTGTTCGGATCATTGGGCCCTGCACGCGGTCGCTGACACCCTGGGCTGCCGATGGGACCGCGACAGCCAGACGTCAAGGAGTTTCAGGTAGGCTTGTACCGGTTGCAGCCGAGCCGTTGACGGCGCATCGCGCTGCCCTGTTGGGACTCAACGCGAGATGGTTCGCCAGGTCGAGCCGGCGTGCGGCATGGCGTGAGGGTGGCCATCGGGTCGCCGCGTTTCGTACATCGAGGGTGGCGGGCCCTTGAGGGCCTCCTGGCCCGCGCCGCTGCGCGGCTGCCTCGCAGGACCGCGCTCTATCGTCCAGCTTGCCAGCTGGCCGACCGAGCCCTCGGGCGCGCTGCGGCTGGAAGGCTGTGGTGGCTTGGAAGGCCAGGTGGCCGCGCGCCGCCCGGGGCTCGTCCCTGCGGGTTGCGATCGCTGGCCCGCCGGACAAATCCCCTGGCGCTTCAACGATCAGACAATCGCCATGTACCTGTCCGAAGCGAATTCGATAACACGCATGCCCTTGAATTCTCTATGAACGAGTGTGCAGCCGCCGGTTGGAGTGTGCGCACGCCCAGATGCGCCCGTGGTATCAACCCGTTGCCGCCTGCCAGAGCAGTCTGGTGCCAGCGGCAGCGGAGAGATCCACGGGCAAGCGCTTAGCCCGATGGGCCTGGAAATCTGCCAATGAGCCCAGCCGGGCAATCGGCCACGGAGGCTCCCATTGTCTCAGTCCGCCCCGCCCAACCCATCTGCCGCCCTCCAAGCCGGGCTTGCCCTTTTCCAGTCCGGCTCGCCCTACGCCGCCCACCAAACTTGGGAGGCGGTGTGGCTCCTTCTGCCAGAAAGTCCGCTGCGCGAAGGGGTGCGCGGCCTCATCCAAGTGGCTGTTGCAGCTGCCCATTTGCAGCGCGACCCCAGCCGACGGGCGCGGCTGGCTGGCTTGCTGCGGCGGGCGGAGCAGAGATTGGCGGATCCGGCGGTGCGGCTGGCGCTGCAGCAAGCTGGGCTGGGCGCGGCGCTGGACCTGCGATTGGAGTGACGGCGCGACCTGCCGCAGCACCGGCCCGACGTGTCTGGGTCCGTCAAGAACCGCGAAACCAATCGGAAAATCGCTGTTAACGCCGACCACTGCTGCTGCGCAGGCTCGCTGCTTGCAACCGCTTTGAACGCGCGAACGGAGCGAACCCGAACCGGAGCCACGGCCGGTGCCGTCCAAGCCGCCCATGTAAGACCCGGGCTAGATGCCCACACCGGCCAAGTCATTATGATGCAAACGTTGTGCCATTCGCACGCGCTCCGGGGCCAGTCCGTGTCACAGCATCCAGTTCCACACATAGTTTCCTCTACCTCTTGGTCCAAGATCGCCGCCCCACAGCGAAAGATTAGAAATAAAGACAAGTGCTTGCAGCTCGATCTGTGGCGGGGGCCAGTCCGCGCGATGCTCAGTTACCGCCTCATCCTGGGTGTGCTGACCGCCGTGTTGTGCGCTTGCAGCAGCGCTGACCCGGCGCCCGGCGCGACTCAGGCCGGGCAAGCTGACGGCCAAACCAGTGCCGATGCTGGCCAGGCTGGCGACAGCTCTGGTGCTGAAACGGCCGTGGATAGTGCCGGCACGCCAGGCGACACCGCCCAAGCCGATGCGACGGCCGGGCCAGAGACCGACACCGCCGCAGCTCTCGACACAGCAATCGCTGACACAGCACCAGATGCCGCTGGGGACACGGCCGCGGCCGAGGACACTGCGGGCGAATTGCCTCCCGAGGTCGCCGTCGACACCGCGCAACCCGACACCGCGCAACCCGAAACGGCCCAGCCCGATGCCGCGCAACCCGACACGGCCCAGCCCGATGTCACGCAACCAGATACCGCTGAACAGGAAGTGGCTGCCGAGGACTCTGCGCAATCTGACACCCCAACCGCCGATGCTGCGGCTGACACCGAGAGTGATACCCCCGACACCCCTGATGCCGCTCCCGAAGTCGCCGCGTGCCAGCCGACGGTGCCCGCCACCGAAGTCTGCGACGGCATCGACAACGACTGCGACGGCGCGACCGACAGCGACGCCAACGCATGCGCCGACGCCAATTCGTGCACGGATGACAGCTGCGCCGGCAAGCTGGGCTGCAAACACCCGCCCAATACAGGTAGTTGTGACGACGGGCAACCATGCACCGTAGACACCTGCGCCAACAGCACGTGCAAGGGCGCCGCCAAAGTCTGCGACGACAAAGACGCCTGCACGGCCGACAGCTGCGCGGACGGCGCCTGTGTTTTCGCGCCCCTTGGCGGCTGCAAGGCCTGTGCCGGCGCCGGCGACTGCGCCGATGGCAACGACTGCAGCACCGACAGCTGCGTCGCCGGCAAGTGCCAGAACGCGCCCATAGCCAATTGCTTTAGTCCCAAAGACTTCCAGTACAGCGGCATGAACATCGTCAACAGCACCGTCGAGATGAACAAGCAGCTGAGCTGGTCAGTTCAGTTCAGGTGGTCAACTTGGGCAAGAAAGCCAGCACTGCGACGCTAGAAGCTTGGCTGTCGGCCGACGAGGTCATCGACGCCGGCGATTACAAGCTGCCATCCGACAGTACCGCCACCGGCCCCGTGCGCCTGGGCAGCGGCTTGAACATGAAGACGTTTGCCTACGCAAAGACGCCCGGCAACAATCTGTCTGGACTCCACAAATTTCTGTGTGCACGCGTGACCAGCAGCGCCACAGACCCGACGCCAGCCAACAACGCTGGCTGCGCACCGATTTACGTCAAGCTGCCCGATTGGAAGATCACCAGCGTCAAGCCGGCCAAACCCAGCTGGAACTGGAACGATGGCCCGTACCCGACCACCGTCAACGTCGTCAACGCGGGCTCGGCCACACCGCTGGCGGGCTACTCGGCGATGCTTAAGCTGTATCTGTCGGCCGATGACAAGTGGGACGCCGGCGACGTCTTGTTTGGCGCACAGGTCGACACGGGGCTGTTGGCGGTCAACGCCGGAAAAGACTTTGTGATAACGGCCAACTTGGCCATTGGCTCAACCGACCCCAAGTTCCTGTGCGCCCGGGCCTTGCCCAACAACGCGATTCTGGAAGCCAATACGGCCGACAATGTGCTCTGCATCGCGCATACCTTCGCCTTTGCTGGCGATATCAAGCTAGCGCCCGTGGTCAAGGCCAATCAGAGCACCACGCCGCCCACCGATCCGCCCGGCTTTGCGCTGAGCACGGCTACGGTGCAGGCAGGTCGCTATGGCGTGACGCCGGCTTGCCGCATCGCCTACATCACCAACCAGGGCGAAGCGGTGATGAAGGGCTATAGCGTGCGCTGCTGGATTCAGACGGGCGCCGCCGGCTCGGCCAATCCAACCAAGCTGTGGGAAGTCAAAGAGATGGGCGCGCTCAACCTGCCGGCCAAGGGCTACTCGCCGCCCTACCAGGTGGCCAATGCGGTCTTTAACGGTCTGGCAGATGGGCAGCTGCAGCCCGGACCTGCCGTCGCCGGCAAGCCGCAGCCCGTGGCGATGACGATGTGCATGGCGTTCAACGAAGGCGGCGCAGTGCCAGAGAAGTTTCTGGGTGACAACCAAGTGTGCGCGGATATTCAGGTTTCTACAGTCGACTTTGGTTGGACCACTGGCACGGGGCCAACGGGGCCGGCGGCAACTACCATCAAAGCAGGCACATCGTCCAAGATCAGCCAAACCAACGTCAAGAACTATGGGTCGGCCAAGTCGGTTGGTGGCACGGCCAAGCCGACCGCGGTGAAGTTGGTGTTGTCGAAAGACGCCACGTATAGCACCGACGACACCCTGCTATGGACCACCAACATCACGCTGGGCATTGAGCCGGGTCAGACGGCCCAGATCAGCGACGTCGCCGTGGGCTCTGCCGATGTGGGCTTTACGATTCCCGCCAATACCGCCGCTGGAGCGTGGTTCCTGGTCCTGAAGATCGACGCGACCGACGTGGAGCCTGAGTCCGCCGAGAACAACAATGCGTGGTCTGCGGCGATAACCGTGAATTGAGCGCTCGCCGCCGCAGGAGCCCGCGCCAGTGGCTGCGGCGCTTGCTCGACCGACCGACGTGCTCTCCAAGTGCGTCGACCTGGGCTACCCTCCTTGGACACAGGGCCAGCTGTGCGACACCGCCGGCAAGTACTGCACCCCCACGACCCTGGCCCCGTGGCACCAGGCCTGCCCGCGCCTGATTCGCGCCGACTACAACGGCGACGGCGTCCCGTGGACCGGGAACGGCACGACGCTGTACCGGCCAAGCTTCAGCGCAATGGGGGCGTCACCCCTAGTACCTGACACCTCAGGCCAAATCGGTTACAGTTGCCGAAGTCGACAGCGACAGCGGGGTTCAACTTGGCAAAGAAAACAGTAGTGTGGCTAGCGCTGGTCGCGGTGTGCAGTGCTTGTGCCGCAGCCGATGGACCCTCGACCCACGCCGCGGCTACCGCTGCGGATGCCTCGCCGGCCGATGGCCAAGCCGTCGCGGGGGCAGATGGCGCTGACGGCAAGGCAGACGCGCTCGCGGCCCAAGATGGCGACGCGGCGGCTGCAGCGCCTGCCGCCCTGTGTTTGGCGGCGACCGAGACGACCTATGCCAAAGACGCCCTGGCCACCCAAGCGCTGGTTGCGGCGGGCGACGGGCACCTGCTGCTGGGAGGGAGCACCTACTTCATCGAGAAGAACTTTCCCGCAGCTGGCGCTTGGGCTGTCCGCGTCGATGCGGCTCGAAAATTGGTGTGGCAGCGGGACCTGCGCACAGACGAGCAGTGGCGGCGGGCCGTGCATGGCGTTGAATTGGCCGACAAGTCCCTGGTCCTGGCCGGCTACAGCGATGGACCGCTGGCCGAAGGCGGCAGCTATTTTGTGCCCGTACCACGCGTTCTCAAGGTTTCGGCGGAAGGCAAGACTTTATGGTCCAAGACATTTGCCGACAAGGCCGTGCAAGCCCGCTTCGTGGCAGTCAAGAATGCCGATGCATCGACGCCTGGACAGGTGCTCGTGGTAGGTGCTCACGCCGGGCACAACAACCAGGTGTGGCTGGCCACTTTGGATGCAGAGACGGGCAGCCCTTCCAGTCAGCTCGACGTGCAGATGGCTCATTTGTATCAGCTGACCGGCATCGCCCGCCATGCCTCCGGGGCCATCGGCCTGGCCTCCATGCGCAATACGCTTGGGCCTGACGGCAGTTACCACTTGCACGCTCAGTTCACCGTCGTCGACCCGGCAACGGCAGCCGTTCAGACGGAGGAAGGCGCCGCGGCCGATACGGTCACAGCGGGAGCATGGGCAACGGCCGCTGGCTTTGCTGTGGTGGTGTCGACGGCCAAAAAGGCAGGGTGGACGCTGCAACATTTCAGCGCCGCTGGTGCCAAAGGGGCCAGTCATGGCCTGGCGATGGAGCCGGGCTGGACCCCAAGTCTGGCGGTTGCGGGCGGCACGGCGAACCTGCACTTGCTTCTGGAGCAGCGCGAACCCGACAAAGTCTTTGCCTTGTCTCACCGCTGGACAGTGTGGACGCCCGCTGGCCAACTGCTGGCCGACGTGCCCATCGACCAAAAGATTGGGTCACCGTGGTCCGGCGGCGTGATCCACAGCGACAGCGAGATTGTGCTGCTTGGCCCGTGGGATACCTACAGCACGGGCTCCTCTGAAGCCACCAACGTCGTCTCTAAAGGCGCGAAGGTGAGTCGCTTCCAGACGAGTGCCGCGCCCTGCAAATAGGTGCGATGGGGCGACAATTAGGCTTGCGACGCGACACTGCAGCACCACACAGCCGTACAACCTAGGAACGCCAGGTGCCCGCCAACACGGCCAGTCACTTAAACACCCGATAAAGCCACAGGAACGCCGGCACCAGCAGCGCAGCCCCTGCCACAAGGGTCCAGGCGACGGGCCTCAGGATCGATGGCGGTGCGGCCGCCTCGCTAAGGCCAAGCTGGCCCACTAACACCTGGCCATTCTGGGCGACCGCCCAGGCCGCCACCACCAGCGTCACCTGCAGGACCGCTAGCGCCCGGGCCACCCGAAACAGCCGCCGCAGCAACGCCACAATGGCCAGGAGCGCCACCGCAGCCGTTACCCCTTGCATGAGCCAAGCTAGAGGCGTGCCCAGCAGCACCATACTCAGGTGAGGTGCCCCTCTGGGCGTCGCCAACGCTGCCAGTCCGGCTGTGACGCCAAAGGCCAGATTGGCCCCTACCGCGCGGAAGCGAAAATCGTCTTGCAGCTGCGGATCACGCGCCTCTACGCACAGGTAGACCGCCGCGAGCCAAGCGAAAAGCGCCAACACCATCGCCCCAAGCGCCCACGGAAACAGCGCCAGCCACTCCGAGACAAAGTCTGTCTGCACTTGGCGCTGGGCATCGAGCTGCAGCGCACCAGAGCTGACGGCGCCAAGAACGACTCCCAGCAGCACCGGCGTCGCCGTCGATGCCATGGCAAAGACCACACCCCAGCGACCCCACGCGGGCGTCGACGGCCCGTAAGATCGGAAAACGAAGGCCGCTCCGCGCAGGGTAATGCCAACCAACATCGCCACCAGCGGCACGTGCAGGGCGGTCATGATGGCGGCAAAGGCGACGGGAAAAGCCACGAACAGCAGCACCACCACCAGGATGAGCCAGACGTGGTTCGCCTCCCAGATCGGGCCAAGCGCCCCGGCAATCAGCTGGCGCTGCGCAGCTTTGCGCGGCCCACTGGCGAGAAGATCCCACACACCGCCGCCAAAGTCCGCACCGCCTGTCAGGGCGTAAACCAACAGCGCAACGGCGATCAGAGCGCCAAAAACCTGAGGCAGCGCAGCATCATCCATGGGAGGCCTCCTCCAGTGGCCCGCCCGCGGCCAGCTGTTCTGAAGTGGGGCTGTGGAACACATGGTAGCGCAACAGCGCCGCGCAGACCACACCCAACACTACATAGAGCAAGGCAAAGGCGGCTAGTGGCACGGCCAGGTGCGGCATCGGTGTCACTGCTTCCGCCGTGCGCATCATGCCGCGGATGATCCAAGGTTGCCGTCCGACTTCGGTGACCGTCCAGCCCGCCTCGATGGCCACAAAGCCAAGCGGTGCAGACAAGGCGAGCAGCGTCAGGACCCGCGGCATCTGCCACAACCTGCCGCGCCGCACCAGCCACCAAGCAGCGCCGCTCACCGCCATCATCAGCAGCCCGCACAGCACCATCAGGTCAAAGGCGAGGTGGGTCACCACCAGCGGCGGCCACTGGTCCCGTGGAAACTCCACAAGGCCGCGCACCTCGGCATTGGGGTCGGCAAACGCCAGCACGCCCAGCAGCTTGGGCAGTGCGAGGGCACCGTGGGTCTGACCCGCAGCGGCATCGGGCAGCCCGCCCAGGAGCAAAGAGGCGCCGCGCTCAGTGTGAAAATGCGCTTCCATGGCGGCGAGCTTGATGGGTTGGTGCTGGGCAACGTGCTTGGCAGCCAGGTCGCCAGACAGCGGCATGGCCAGCGCTCCCGCAAGGGCCAGTGGCAGGGCCAAGGTGACTGCTCGGCGGTGAAAGGCATTGGTGGGGTCTCGGCGCAGCATCGCCGCGTGCACGCCGGCCACCGCCAGGGCTACCGCTGCCAGCGCCGCCAGCAGCATGTGCAGGGCTTGGGTGGGAAACGCTGGGTTCATCATGGCTTGCCAAGGCCGGATCGCCACGACTTCCGCAGTGGCCAGCCGGGCGCCCGCCGGCCAATCCTCAGGCCGCTGGATGCTGTGCAGCACGCCGGCGATGCGCACGTCCATGCCTTGGGGCGTATTCATCCAAGCGTTGGCGGCAATGACCAGGGCGCCGCTCGCCATCCCACACACCGCCACCAGGGCCCCGGCCGCCAGGTGAGCGCGCGGTCCAATCCTCCCGCGGCCATAGAGATAGAGGCCCAGGAAGATCGACTCCAGAAAGAACGCAAAGCCCTCTAAAGAGAAGGGCATCCCAACCAGCGGGCCCGCATGGCGCATGAAGGTCGGCCACAGCAGGCCAAGCTCAAAGGACAGCGCGGTACCGGACACTGCACCAACCGCAAACAGAATTGCCGTGCCCTTGGCCCAGCGCTGGGCCAGCAGCAGGTCCAGCGGGTCGCGGCGCCGCAGCCAGCGCGCCTCGGCCCGGACCATCAGCACCGGCATCGCCATGCCGATCGCGGCAAAAACGATGTGGAATCCGAGAGACAGCGCCATCAGTAGGCGCGCGGCAAGCAGGTCGGCCATAGGATGCCTTTGCAGCCCAGGGGCGGGAGTCTGGGCCGGCCCTACGGTGCGCTTTGGTCGCGGACGGCGTCAACTGAGTCGCCAGAAAGGCTTGGACCGGCAATGGTTTTGCGTCAAGCGCTGGGTCAAGGGGTCAGGTACATCCCCTTTCCCCTTTTGCGGGTCTTCGATGCATCCTCTTGATTCGCGCCAGCCTCGCCACGACCAAGCTCAGCACCGCGTGGTTTGACTCGCGGCTGGCTGCGGTATGCACCGTAGGCAATTGGCGGGCCGTGGAGGCACCCGTAGGCAGAGAGAAGCGCTGCAGCGGCCAGGAAATCGGCTGAACGCCGCCGGGCCGAATGGGCGAGCGCTCTAGGAGCCTGTCGGGATAATCCCCGCCAGGCTCCGTGCCATTTTGCGTTTTTTTCAGTCGGGCAAGAAATATTGGAAGTGAATTCCAATATTTCGCCCGCCTGGGCGCTCGCAAGACGATCGCCCTAGGCCCCTGTCGGATGCTGCGGCTGATTCAATAGTTTTAAAGAGTTATCCGTAGGCGACGGCATTACTCCGACAGGCTCCTAGCAACGTCGGCGCCTAGAACACGCCGTAGCGCGTCTGGCGCGGACACTGTTGTGCGCCCATGCATAGGGACCGCGGTACACCCACCACGCCCGGAGCGAGCGCTTCGGACAAGGACGGTCGGACACCAAGTGTTACCTAGGCTCCCGGTCGGACACGGGTCGGCCCTTCCCCCAGCCTACACGCTCAGCGGTCCCGATCGGCTCCCGCCGCCAGGACATCCATCGCAACGATAATCGCTGCATCAACAGCCACTTGTGGATCGATAACCGCGCCATGGGCCGACGGTGCGCTAATCGTCGGGCAGATAGTCGCCGCCCGCCAGCCGATGCTCTGCGCCAGGTGAAACAGCAGGCTTGACTCCATGTCGAAGTTCAGGACGCGCTGGCCCGTGACCTCAATGGCCGCCAGAGCTTGCTTGATCGTCGGCACGGTCAGGGACGTCTGATCCATCCGTCGGCCCGATGCACCAAAGAAACCGGGAGCCGCGACAGTGGTACCGCACGCCATCGGCAGACCGCGCGCACGACACATCTCGGCCAGCTGGCGGGCAAGGGGCTCGTCGGCCTTGGCTGCGTAGACGGGCAGGCGATTGGCAAAGCGCGCCCCGGCCTTGGTGGTCGCAGCCAGCGCGGCGATGGCTGCCTCTTCCAGGGCCAGCACCGTGGCGTCGGCTGCAGGGACGTCAAAGTACAGCCCTGTGCTGTCCAGACCGATCGCGTACTGCGACACGACCAGCGTACCGGGCGCCACGTCGTCGCGCGCCCCGCCGGACGTGCCGACGCGAATGACGCGCACCGGCTCGGCGTCGGGATTCTTGCGACCGGTGAGCGGGTCGATGTCGAGCATGCCGTAGCCTTCCAGCAGGGCGATCTCCAAGTTGTCGGTGCCGATACCGGTGCCAATGACCGTCATCGGCGTTCCGCGATAAGTGCCCGTCAACGTGACGTATTCGCGGTGGCGGCGGTCGTGGTCGATGGTGTCGAAGTGCGACGCGACCCGCATCGCCCGCGCAGGGTCGCCCACGACCAGCCAGTTGCGCGCCAGTTCGTGACCGGCGACGGACAGGTGATAGGCGCGACCGTCTCGCAGGACCAGTTCGCTCACAGGATCGGGAGGCGAGAGCTGGTCGCCCAGGCTGGTGTGCATCGGATTCTCGGGGGTGAAGAGGGAGCCGGAGCACTGCGACAGAGCCGCCCGGCGCGGCAATTGTGCCCATCGTCTACCGCATCGGTCAAGGCCCGACGTCGCCAAGCAGTGTCCAACCGCCAGCAGAGATTACCCAAATGCCAGGTCGGTCAGGCACCAAGCCCGTCCCCCGCCAGCCTGGAGGCAAGCTCGGTTTTGTTGCTAGGATCGGTACCTGCGCACCCCAGTGACGGCCAGGCGACCTTTCACCCCGCCGAGCCGCTGAACACCATGCGCGTGCAAGAGACGCTCCTGACAGTTTGCGCACCTCTGGTGCGACGCGGTGCTGCGCATCGACAAGGTGCTCCAGCGCAAAGGGTGGCAGAACCGCGACGATGATCCCTTCGCAGAATCGCAGCCCGCGCTGGCCGAGCTGTGGAAGGCGGCGCTGCTCGGCCGGCCCATCGATGACAGCGTGGCCCTGGAGAAGAAGCTTGGGTTTTCAAAAAAATTGGGCCACTCCCGCTAACGAAAGCCAGGCCAGCCTGGAAGTCACTGTGGCCACTCTTCGCCAGTGGTCGCCTTCTGCCTCACCCGCAGCACGCGCACCCTCGCGGTGGCCCCCGCAGCGAAG
>CAIXGW010000110.1 GCA_903919145.1 uncultured Myxococcales bacterium
AGCTTGGAGCCGCTGAGCGGGCGCAAGCACCAGCTGCGCCTGCACATGGCCGGGCTGGGCCTGGCAATCCACGGCGACCCGCTGTATCCCAACCTGCAGCCGCAGCCCGAGGCCGACGACTTTGCCGCCCCGCTGCAGCTGCTGGCGGCGGCGCTGGCGTTTGAAGACCCCCTGACGGGGCAGCCGCGGCGGTTTGAAAGCCGGCGGCAGCTGGGGTAGCGCGGCCCGGGGGCGCTGACAGGCCGCTGGCGGGGTTGGCGACGGCTGCCACACTCCGCCCTGAGATGCCACCTTATTTCATGACGTTGCCTAAAATCATGTGACTACTCTGCAGCTATTCGCTATAATTGTTAGTTCACACGGAGTTCGCCCATGCCCTTGTCCACCACCGCCAGCGCCCCGCAGCAGTCCAAGCCGCAGGCCAAGCCCGCCTCGCCCAAGGCGCAGGCCAAACCTGCCTCTGCCAAGGCGCCAGCTTCAGGCCCGCCGGGCCAAGGCCTGGGCTACCAAGCGGCCAAAGATCACCTGGCGCCAGGCGGCGGTCTGGAGAAGGAGCGCAAGCCTGGCGGTGCTCGGCCGGCCGAAGCCAGCCAGAAGGACAAAGCACGCCAGCATGCCGTGCTGGGTGACGCCAATGAGGTCAGCAACCAAGACGTCATCATGGAACAGCTGGCCCACCGCGGCGCCTATGGCAGCCTGGACACCGCCAACCTCGCCGCCTGGGGCTATCGCGAAGCGGGCGCATCGGTCGATCCAGAGAGCGGTTTTCGCGCCGTGCTGTACCTGCCAACGGCCGAGGCGCTGGCGGGCAGCTCCGAGCGGGCCAAGACCATTGCGGCCATTCACGGCGGCAAGCCCCCACCGGTGCTGGCTTTCCGCGGCACGGCCGAGAAGCGCGGCGCTCAAGACGACACCAGCAAAGGCGGCGTGGGCAGCTACCAGTTTGCCTCCAACGAGGCGCGGGTGGCCGAGCTGCTGGCGGCGGCTGGCGGCAAGGTCATCGTCAGCGGCCACAGCCTGGGCGGCGCGCTAGCCCAGCTGACCGCATGCCACTTTCCGTCGGCGGTGTCGCGGGTGGTGACGTTCCAGTCGCCCGCCATTGCCAAGACCGAGACTGACAAGCTCAAGGCCCACAACAGCAAGGCCGCGCCAGAAGAAAAGGTCCGCTCGACCCACCACCGCGCCAGCGGCGACCTGGTGCACCTCGCTGGCGAGCAGCTGACCGAAGGCGACGTCTTCACCTACCACAGCAAGGGCATCAGCAACGCCATGGACCACACGGTGCTGCCCCTGGCCCGGCTGTCGGCAGCGCGCGGCGACGCCATTGACGGGGTGAACGACGGCTTGGGCAAGAAAGGCGGCGACCGCCTGACCCAGGTCAAGAAGAGCTCGGCCGAAGACGAAAAGACCGGCATGGTCGCCAAGCTGAGCGAAAAAGCCCGCAAGTTCTTTGGGGGAGCCATCCGCGACAATTCGATGGACGCCTACGTGGGTGTGTGGAAGCAGGTTAAGTCGATGATCACCAGCAAGAAGGTCGGCAAAGCACAAATCCTTGGCATTATCGACATCAGCCCTGCCCTGACGCCGGACCAGAAGACCAAGATGCGCGACCAGGCGGCCAAGTTGATGGGGTGATGGCGGGATGGGGAGATGGGTCGGGGCGTCGCCACCCAGCCACGCCAATACATAACCACAGGCTCACTAATCATCCTTTCTACACCCCTTTGCGCATACACGTTACAACAGCGGCCAACACGGGTAGGCTGGCCAGCCTCTTTGCCGCAAGGACCCCATGAAGTCGACCCTTTCGCGCCTGACCCTGCTTTGCCTGGGGCCTTGGCCACCTGTGCCTGCGCCACGCCGCCCTCGCCCAACACCGGCGCAAGCCTGCCAGCAGCGGACACTGCCGGGGCTGGCGACGCGGCCCAGGTCGTGGATACCGCCCAAGACGTGGCCGCAAGCCCAGATAGCGACGTGGCCCAGGTCGGCGACGCAGGGGCGGATCTTGGCGGCGGCGACAGTGGCGCGGCGGACGCGGCTGGCCCAAGCGACGGCGGCCCCTGCACTGCCGGCAGCCCCTGTGACGACGGCGACAAATGCACCAAGGGCGACCTGTGCGTGAACGGCAGCTGCATTGGCAAGCCCATCGACTGCACCCAGGGCCTTGGGCTGTGCAAAAAGGGCGCTTGCGAGCCGGGATCTGGGCTGTGCCTGATCAGCGACAAAGACAGCGCCTGCGACGACGGCGACCCGTGCACCCAGGGCGATAGCTGCTTGCTTGGCGTTTGCACTGGCTTTCCCAAGCCAGACTGCTGCACCGTCAACTGCACCGGCAAGAAGTGCGGCGACGACGGCTGCGGCGGCTCTTGCGGCAATTGCGGCAGCGGCGAGGTGTGCGGCAAAGGCACCTGCGTCAAGAGCACCTTGGCGGGCGAGACCTGCGCTGACGCCGCCGTTATCAGCTCGCTGCCTTACAGCCACAGCGGCAGCACGGCCGCGGCCAAGAACGACCTGCAAGCGCCCGACAAAGCCTGCTACAACGCCGCCTTGGGCACCTACGGCCCCGACGTGGTCTACCGCTACAAGGCGCCCGTCGACCAGACCATTGGCGTCAAGGTCAGCGGCTACGCCAACAAGCCGGCCTTCTACGTCACCAGCAATTGCGCCGACATCAAGAACGCGTGCCTGACGGGAGCCCTGGGCTTTGGCCAGCAAGAGCTGGGCCCGCAGTACGCCAAAATCACCAAGGGCCAAGAGGTCTTCATCGTCGTCGACGCCGATTCGCAAGGCGGCGACTACACGCTCGACGTCACCACCTGCACCCCCAGCTGCAACGGCAAGCAGTGCGGAACAGATGGCTGCGGCGGCGTCTGCGGCTATTGCCCCAAGCTGTCTGCCTACAACTGCTCGACCGCCGGCACCTGCCTGTGCGTGGCCGACTGCAAGCAAAAAACCTGCGGCGGCAACGGCTGCGGCGGCTCGTGTGGCAGCTGCGACGGCGGCAAGGTCTGCGACGACGGCATCGCCGGGGGCTTTACCGGCCAGTGCATCCAGCCCGGCCAGAAGGGCGACACCTGCGCCTCGGCCATTGTGGTAGACAAGCCGGAGTTCACCTACAGCGGCACCACCGTGGGCCTGGGAAACCACCTGTACGGCTGGGCCTTCTGCCAGGGCAACGGTACGGGCGCCTACTACGGCGATGAAGCCCCCGACCTGGTGTTTGCCCTGGGCGGCAAAGAACCCCAGACGTGGCATGTGGAATTGACCAAGCAAGGCACCAATCTGGAGCTGTACGCGCTCACCGACTGCCTGGACCCGACCACCTGCCAGCAGGCCGGCTACCAGGGCTTCAGCCTAAAGCAGCAACTGCTGGTCGAGTCGCCAAGCGGCGCGCCGATCTTTGCGGTGGTAGACGGCTACTCTGACCAGGCGGGCACCTTCACCCTGGTGGCCAAGCAGTGCAAAGGACAGAGCGAC
Organism: uncultured Myxococcales bacterium; assembly: GCA_903919145.1. Taxonomy (GTDB): domain Bacteria; phylum Myxococcota_A; class UBA9042; order UBA9042; family UBA9042; genus SXRM01. The sequence continues at coordinate 3,478 of CAIXGW010000110.1, forward strand.
TGCCCAACGGCGATCCTGGGCGACTACTGCAGCTTTGCGGTGCCGATGGGCCCGCTGCCGTTCAAGGCCCAGGGATCTCTAGGCATTGACAGTTACTTTCTGCCCAAGGGCGCCTGTGGCGTGGCCAAGGAGCTCGGCAAGGGCGGCGGCAACGTGGCCTACGCGCTGAAGGCGGCCAAGACCGGCAATTACAAGGTCACCGTGGTCGGCACCGGCGGCATGGACCCGATAGTCTACGCGGCCAAAGACTGCACCAAGCTGGTCAGCAGCTGCGGCGGCTATGCCGACAAGACCGGCGAAAAGGGCACCGAGACGCTGGAATTCAGCGCCGTGGCCGGCGACACCTGGTACGTGGTGGTCGATGGGCCGACCAGCGTGGGCGGGAGCTTTTCTCTTGAGGTGGTGGGGCCGTAGGGGAGGGGGGGCGGGCTTACAGGACTTGGCAAAACGGGATCGACCCCGCCGCACCGCCCCCCCCTTGGGCGCAAGTGCGCTCTGCTGCGGTAGTTTGGCATCGCGGGCCGCGGCCGTGACCAGCAGGTGCGACCTCTCGTCGATCAGCCACAGCGCAGGAACCTGATGAGCAGCGCCGCAGACGAACGAGCATCTCTGCGGCTATGTGGCTTGGCCGCAGACCTGAAGGCAGGGGCTGGGCGGGAGAGGAAGGCACCGTGTGGCCACGCGCACGACGCCGGTACCCTCCCAGACTAGCCGCCAGCGCTGACCCCATCGCTCTCCCCTGAACTGGTGGACCTTGCGGCAGCAGCATCCGTGTCCCCCGCCAGGCTCACGTCAACGTCATATATTCATTGCAATTCTTGCCAACGGGTGAACCGATCCCAGCGTCGTGCAGCGAGACTGCACCCGCCGCGCCCCCAGCATCAACCGCAAATTCTCAAGTCTGTTCCTACCGATCTGCACCGTGGGCCCACGGCACCGTCGCAGCCGAAACCGGCAATTCCTGCGGCCACACTTGCCAACTCCACCCCGCGTCGCTACCCTTTTTCAGCGCTGCGCCACAGCGCAAATGCGAACGCAATGCCAACACTTGCGCGCCCAACCAAACGCCCGCCAGCCGCCGATGTCGAGGCCGACATTGTGCGTAGGCTGGTTGCTGCGCTGCACCCAAGCGCATTGTGGTTGTTTGGCTCACGGGCTCGCAGAACCGCTCACAAAGACTCCGATTTCGACGTCGCAGTCCTGATTGATGACCCGAGCAAGCCGTGCTGGCAACTCGAGGGCGATGCCATCGACGCGCTGTGGGGCGTGGCTGCTGCGGTCGATGTCTGCGTGTGGCCCACTTCAGAATTCACCGCACAGCAGGCGGCCCCTGCCAGTTTGCCGGCCACGATCTTGCGCGAAGGCAGGGTGCTCTACCGTGGTTAGTGCGGCAAGCCGTGCTCTAGCAGACCAGTGGCTAGCCTATGCCGCTGAAGATCTCGCCGCGGCCCGCCGGCTAGGAGTCGGATTTGCGCGGCCGGCTGCCTATCACTGCCAGCAAGCTGCAGAAAAAGCCATGAAGGCGATCTTGTGTGTGCACGAGCTGCCATTTCGGCCCACCCACGATCTGCGCGAACTCGGCCAGGCTGTTCTTGCCGTTGAACCAGAGCTGGAAGGGGCGCTGCGCCCAGCGGCCCGACTGTCTGTATTTGCTGTGCGTGCGCGCTACCCCGACAGCCAGCAGATTTGCCTGACTGAGCCAGAACTATTTTCAGCCATGCAGGTTGCAGCAGAAGTGGTCGATAGTGCGGCTCGTATTCTGAGGGAATGGCCCAGGCACTGACCGCTGCGCCCAAGGGGGGCGGCGGGACTTGTCACCTGCTCTAGAGAGAGCACGCCGCGTGGCTCAAGGGGGCCCAAGTGGCCCAGGTCATCTGATTTGGGCGCAGGCCATCAGCCGCCGCCAGGCCAAGGCGGCCCCGGGCGAGCGATGTGCACCCCGGAGGGGCGGTGTCCGACACCGGTCGGCGCCTCGCCGACTGCCAGCGCGGTCGGCGCTTCGACGACGCCCCCAACACCCGCCCCTGCAGTCCCACCTCCCGTGCGCCCAGCCGCAATTTGGACGCCGGCAATGGCAGGGTCAGCGTGGTCGGCACCGGCGGCATGGACCCGATGGTCTACGCGGCCAAAGACTGCACCAAGCTGGTCAGCAGCTGCGGCGGCTATGCCGACAAGACCGGCGAAAAGGACCCCGAGACGCTGGACCGCTGGAGCTCAGCGCCGTGGCCGGCGACACCTGGTACGCGGTGGTCGATGGGCCGACCAGCGTGGGCGGGAGCTTTTCTCCAGAGGTGGTGGGGCCGTAGGGGAGGATGGGCGAAGTCGGTACCTGGGCACAGCAAAGTGTCCGGGTCGCCGTCACGGCTGGCCCAGGGCCGGCACCGTCAGCGGCACCGGCCGAGCCACCACTTCTTGGGCAGCCAGCGGCCCTTCGCGGTGCAGCAGCCAGTAGTCGGGCAGCGGCACCTGCAGCTTGCCAAAGCGAAACACTTCCCACCCCAGCAGCAGGTCCATGTCGCCGGGATTCACCGCCACCAGCGGGCAGTAGCCGGCACGCGCTGGCCAGTCGAGCCACAGGTTGCCGGCGACGGCGTAGTCCAGGTAGTGGCCGCCCTGCCAACCGCGCGGAAAGCGTTGCCCAGCGCAGGGCTTGACCTCGTAGTGGCCAAAGGTGCGCTGCTGGCCATGGCGGTCGCGGCGCGGCACAGGTGGCGTCTGCCAGCCGGTCTGCTCGACCATCACATTCCAGCCCCGCAGCCGCCCGCTGGCCGGGTCGCGGTAGAACGTCTTGCGAAACGTCCGCCAAAATAGCTTGTGAAACAGCGCCGGCATCGACAGATCAATACCTGTGTAGCTGCTGTTGGCCAGGGCATCCAGGTCAAGCGGGGCGCCGCGCGCCACGATCTCCTGCAGCTGCTTGCCGTTCATCGCCAATAGGTCTTGCAGGGTCAGTTTCACGGGGTGGACTCCAAAGGCAGAGGGTGGCCAGCTCGGGCGGTGAGCCAAGCTGCGTCCAGCGGGCGGCCCACGGCCCGGCGGGCGCACAGGGTGGCGATGGCGGTGATGGCGATCTGCGGGTTGACGCCCAGATGCGTAGGAAAAACGCTGGAATCGGCAATGTAGAGCCCGCGCACCGCGTGGTGGGCAAAGTCCGGCCCCACCACGCTGTAGCGAGGGTCGCTGCCCATCTTGCAGGTGCTGAACATGTGGGTGATGGCCGCCGTGTAGGCAGCGGGCGAGGTTGGGCCGTCGCGCTCAAACGCGTGCAGGTCGGCCACCCGCTCGGTGCGGACAGGGGCGCCGCGCACCCCCAGCGCTACGTGGCGAGCCCCAGCCGCCAGCATCATTTCGCCCAACACCCTAAGCCCTTTGCGAAACTGTGCGACGTCCTGCGCCGTGGGGCTGTACGTGACCAGCGTGCGGCCGGCCCAGCGCCGCACCCGCCCGCGGGCCTGGGCTCGCACGGCCACCCCCCAGTCCAGCTGATGGGCCATCGCCGCCAATTCGCGGGCAAACGGCCGGCCAAAGCCGGGCAGTCGGCTGGCCAAGATCGCCAGGTCAAAGCCCAGGGCTTCGAACTTCAAGCCTTGGTCGCGCAGCCCAATGACCTCATGGCCTTGGGTAGCCCCCTGCCACATCCGCACCGGTTCGGCAAAGGTCCCTGACAGCGAGACCCCGGGGTGGCACTGCAGGTTCTGACCCACCGGGCCGTGGGTCAGGCCACTTTGCAGCAGCAACACGGGTGACTGGATGGCACTGGCCGCCACCACCACCGCGCGGCGGGCCACCACTCGCACCCGCGCACCGCCATCGCTGCGCCCGACCACCGCCACCGCCCGGCCGCGCTCGACCTCAATGCCGTCGATCTCCGTCGCGCTCAGCACCAGGGCGCCGGCCGCCTCGGCATCGGCCAGCAACGTGGCGTCGACCGACAGCTTTCGGCCCTTGGGGCAGCCCTGCAGACAGCGGCCAAGCCCTTCGCACCCTTGAACATTGCGGCGGATCGGTCGGTGCTCTAAGCCCATGGCCTCGGCACCGCGCGCCATCAGCAGGTTCTTGGCGCCGGCCACCGCCTGGTCGGTGGGCGCGACGTTCAAGCGCTGCTCTATTGCGTCGGTCAACGCCTCCAACACCGGCCACGGCAAGGCTTGGGCCAACCCCGGATCCGCGGCGACCCAGGCGCTGTGCACGTCCTGGGGCAGCCTCCAGCAGATGGCGCCGTTGATGGGCGAGCTGCCGCCGACCATTTTGCCCTGCACATACGGCATCGGCGCGCGCCCCAACACCACTTGGGCGCCCATCGCCCGGTAGTAGCCGGCCATCGAGTCAAAGGCAGAAAGCGCGAATTCGTCAGGCCGCAGCCAGCGTCCGGCCTCGACCACGACCACCCGCGCCCCCGCCAGCGCAGCTTCTCGCGCCACCGCCGAACCGGCTGGACCGCTGCCCACCACCACCAGATCCGCCTGCAGGGTCAAGGCGGTGCGCTGCGTGGCGCCGTCGATGCGCTGCTGGGCCATCGGCTACTGGCCCCTTGCGGCAGACTGCACGCCGGCGTCGGCAAAATAGGCCATGCACGCCACAACTTTGGCTACATCCAGCAGGGGCCCCAGCAGCGGCCAGCCGGCGGCGCGCTGCAAGACGGCGTCGCGCTGATCCTCGGTCAGCGCCGGTAGCGTGCGGCCATACAGCAGCACCGGCGCCAGCACGGCCGCGCCCACCACTGCCAGCCGCAGCCCAAGCCGCAGGTGCGCCGGCGCCGCTGCTTCAAAGCGCTGCCAGAAGGCGCTGAGGTCCAGCTGGCCAAGGCCTGGCAGGGTGGGACCGACCCCCGGCAGCAAAGCCCCCAGCAGCGCATCGCGGCAGCGGTTTTCGCGCGGACGGGGCAGCACAGCGGGCATCGTCACCTCGCGGCGCAGCATCGCGCGGGCGGGCGGCGGGTGCAAGGGGTGGCGCTGGTCAGAATCCGCCACGTGAATTCAGCCGGTTCGTCGACATGGGAGGCGCACCATCTGCGGATCGCTGCCGCAGGAAACGGCGGAACGAGGACCGTCCCTGGGCCCCGGGTCTAGAAACTCTTGCCGCGAACGCGTTTCCGGGAAGGTGACAACGCAGCGTTGCGCCCAAAGCGGCGAGTACGGCTCCAGCCGTGGACTTGCGGCCCCGGCAACCTTGAGCCACCATGGGCCAAAGCTCACGATGAGCCTTGGGACGCGTCATGCTTCACTGCCCCAGTTGCGGCAACCTCAATCCGTCTGATGTCAGCACCTGCTTGCGCTGCCAAGCTCCACTGGATGCCAGCCCTCCACTGCTGCCAGCCTCCTTTTCGGCCGAGCAGACAGACCCTGATGAGCCGCAAGTTCTGGACCTGACTGGTTCGACGCTGCACGGCCGCTACAGAGTCGACTCGCAGCTGGGCAAAGGCGGCATGGGGACGGTCTACCGCGCCGCAGACTTGCGCCTCTCGCGCCAGGTCGCGTTGAAGGTGCTGGCTCCTGAGCTGATCGCCCACCCCACGGCACGGCGACGCATGGCCCAAGAAGCCAACGCATTGGCCCGCATCGAGCACCCCAACGTAGTACGGGTCCTGGACGTCTTTGACGAACGCGGCCTGATGGTGCTGGTGCTGGAGCTCATTACGGGTGGCGACCTGGCTGGGCGCATTCGCCGCGGCGCTCTGCCGGTCGCAGAAGCCACGTCTATGCTCAGCGGAATGCTAAGCGGCCTGGGCGCTATCCATGCAGCCGAGTTGGTGCACCGAGACATCAAGCCTGACAATGTGCTGCTCTCTGCCGCGCAAGTCCCCAAGCTCACCGACCTGGGTGTGGCCCGCGACGCGCAGGCGGTCCAGAAGACGCAGATGGGGGCGCGCATCGGCACGCCCGAGTACATGAGCCCCGAGCAAGCCCAAGGCATGACAGTAGATCTGCGAAGCGACCTCTACGCTGCGGCGCTGGTGTTCTACGAGATGCTGACGGGCCAGCTGCCGTTTACCGGGACGACCGAATTGGACATTCTGGCCGCGCGGGTCCAGCGCGAGCCCGACCTGACCGCCCTGCCCGCCGATGCCGCAGGCTACCTGGGCTTTCTTGCCAAGGGCTTGGCACGCTCGCCTGACAATCGCTTCTCCAGCAGCGCCGAAATGCTGGCCGCCCTGGCCGCGCCGGAACACATTGTCGCGCCGAGGCGGGTGGAAGCGACTGTGGCCGCACCGCCGGTCGCCGCCGCCGAGCGGGCCTGGACCGCGACGCCACCCGCGCAGGCACCGCTGGCAGAGAAGGCGGGAGCCAAGTCCGGGTCTCCCCTTGGCTGGGTGATTGGATTGGCGATCGTTGGGGCTCTGGTCGGTTTTGCAGTGATCTCGCAGAATGGCAGCAGCGACAGCGCAGCGCCACCGTCGGGCAGTTCCGCGGGCGCGTCACCGTCCAGTCGGCAGGCGGGCTCGGCCCCAGCCGCGCCAGAGGGGTCTGCTGAAAGCCCGCAAGAACCAGCGTTTGTGGCCGGCTCTGACACCTGCAAGTGGACTACCAGTACCCAATCGGCGTGGCTCGAGCGCGGGCGGTCGTCCAGCTTCACCCTGCGCGCCGCCGTCAAGACCCCGTACTACGGCGCCAACGCCACCAGGCCCACGGCGGCCAGCGGCAACACCAGCGAGCTGGTCATCACCGGCAAGGCGGGCAATGAACGGATCGGCGTAGCTGGCATGGAGCTGCTGACGGTCAAGACCTTTGCCCCGTCGCTGGATCTGGAATGGGTCGTGGGGTTTTGGGCTGTGAACGACAACCCCGTCACCGATGCCGCCAACGAGGGCGTGCAAGAGCCCTTCAGCGGGCGGTCCGCCACGACCCTCACCCGGGTCACGGCAGCGGGTGTAGAGACCCGGATCATCCGCTTTGAAGGCGACAGCGCCACAGATGAAAATGACGGCCATTTCATGCACATCCGTTACGAACCAGCCAACGCTGCCAGTGAATGCGTCCTGCGCTTGGCCACCAACAACGGCGAGTTCAACCGCAAGGGCGGCGCCGGCGACCCCAAGTTGAACCGCAGAATGACCTTGCCCAGCACAGCCGACGCAGGCTGGCCTTCTGACCTTGGCGGCGAGTGGAGCTCCACGGGCGGCTTCCTGAATGCACTGTAGTGCCTTTGCGATGGATCGGGCCAGCCAGGCTGCTGATCCGTCCGGGAGATCAGCCATGCTCCATCAAGCCATCCCGTCAGACCGATCGAGTCGCCACCTCCAGCGGGTAGTTCTCGCTTGGGCGATGGTGGTGTGGGGGGCGCTGGCCTCGGCGCCGGCATTGGCCGCGCCCGTGCTGGTCGTGAGCATCGATGGGCTGGCGCACCGCTTTGTAGAGGCCCACAAGGGCAGGATGCCCGTCCTGCAAAAACTGATTAGCACCGGGCACTTCAACAAGCTATCGGCCACCTTTCCGTCCATGACTTGGGCAGCCCATGCCACCATGGTCACAGGCCTGCGCCCAGGCGAACATGGCGTGGTTGGCAACCGCTGGTTGGATGGCGCAACCGGCAAGGCTGTGGAGGCCTGGGAAGTCCAGGCGCCGATCCAAGCGCGCACAGTCTGGAGCGCGGCGGCGGACGCCAAACTCAAAGTTGCGGCCATCCAGTGGCCCAACACCAGCGGCGAGAAGGCCATCCTTTGGAACGTTCCAGAGGTCTACGGGCGGGCCTACGAAGCGGACATCTCGCCAGAGGCACGCAAAGAGCTCGCCGCCGTAGGGTACAAAGCTGAGGATCTTAAGACTTTTGCCGATGAAGAAGCGTTCTTGATGGACAACCAGTCGCGCGACTTGGCCATGCGCCTGTGGTCCAGCCAAGACGTCGACCTGATGTTGCTGCACTTCCTGGCAGTTGACACAGTGGCGCATAAGTACGGCCCGGACCACCCGGCCGTAGGGGTGGCCGCAGAGTATGTGGACCGCATGATGGGCGAGGTGCTGGCCGCGGCGCAAAAGTCAGCCAAGGGCAAGCAGCTAAATGTGATTGTTGTTTCTGATCATGGTTTTTTGCCGGTCAAGAGCTGGCTCAAGACCAATCTCCTGGTGGAGGGAGCGCCCGTCTCTGCCGGCAGCAAGGCCAAGCTCAAGGTGCTGGCCAATGGCCACTGCGCGTTTGTCTACGGCTTGGCGCCCCAGGATCGGGCAGCCTATGTCGGCTGGGCGGCCAAGAAGCTGGAGGGGTTTGACCAGGTCATTGAAGCGCCCGACTACGCCAAGCATGGCTTCCCGCAGCCCAGCAGCGGGCGCGACAATCGCGTACCGGACCTGATTGTGTTGGCCAAGCCGGACACGCTTTTCGTCAACCCGTCTTCCAAGACCCAGTCCAAGGGTGGCCACGGCTACCTGCCGACTGTGCCGGAGCTGGCGGCGGTATTGGTGCGGCATGGGCCGGCGTTCAAGACCGCCCTGCCGGCAGCCATCCACCCCGACATGACCATGGTCGCGCAGCAGATTGGGCTAGCGCTGGGGGGTGGCCTTTGTGCCGATGGCGACTGGGGTGAGGAAGTAGGGGCGCGGAGCGGGGTGGACATCGGCGAGCAGGGCAGCGAGGGGGCG
>CAIXGW010000111.1 GCA_903919145.1 uncultured Myxococcales bacterium
CGCAGCACGCCCGCTACCTGATCAAGGCCGGGGTGGTGGCGGTGACCCAAACGCATCCCTCTGGGCGGATTACCTTTATTGACGGCAAGACCAACCAGGCCAAGACCGTGACCGGGTTTGAGCTGAACGGCAAGGTGCAGTGAGCCTGGGGGATGCACCGGATGCCGCGCTGACCGCTGCCGCACCCCAACCAGCGCCAGGGCAGCTTGGCGGATGGGCGCGCAGCCAGCGGGCCTTTCAGGCGGCCCTGGCCGGGCTGCTGGCGGTAGGTCTGCTGCCGGTGTGGCTGCTGCCGGTGCCGGCGCTGCAGGACTATCCGCAGCACTTGTTCAACGTCGCCGTGCTCCTGCAGCGCGATGGGGCGACGGGCCTGGCGCAGCACTACCAAGCGAATTGGCAGATTGGGCCGTACACCTCGGTTTATGCCCTGCTGGCGCTGCTGGCCTACCCCTTGGGCCTGATGGCCGCGGGCAAGGCGGTGTTGTCTCTGATTGTGCTGGCCAACGCCGCTGTGGCGCTGGTGGCCAATCGCTGGCTGTGCCGGCTGCCGGGCGCCGAGCAGGGGCCGCGCTGGCTGCTGTTGCTGCTGATTCCGCTGACATTTACCCAGTGCTGGTACCTGGGCCTGCTCAACTACTGCCTGGCGGTGCCGCTGGCGCTGGTGGCGCTGGTGCAGCAGGCGCAGGCAATGGCCGGACGGCCGAGCGCCGGGCAGGTGGCGCGCCACGCCGCGGTGGTGGTGGCCCTGGCGCTCAGCCACCCCTTTGCCTGCCTGGCCTATGGCGGCTTGGCTGGGTTGGCGGCGCTGTGGCGGCGGGCCGACGCTGGCCAGCGCGCCTGGGGGCTTGGGTCAAGCGGCGCGGCCCTGGTCTTGGCAGGGGTTTTGTCTGTGGCCGGCGGGCTGCCGGTGGCCGGCCCCGCCGCCAGCCAAGCCGCGGGGCTGCTGTGGCAGCCTTCTTCGCTGCAGGTATCGGCCCTGTTTCTGGCCCTGCCGGCGCTGGGCATGGGCGGCGCCGACGGCCTGGACGCCCTGGCCCTGGCGGCGTGGCTGGCGGTCGCCGCGACTGTGGCCGGGGCGCGCTGGCGGCGGGCAAGGCCGCTGCCGGGCCGCCACTGGCGCGAGCGCGACGGCTGGGCGCTGCTGGCGGCCACCATGCTGGCCTTCTTGGCCCTGCCGCAGGCGGCGCCATCCCTGCAATTCTACTACTTGAACTTGCGGCTGGCGCTGCTGGTCTACGGGCTGGCCGTGCTGCTGGCCGCCCGGCAGGCGCTGGGGGCCAGCGGGGCGGCGGTGGTGGCGCTGGCTGCGCTGGTGCTGACGGGCCAGGCCGCGCTCAAGCAGGCGGCAGTCTCCAGCGAAATCTCAGAAATCCTGCCGATTGTTCGCAGGTTGCCCGCCCAGGCTCGGGTGCTGCCGCTGGTGTTTGACCCCACCACCCCCCACCTGCAGCCCCAGCTGTTCCACCCGCACATCCACGCCCCTTTCTACCAGCCGATCCTTCAACAGGCGGGCTTTACCCCTCACGTTTTTGCTACCAGCGTCAACCCCGTTCGCCTCAAGCCGGGCAGCGAGCGGCCAGCGCCGCCGCCCTACCAACCGCAGCGCTTTGAGCCGGCCAAGCACTGGTCGGACTACGACTTTTTGCTGGTCCGCCGGCCGCCGCGCCAGCTGGTCGAGCGGCTGCGCGGCAATGGCGAGTATCTGACCCGCTCTGGGGCCTGGGCGCTGTGGCGCCGGGTCGCGCCGTAGGGCGTTGGCCGGGGCTCTGGATGGCGGGTTTTTTGGCCTTGCCCAGGCCGCGCCGCTGCGCAGCGGTTGCATGGGGCCCCGCAAGCGGATTCACGCCACCGTTGGACCATGCGGAGCGCCACTGGCAGCCCAGCGCCGCCAGGTTGGCTGCTACGGCGTCGCAGGTGCGGGGGCGGCCGGGGCGGGGGCGGCCGGTGCAGCCGCCGCCGGTTCGGCAGCGGAAATGGCCGCAGGGGCCACCGGAGCACGCCGCGAGATGTACGTCACCCCGCCGGCCGTCGAGACGATCTCGTCGCCGCGCAGCTGGCCCACGTTGTCAGAAAGCCCCGAAACCGCCCACGACATCTTCTCGCCCTGCACCCACCACGTCCCTTCCAGGCGCACTTGGGTGACCTTGCCGCCGCCAATCACCTCAGAGTCATACACAAACGTGCCGTCGGGCTTGAACTCGGTGGCGCCGTTCTTCATTACCCCGCCGCTGGGATAGGTGTAGGGCAAGGACTTTCCGTCAATGCTGACCAGCACGTAGCGACCGGCGGCGCGCTGGCACCCGGCCGGCCCTTCGCCCTTGGCCGGGTCTGGAGCGGCCTTGGCCGGCTGAGTCGGCGCGGTAGCGGCGGGTAGCCAAGAAAGCTCAGGCGCTACAGCCGCATAGGTGCCGCGACTGACGTAAAAGAGCTCATCTTGGCCGCAGTCTTTGCCAAGCACCTCAACGCCGCTGACCTGGACGTCGCTTTCCAGCGCATCGACCAGAGCCCCCGCCGATTTGCGCGGCACGCTGCAAACCAGCCGGCGATACAGGTCGTGTTGGCCCTTGTTCAGGTAGACGGCCAGGATCCCCGCGGCTGGGCCGGCCTCCATGGCCGCCATAACGCGGACTGCTGGGTTGCCGGGCTCAGACAGCCGGCCATGCGGCTTGTAGCTGGCGTGGTAGTCGTCATAGCTCGGCTTGTTGCTGTCCGTGACCTGACTGCCGCCACACGCGCTGAGCAGCAGCGGCCCAAGCGCACTCGCCACCATGCCCCTTGCTCTTAGCAAATACCGCGTCATCTAGACCTCTTCTAGGCAATTTGCGGGCGGGCGGCACCGTGCCGAAATGGGCACGCTGACGTCGCAACCGCGCTGTTGGACTCAGCATAGGTTGCCAGGGTACCGCCAAACCGCCAGACCAGAAGCACGGCGCCAGCCTTCGCTGTGACAAAGGCATGAGGGCGCGCTGCGGCGTGTGGGGTGGCGGGCAAAGGCTTGGCTGGGGCGGCGGTCCGCCGGCGACCGCGGTAGCCCGCGTTGACCGCGCTGGTGGCTGCGCGTACGCTGTCAACCAGTTAGGCAAGGTGGCCCTGCGGCCAATTCGACACAGCGCTGCTGGCGGGGGCCAGGGGGCGCTGACCAAGCATCTGGACAACGGCTTGGATAGCAAGAGCTCAAGATGAGCGGGGCCCGGCGATTTGCTCGCGGCTCTTGGGGGGCGACGTGAAGAATTGGCGACTGAAAGCATTGGCCGTTGTGGGGCTGTGGAGCGCGGCCAGCGGCTGTGGCTCAACCCAGGAACCCGCCGCTCAGACCGACACAGCGGCTGCGGCCGACCAAGCGGCCGGACCAAGTGACGCCGCCAGCGGCGGCGAAGTGTCAGGCGGCGCTGGCCTGCCGGCGGCGTATGCGGCGATGTACAACATCGAGAGCATCGGCGTAGAGGGCGATCAGGTGGTCATCCGCACCAAGAACTTGCCGGACCACAATTCGCCGTTCTATGGCAAGACCAGCGCCAAGTACGAAGCCTACAACGGCACCAACCCCAGCTTCAGTACCGCCATCAAGCTGCCCAACGGCAATTCGGACCCGATTCTGGCGGCCCAAGATGTCACCCTGCGGCTGCCCAAGAGCCCCAAAGGGGCCAGCAGCCATGCCGGCACTGGGCTGGGAGCCATTGGCATCGCCATCAACGGCGTGCTGCTGTACAACCAGTACAATGGCGTCAAGGCTTTGCTGGACTCCCTGGAATTCAACAATTTTGACCAGTACAACGGCCACCCGACGCCGGCGCCGGCGCTGCAGTACCACTATCACGTAGAGCCCCTGTACCTGACCAAGACCAAGGGAGAAGGCGCGCTGCTCGGCTTCCTGCTCGATGGCTTTCCGCTGTATGGCCCGGTAGAGAATGGCAAACGCCTCAAGACCGCGGATCTGGACAAGTACCACGGCCACGAGCACGCCACGACCGAGTATCCCGCCGGCACCTACCACTACCACGTCACCGACGATGCCCCGTGGATCAACGGCGATGGCTACTACGGCACGGCCGGCACGGTGACCAAGTGATCGCCAATTCCGCACACCGGCCAAGCTGTTGCTCACGCTGCCCCGCGACCAGGTGACCCATGAGCCCGCGCTTGCGATGGTGGCTGCTGCTGCCCCTGCTGACGGCCAGCCCGGACTCGGCGGCAGTCGAGCCGCTGGCCCCAGCGATTACCCTGCAAGCCCACAGCCCAGGCATGCAGACCGTCAACGGCGTGCTGTACCTAGGGGGGCAGCCGTGGTCGGGCCAATTGAGCGAGCGCGAATTGGACCAGTCCACCAGCCTTACCCCCTACGTGGAGGGGCGCCGCCACGGCCTGGCCACGGGCTGGCATCCCAACGGCAAGCTCACATGGCAGCGGGCCTTTCGCCGCGGAAACCGCCAAGGGTCGGCCAGCGGCTGGTGGCCCAATGGCCAGCTGCAATTCCGCCGCCAGTACCGCAGCGACGTCTTTGAGGGCGAGCAGTGGGCCTGGTATGAGTCCGGAGCGCCGTTTGAAGTTACAACGCCACCCTGGCAACCGAAGCCGAGCGGGTGATCGAGGACATTGCGGCCCTCAAAGCAGAGCTCTGACCGGCGCCAGCGGGCTGTTGACGGCGTGGCAGGCCGGCACTGGGGCCCGCCGCCAGGCCCGTTGGACGAGTTGGCGGGCTCCAGGGCCAAGCCCAGCGCTTGCGCCGCTGCGGCAACCATACCACAGTTGGCAGGGAGCTGCCGGGAGTCGCCATGCCGCACACCCACCTAGACCCTCTGTGCGGCCTGCACCCGCTGGTCCTGGGGTGGCTGCGCCAACAGCGCGGCGAGCCTACAGAAATCCAGCGAGCCCTGTGGCCGCGCATCGCGGCTGGCGACCACGTGCTGGGCATCGCGCCGACCGGCAGTGGCAAAACGCTGGCGGCGTGCTTGGTGGCGCTGCAGCAGCTGCTGTTGGGCCACTGGCCGGCTGGGCAGCTGCACATGCTGTACCTTTCGCCTCTCAAGGCCTTGGGCCGCGACGTGACGCTCAACCTGCTGGAGCCGCTGGGGCAGCTGCAGGAGCTGTTTGCCAGCCACGCCGTGGCCACCAGCGAGGTCAAGGTCGGGCTGCGCACCGGCGATACCGCGGCCAGCGAGCGCCAAAAAATGCTCAGGCGCCCGCCGCAGATCCTGGTGACCACGCCAGAGAGCCTGCAGCTGCTGCTGATCTCGCAGGCGGGCCGCCAGATGCTGCAGTCGGTCCGCCAGGTGGTGCTGGATGAGGTGCACGCGCTGGTCGGCACCAAGCGCGGCGCGATGCTGGCGGCCAACCTGGAAGAGCTGAGCCTGCTGCCGGGCCCGGGCGGGCAGGCGCGGCGGGTGCAGCGGGTCGCGCTGTCTGCCACCGTCGCCGATCCCGAGCGGGCGCGCGACTTTGCCATGGGTCTGGGCCAGGGTCTGCCGGCTGCGCAGATGGCGATTGTCCGCGCCACCAACCCCAAGCACATCCACCTGCAGCTGGCCGTAGCCCCGGCGCTACAAGAGGAATTGCCCGACGCCGCTGGCCTGCCGCCGACGTGGTGGCAGCGCACCGGGGCGTTTGTGCGCCAGCAGATTGTCGAGCATCGGTCGACCTTGGTGTTTGGCAACAGCCGGCGCGCGGTCGAGAGAATGTCCCGCGAAATCAATGGAGAAGAGCCAGAGACCCTGGCCTATTCGCACCACGGCTCGCTGTCTCAAGAGCTGCGGCGAGACGTAGAGCAGCGCCTCAAGGCTGGGCAATTGCGGGCGGTGTGCGCCACGTCGTCGCTGGAGCTGGGCATTGATGTGGGCGCCGTGGACCAGGTGGTGCTGATTGGCACGCCGCGGTCGGTCGCTTCGACGCTGCAGCGGGTCGGCCGCGCCGGTCACCAGGTGGGGGCGGTGAGCTTTGGCCAGCTGATTCCGATGCATGGGCGAGACATGGTGCGGGCGCTGGCGGTGCTGCAGTGTGCCGAACAGCGGGTGCTGGAGCCGTTGCCGCCGCGCACGACCTACCTGGATGTGGCGGCCCAGCTGTGCATGGCGTTGGTGGCCGCCTCGCCGCGCAGCGAAGCCGACCTGCTGGCGCTGCTGCGGCGTGCCGAGCCCTTCAGCGATCTGCAGGCAGAGGACCTGGCCGACGTCATTGCCATGCTGTGCGGGCGGTTTGCCGGGTTGCGCAGTCGCGAGCTGCAGCCGCGCCTGGACCTGGGGCGCTCGGGACTGCTGGTCGCGCGGCCGGGCACGCGGCTGGCGGTGGCGCAAAGCGGCGGCGTGATTGCCGACCGCGGCTACTACCGGGTGGTCGCCAAAGACAGCAACGCGCTGGTGGGCGAGCTGGATGAGGAATTTGTCTTTGAATGCGCGGAAGGCGATGTGATTGCGGTGGGCAGCCGCTCTTGGCAGGTGGTCGAGATCGGCCGCGATGCCGTGTATGTGGCACCCAGCAAGCAAAGAATCGCCGTGGCACCGTTCTGGCGGGCCGACCAGGACGACCGCGGGCCGCTGCTGGCGACCGCTAGCGCCAAGCTCCTGGCCGAATTGGAGCCGCGCCTGCAGGATCCGCAGCTGGCCCAGCGCCTGACCGAGCGGTTTGCCATGACCAGCCATGCCGCTGAATTCCTGGTCAATACCCTGCGCCGCCAGCGCGAGATGACGGGCGCTCTGCCCACGCTGCAGCGGGTCATTTGGGAGAGATGCCACGATCCCACAGACAGCGCCGTTCACGTGGTTCTGCACGCGCCGTGGGGCGGCACGCGGCTGCGACCGCTGGCCCTGGCCCTGGAGGCGTGGCTGGAGCACCGCACCCAGGCGCTGTGGACGATTGCCAACACCGACGAGTGCTTGCTGGTCAGAGAGCTGCCGGGCTACGACACCGCGGCGCTGCTGGCCGAGCTGTGTCGCCAAGACGTAGCCCAGTGGGTCGAGCGCGGCCTGCAGGCGTCGCCCCTGGTCGGTCAGGGGTTTCGCGAGGCCGCGGGCGTGGCTCTGCTGCTGCCACGGCCGCGCGGCAACCAGCGGATGCCGCTGTGGGTCACCCGCGAGCGGGCCAAGCACCTGCTGGCGGCAGTGGGCATGCAGCGCGAATTTGCCCTGGTGCGCGGCGTCTCGCAAAACATCCGCGACCAGCGGCTGGACGTGGCGGGGCTGATCGGGAAGCTCGACGAGCTGCAATCCGGCAAGCTTGAAGTGGTTTTTGCCGATACGGCCGCACCCTCGCCGCTGGCCGACGGGGTGCAGTACCTGGCCGTCGCCGACCTGATCTACCGCGACGACCGGCCCCTGGCTGCCGCCGCCACCCAAAATGCCCTGGAAGAGACCGCCCGTTTGGCCCCAGGGCGCCCGCCGCTGCAGGCCGAGCTGGTGGCGGCGCTGCGCTCGCGGTCGCTGCGCTGCGATCCGGCATGGGCGCCGCGCGATCCCGGCGAATTGCTGGATGCGGTGGCGGAATTGGCGCCGCTGACCGCCGAGGAGTGGCGGCTGCTGAGCCAAGCGGCCGCGGCGGCTCAGGGGGTGCAGGTAGCTGAGCTGGTCCAGGGCCTGGGCGACCGGCTCTTGCCGCTGGAGGGCGGGCGGCTGGCAACCCTGGCCGATGGCCCGCGGCTGGCGGAGCTGGCAGGGCTGGCGGCAAGCGAAAAGGCTTTTGGCCAGTGGGCCCTTCGCTGTGTGATGGCCCGCGGGCTGTGCACCTGGGCCGATCTGGCGGCGATGACCCTGCGCCAGGTCGCCGAGCTGCAGAGCGGGCTGCAGCCGTGGCTTGAGAAGCACGAGCTGGTGGGCGATGTGCAGGTGGTGGGCAGCGGCGACCTGTGGCTGGGCTCGCCCCTGGCTGTAGAGAGGTTGCTTCGCCAGCAGCGCACGGCGAGCAGTCGCGCCGTCCAGCCGCACCCCGCCGGTGAATTGGTGATCCTGCGCGCCCACCTGCAGGGCCTGCTGCACAAAGAAAGCGGAGCTTCTGCACTGCGATCTGCCCTGACTCGCCTGCAGGGCCTGCCTCTGCCGCTGGCCCTGCTGGAGACCGACCTGCTGCCGGCGCGGCTGCCCGACTACCGCGGCGCCTGGCTCGACGAGCTGGTGCGCGACCACGGCTGGCAGGTGCTGGGCTCTGGCGACCGGGACCATGCCGCGGTTTGCTTGGCTGCGCCTGGGACTTTGCCGCTGTGGCTACCCCCCGCCGGCGCGCAGCCGCGCGACCCGCAGCTGGATCTGCTGCTGGCCGACCCGCTGGCCTTTTACAGCCTGGAGTCGCTGTTTGGCCGGACCCAGGAGAGCCCGGGGCTGTGTTATCAGCGCCTGCTGGCTGGCTTTTTTGCTGGCCAGGTGGCGGTGGCCGATTTTGCGGCCCTGCGGCGGCTGCACAACCTGGAGTTTGCCCTGCCTACCCACCCCAGCTTGTCAGCGCTGCGCTACTCGCGCGCAGGTGCCGCGGCCGCGCCAAGCCCGGGGCCGTGGCAGCGGCTGGATGCTCCGCCACCGCGCGACCTGGTCGATGCCGCCGAGCGCGACGCCGAGCGGGCCCGCCAGCTGGCCGACCGCCATGGCATCTTGCACCCGCTGCTGCTGGACATGGAGCCACCGCACCTGCGTTTTCGCGCGCTGCTGCCGGCGCTGCGGCGGCTGGACTGGTCGGGCGAGCTGCAGGCTGGCGCGTGGTGTGAAGGGCTGGCGGGGCTGAGCCTGGCTTCGGCGCCGGCGGCGCGGACAATGCACCAGCTGGCAGAGCAGCACGCCCACACCCTGTGGTGGTGCCACAGCCAGGACCCCGGATCGCCCAGCTGGCTGCCCAAAACGCTGACCGGCGAGCGGGTGCCCCACCGCCACAACGGCACCTGGCTGGTGATGCGCGGCGCTGAGGTCATGGCGGTGGCCAGCCGCGGCGGCAAGAGCCTGAGGTTTTTTGTGGATCCGCAGGACGCGCAGCTGCCGGCCGTGGTGGATCTGCTGCTAGAGAGGGTGCGGCGCCTGCCGCGGATTCGCCTGGAGGTAGAGGCGATTGGCGACGAAGGAGCCCTGCGCTCGCCGTATCGCGCGGTGCTGGAGCAGGCCGGGCTGGTGGCGGACCACCGCGGCCTGAGTCGGGTCTAGGAGCCTGTCGGGATAATCCCCGCCAGGCTCCGTGCCATTTTGCGTTTTTTTCAGTCGGGCAAGAAATATTGGAAGTGAATTCCAATATTTCGCCC
>CAIXGW010000112.1 GCA_903919145.1 uncultured Myxococcales bacterium
GAACATCAGCGGGCCAGAGACGCGCATGGTCTTGGCGCCAACGCTGGCGGCCAGCCACTTGTTGTCTTGGTAGTTGGCCGGCCTGGCTGCTCGGTTGCGGGCGGCCAGCTTCATGAAGGCAAAGATGTGCAGGGCGGTGGCGCCCAGCAGCCCAAGCCGCGCCGCCCACTTGATGCCGCCCAAGCTCTGCAGAAAGTGCGCATAGGTGTTGTAGGCCTCGCGAGCGCGGTCGGGCTCGCCAAACATCTGCAGGTGGCCGACCATGTGCACCAACACAAAGCCGACCAGCGCCAAGCCAGTCAGCGCCATGATGGCCTTGAGGCCGATGGTCGATCCGAGCAGGCGCGCAAGCACCTTGCCTGGACCCGGGCTTGCGACCTTGACGACATCATCCATGACTGTCCCTCCTCCCTGCGCAGCGCTGCCTGCATTCCATTGACTCGGGCCCAAGCTGGGCACCGCTGTTGCCCCAAGTCCCGGCAAGGCTAGAACATGCCCGCCCCCCATTGCCACGCCAAAGGGCCCAGTGACAAAGGGGGGCAGGGCGATCTGCCGCGGCGGTCGGCAGGTACCCAAGACCGTTCACTCGATCCGGGTTGCCCCCGGATCTTGTTCACAGGTCTTGGCTACTACCAGGTCTGCTTCCGTTTCCCAAACCACCTCCGTTCCGGAACCCGCAACGAACTTGGAGCTTGGGGTACTAGGCCGATGGCGCCGCGCAACTCTATCCGGGCCCAAGAGCCTACTTGAGCAGGTCTTTGACCACTTCGCGCTCGCTGAGCAATTCTTCATTGGTCAGGCGGATCTTCTCCTGGGCCCAGCTTGACAGCTTGAGGCCCTGGACCACCGAGTAGCCACCCTTGCCGTCCGAGGTGATCGGCAGCGAGGTGTAGATGCCCAGGGGCGAGCCGTAGCTGCCGTCGGACCACACCGCAGCGCTGAACCACTGGCCGCGCGCGGTCTTGGCTTCCAAGTCCTTGACGTGATCGATGGCCGCCGACGCCGCCGACGCCGCCGACGACTTGCCGCGGGCCTGGATGATCGCCTTGCCGCGGTTCTGCACGGCCGCCACAAACTCGCCGCGCAGCCACTTGCGGTCCTTGATGACGCTAGCGGCCTTCTTCTTGCCGATCATGGCGTTCTCAAAGTCGGGGTACATCGACTCAGAGTGGTTGCCAAACACGCTGACGTGCTTGATCTCGGCGTTGGTCACGCCGGCCTTGTTGGCGAGCTGGGCGATGGCCCGGTTCTCATCCAGCCGCGTCATGGCAAAGAAGCGCTCTTTGGGCACGCCGTTGCAATTGCTGGCGGCGATGAGGCAGTTGGTGTTGCACGGATTGCCGACGACCAGCACGCGCAGGTCGCTGGCGCCGCGCTCCAGGGCTTGACCCTGACCAATGAAGATCGGGCCGTTCTCGCGGATCAGGTCAGCACGCGCCATGCCCGGGCCGCGCGGCTTGGAGCCCACCAGAAGCGACCACGAAACGCCGTCAAACGCCACGTTGGGGTCGTCGGTAGTAACGATGCCGGCCAGGGTCTTAAAGCCGCAGTCTTGCAGCTCCATGGCCACGCCTTGCAGAGCTTTTTGCACTTCAGGAATCGGCAGATCGAGCAGTTGCAGGATCACCGGGCGGTTGCCGAAGGTCTCTCCGGAAGCAAGACGGAACAGCAGGCTGTATCCAATCTGGCCGGCAGCGCCGGTCACGGCCACGCGAATGGGCTGGGTCATGGCGGAATTTCCTTGGTGCGGTCGGGGGAAAGGGACCAGACCGCTGAGAGAGGACGTAGGCGCGGAGCTGCTTGGCCATACGGCGAGGAGAAGGCGCGCGCCGCCGATCTTTTGCCGCTGCGGCGCAAGTGTCAAGGCGGGGAGGCGCCGCGGCTGTCACGGCTCGGTCTCAGAACCGCGGCCGGCCGCCGCCGCCAGCAGGCGAGCCGCTTGCGCCTCGCTCGACTCGTCGATCATCTGGCCGCGCAGGAACACCGCCCGGCCGGCGAAATCGACCTGTTCCCAGCGCGCCCCGGTAAATGGCCGCCGCTCGCTGCGCAAGTGCTCTTCAAATTGACCGGCCAGCAGATCGTACAGCAGCTCTACCGCTGCCCGCTCTTTGAGGCCTTGGCCGCGCCGATCCGTGCGGGCCTCAACCCGGTAGACCTTGCGCCGCCCTTCATCGGCCAGTTCCCACACCACATGCACCCAGCCGGCCAGCTCTATGCCAGAGATCACCCGCAGCGCTTCGTCTTGCGCCAGCAAGCCCGGCCACAGCGACCGCAGCATCCGCTCGACACGCCGAGCCTCGAACTCACTAACTAATTCGCGATCAGCCATCTACAGCCTCCACCACAGATCGAGGGTGGGCAGCACCGGCAGCTCGCCCAGCCAGCCGGCGGCCACCGACCCGGTGGTGTCAAACGCGGTCAGGATCACCATCAGGTGGGCGCCGCCCAAGAAGCGCCTAAAGCCGTGCGTCCAGGCCAAGGTCGCAACGGGCCTGGCCAGGCCGCCGTGGCTGATTCCGTAGCGCCAATAGAGGGAAGCCTGCAGCAGATCGACCGGCGTAGGCAGGTAGTGAACCTCGGCGGTCGCCGCGATGCCATGGGCCCAGCCAATCACGGTGTCGTCGACCTGCTCGTCCAGATGGGCGGCGTAGCTCAAACCACCAGTCAGCGCCCACTGGTGCCCCACATAGACCGTGCCCACCGCTCCAGCCACCGCCTCGCCTGGGGCCGGCAGCGTCGCCGTCGAGGTCGAGCTCGATCCGCCAAGAGAGCGCTTGATGGCGCCGGTGGCCGACAGCACGTAGCTGCCCTGATCGACCACCCGGTAGCGCGCCGCGGCATTGGGGGTCAGCAGCAACATCAGGATCGGATGGGTCTGCAGGGTCAGTTGCCCCGTCAGGCCAAAGGCCAGCGGCGAGATAATGCCAATGGTGGCAGCACCTTGCTCTAGGACCTGGGCAGTCCCCAGGGTCACCTGCTGCGCCGACTTCCACTCCGCCCAAGCCGCAGCCGGTGCCAGCGCTGCCGCCACGGCTGCTGCCAGCCCGATCGCCAAGCTCGCCGTCTTCCTAGAGATCTGCAGCCATGGCCCGCGGCGGATGATCATGGGCCGCACCATAGCTGAGCCGGGGCAGGGCGCCAAGACCTGCGGTGCTTGGGCCACGCTGGCCTGTTGACAGCGCAGCTCTCCGCCGCTAAAGTTGCGCCCCGTCGAAACCGCTCGCGCGGTCCGGCAGTCAGCAGGCGCGTAGCTCAGGGGTTAGAGCATCACGTTGACATCGTGGGGGTCGGCGGTTCAAATCCGCCCGTGCCTACCAGCTGAAAAGATTCAAGGTCGTCGGTCTTCGGACCGGCGGCCTTTTGTCTTTTTGCCCAGGCCTTGCCAATGACGCTGGCGGCCGTCTGCCGGTCAGGGGTCAGATCGGTCAGAGGTCGGGCTGAGGTCAGCCTGAGGGCGGCCACGGGGCGCGACGAGATCAGGCCCAGCCGGCGAAAAACGCGCGGGGCCGCACGAAAATTGTTGCAGGGGTCGCCACAACCCTGTTGAACTTCCGAGCGTGTTGCGTCAAACTTCCCGCCACCCTGGTCGGGGGTCGGCGTGCCTGCCCGGTTCCCTAACGGGCCGCCCGCCCGCTGCACCTCGCCCGGGGCCGCTCAAAGGTTGGGGCACGGCAGTTCAAAGGCTTGAGCAGGGTCGCCCAACTATTTACAGGAGCAACGAAAAAGCAGTATGGCCGTTCCAATCCCACCCCAGGCAGCAGATCAGAATGCCCGCAATCGCGAGCCCCGCGTCAACCACCGCATCCGCGTTCCAGAGGTGCGGCTGGTCGGCCAAGAGGGCGAGCAGCTGGGCATCGTCGCGATTGAAGATGCGATGCGCATGGCTCAGGAAGCCAGCGTCGACTTGGTAGAGGTGGCCGCGTCCGCCCGCCCGCCCGTCTGCAAGCTGATGGATTACGGCAAGTACAAGTACTTGCAGAAGAAGAAGGCCAACGAAGCCAAGCGCTCGTCTAGCCACGTAGAGGTCAAGGAGGTCAAGTTCCGCCCCAAGACCGATGATCACGACTTCGAAACCAAGATCAACCAGGCGCGGCGCTTCCTGCTGGACGGCGATCGCGTCAAAATGACTGTGATGTTCCGGGGTCGCGAGATGGCCTACGCCAAGCGCGAGCAAGAGCGCCTCAACGAGATCGCCACGATTCTGGCCGACATCGCCCAGGTAGACGTGCTCCCCAAGGTCGAAGGCCGCAACATGTCGATGATGCTGAATCCGCGCCGCGGCGGCCCTGCGGCCCCAGCCCCTGGAGCCCCCTCGGCCACCCCGACCGCCGCCCCCGGTGCTGCGGCGCACAGCCCAGCGGCGCCCAAGCCCGCCGAGGCCGCGCCAGCGGCGCCACCAGCGCCAACCGGCCCTGCGGTCACCACCCGCGGCTCGGCGATGCGGTCGACCTGATTCACCCCAACGCTCCGGTCCCGCCTCTGCGGTGGCCGCGAGTTCCCGCGTCCCCTGACGCCCAAAGAGAGAGCCGGATTCCCGGCAACCTCAGTATTTTCTAGGAGTAGTCATCATGCCCAAGCAGAAGACCCGCCGCGCCGCCGCCAAGCGCTTCAAAGTGACTGGCAGCGGCCGCATCAAGTGCGGCAAGACCAAGCACCGCCACTTGCTGTCGAATCGGACCACCAAGATGAAGCGCCAGTCGCGAGGCCTGGGCGAAGTGCCAAAGGTCCTGCTCGACTTCGTCAAGCAGATGCTGCCCTACGGCTGAGCCGTTGAGCGGCTTGCCGGAATCCATCGCCGGCAAGTGCGCGGTTTGTTGGTCGCAATCCCGGCTGGGGGCGTGACAATCGCAGCCAACCGCGCTAAACTCGCACCTCGCTTGAACTCTATGGTAGGGCTGAAGCAGTTGAGAGAAACCCTAAGTTCTGTAGTTGCCGCGCGTCAAACAGTGTAAGTTGCTTGGGAAAATGCCCCTCAGCCTGCACGGCGTGTCAACCGGGAGAGAGCTATGCCACGCGCAAAAGGCGGCGCAAAAACCCGCCGCCGTCACAAGAAAATCCTCAAAATGGCCAGCGGCATGCGGGCCGCGCGGTCGCGCTTGTTCCGCACTGCGCGCGAGCAAGTGTACCGCGGCCTCAAGCTGGCCTACCGCGAGCGCAAGCGCAAGAAGCGCGAGTACCGCGCCCTGTGGATCACCCGCATCAACGCGGCCGTCCGCAGCATGGGAAGCAAGTACTCGGTGTTCGCCGGTTGGGTCACCAAGTCCGGGATCGGTCTGGACCGCAAGGCCCTGGCTGATCTGGCGCTGAACGATCTGGAGGCCTTCAAGGCCGTCTTCAATCAGGTGCGCGCTGTGGCCACTGGGGCCTAAGCGAGCGCAAGCAGTTCGTGGGCAAAAGGTGCGTCATCTTCGCTCACGTCATCGACGCGCCGCCCTTAGGGGTGCGCTAACCACCGCTCCCGGCTTATGCAACTCCGGGAGGTTGCCACAGGAGACAGGTCATGACCAAGGCCGAAATCATCGAAGCGGTATACGGGAAGTTGGGCGGATTCTCCAAGCGCGAGGCTGCAGAGCTGGTCGAGCTGGTGTTTGAGACCCTGAAGGAGACCCTTGCCAAGCAGGAGAAGGTTAAGATCTCCGGCTTTGGCAACTTTGTGGTGCGCGAGAAGAAGTCCCGCATGGGCCGCAATCCGCAGACCAAGCAGCCGATCGAGATCTCGGCGCGCCGCGTCCTGACCTTCAAGCCCTCGCAGGTCCTGAAGGCTCACCTGAACGACAACTAGTACCCCGGGCTGCCAATTCGCTGCGGGTTGCACCCGTTGCTGAATTGGCAGGCCTTGGATGCTACGGTCAGGTCCTTCTCCGTGCCCCAGGCCCAGTTCGATCCTCAATCAGGAACGAGTTGGTCGCCAGGAGTGCGGATTCTTGAAGAAGTTCAAGAGCTTGGCGTTCTGCGCTGAACTCGGTGGGGGCGGTCTCGAGCAATCGGGTACCGCCCCTGCTGCGTTTTGCGATGGCTGCGGCCGCTCCAGTTGGTCGCTCAGGCGGTCCGTGGTAGGCTGAAGCATGTGTTACCGCCCAGCGGCGGGTAGAACTTGGAGGTCTAGAGATGGTCGCCGCCAAGGCAGCCAAACCAGTGCAGTCTGCCGATCAGGCCTCTGCGGCGACGCCGCAGGCGGGCGCAGTGCGGCCGGCTGTGCCGCTGGAGCAATGGCCCAGCAAGGTGCTGTTTCGCATCGGCGAGGTGGCGGACCTGCTGGGGATTGAGACCCACGTGGTGCGGTTCTGGCTCACGGAGTTTCCCACCGTGCGCACCGAGCGATCGGACACCGGGCGGCTGCTGTTTGGGCGGCCGGCGGCGGAGCGGCTGCTGCGCATTCGCGACCTGTTGTATGAACAGGGCTATACCCTGGTAGGAGCCCGCAAGGCCCTTGGCACTGGCAAGGCTGCGGCAAAGGCCCCAGAAAAAGCAGGGGAAATTGCCAATGCGCCGCAATTCGCCAAGCCCAGCGGACCTTCTAAGCAAGAAATCGATCTGCAGCGCCAGGTAGAGACCCTGCAGGCCGATCTGCGGGCGGCGCAGGCGCGGCAGGCAGCCAGTCAGGCTGGCGAGCTGGCGGCTCGGGCGCGGGCACAGGAATTGCAGGGACAGCTGGACGCCGGGCAGCAGCTGCTGGCGCACACCAACAGCGCCGAGCGCGAACAGTGGAGCGACCTGGCAGCCGCCCTGGGAGACCTGGCCGCCGAAATCCGCGGCTGATCGCAGTGCTCTCCACGGCGCGGCCGAGCTGGCTGCGTCTCACCCAACAGCTACGGGAGCCCCAGCAGATCGGCTTGATCTTGGCTGGGCCCTGACCAGGCGAGCGATATGGAAGAACGCGAAGTTGCGCCCAGATCAGCCATTGTGCCCCTCGGCCCCACCCCGGAGCCGCCGCACCACCGCCAAGATCAGGAACGGGAAGGGCGGGCGGAAGAAATCTGCAGCCGCCTGCTGATTGAAAGGTGGCTGGCCAAGCGCGGCTACCGCGACCTGCTGCTGGATGACGAGCTGCGCGCCGCGGTCAACCGCCGGCTGGGCATGGTCGGCCTGGAATTGGTAGAGTCGTTTACCAGTGACTACTTTGCCGCGCGGCTCAAGCGCTCGATCGAAGGCGACATCAGCTTTGACTGGGCGATCAATTCGCGCCTGCCTCGCGGCGGTGTGGCGCTGCTGGTGGTGCTGTGGGCCAAGCTGATCTTGCCCAAGCGCCTGGAGCCAGATACGCCAACGCCAGATGGGCAGCCGCGGCCGCCCGCAGAGCCGCAGGCGCTGACGCGCGATCAGTTGTACGCGGAATTTGGTCGGAAATTTGGCAAGACCTCGTTCCAGCGGTATCTCGGCCAGCTCAAGTCGGCGGGTTTTGTCCGCGAGGACCACCGCGGCAACCTGCGCGAAGGCCCGCTGCTCGATCTGCTGATTGACGGTGTGCAAATGGCCCAAAAGCTTCGCGATTCTGTGTTGTGGGATCTGCTGGACAAGGGCCTGGGTGCCGTGCCAGAGGGCGCGGACGACCGGGGCGACGGCGACGGCGACGACGAGTTTGATTAGCGGCCCGACCAGGAATTCCTAGGGCAGTCAGGTCAGCGATCCGAATCGACAGCGGGGCACAGCGCGATGTTCACCTTCAAGGTGCTGGAAATGATGAATTGGGACTTCTGGTCCCACGTGCGCTTGCCGCTGGACGAGCAGGTGGTGCTGATTGCTGGGCCCAACGGCTCGGGCAAGACCACCTTGCTGGACGCGGTGCGGGTGCTGCTGGGCGCGCGCAAGCTGTCGACGTCGCGCAAGATGCCCCAGTACCTGCGCGATGACACCGGCGTGGCCATCATCAAGGCAGTCGTGACCAACCCGCTGCGGCGCGGCAGCGGCCGGCGGCCCTTTTCTAGCCGCGGCGTGTTTGACGACGAAGCGACCATCGCCGTGATTCTGGAGCGCAAACAAGGCCAATGGCAGCGGCGCTACCACATCCTGCCGGGCGACGCCTCTATGGAAGTGCTGCGGGCAGCGCCCCATGGGCTGGCGCCTGAGGAGTACGCCCGCGCCTTGGAAGAAGCCCAGGTGCCGCGGACTCTCCTCAAGATCCTGGCGATGGAGCAGGGCGAGACCCACAAGCTGGCCCAGCGCAGCCCCGAGCAGCTGCTGGAGTATGTGCTTGAATTGCAGGGCGATAAGCAGGTCTTGGAGCGCTACGCCGAGGCCCGCAGCGAATACCTGGGCGGCCAGCGCGACCTGGAAGATCTCGAGCGCCGGCTGCAGACCCAGGCGATCCACGTCGATGCGCTGCGCCGCGAGGCCGACCAGTACCGCGAGCTGCAGACCATGCTGGGCCAGGAGAAAGAGCTGCGCGACAGTCGGCTGCCGGCGGCCCGCCTCAAGCAGCTGATCCGCGACGCCGACGACCTGCGCCGCGACCGCGATCGCGCCGATGGCGTGCTGAGGGTCGCAGAGGCGACGCTGGCGGGATTCACCGGCGATTCAGACCAGTTGCGCACAGAGAGCCAGGCCTTGCAGCGCGGCATCGAAGCCAAGCGCAAGCACTACCAGGTGCTGGTGGCGGACAAAGAGAGGCTGGACGGCCTGTGGCGCGACCTCAAGCGCCTGGAGACCGAGCTGCAAGAGCTGCAGGCGGCGGGCGGCCTCGTCGAAGCCGACGAGGTGCAGCGCCTTCGCGAAGAGCGCCAGCGGTTGGTGGCCGGCGAGGCGCAGACCCGCCGCGAGCTGAGCCAGGTGATCGAGCAGATTGGCCAGCTGCGCGCCGAGCTCAGCCAGCTGGACAGCGGCCAGTCGCGCCGTCCGCCGCCAGAGCCCACGGCCCAGGTGCTCAGAGAGCTGCGCAAAGAGGGCATTGAAGGCACGCTGGTTGCTGAGGTTATTGAGATTCTGGACCCCGCGTGGCAGGTGGCGGTAGAGTCGGTGCTGGGATCGGCGCGCTTTACGATCCTGGTGGATCAGCAGTACGAGCTGAGCGGCCGCAAGATCGGCCAGCGGCTCAAGTACCGCAACTACATTGCCGCCTGGGATACGGCGCGCCGGCCGCAAGTGCGTGCAGGTTCGGCTCTTTCTGTGGTGCAGATCGCCGACACTCGCCTGCCTGAGCACATCACCCAGATGCTAGCCTCGGTGCAGCTGGTCGCGTCGGTCGAAGAGGGCCACCACCTGGGGCGCCAGACCAGCATCACCCCAGATGGCTACCGCCAGGACACCCGCGGCGGCATTTTTGTAGGGGTAACAGACCTGTTTTGCGGTACCGCGTCCGGTGGGCACCGCAAGGCGCAGATCGAGAGCGAGCTTGGGCGGCTGCGGCAGCTGCGCGACAGCTTGGAGGCCACGCTGGCCCCCAGCGGCAGGCGGGTGGCGCACATTGACGAGCAGCTGCTGGCAGAGCGCGTCAAAGACAAGTTGCTCAGCCGCGTGGGCGATCCCGCCACCTTGAGCGAGCGGGTCGCAGAGCTGGCCGCCCAGCGCCGCAGTCTGACCGATCAGATGATGACCAACCTGACGGAGATCGACGCCGACAACCTGCAAGTGGTAGAGCGCGAGCGGCGGATTTCGCAGCTGGAATACCGCCACCGCGAAGCCATCCTGGAGCGCGACCGCGCCCGGGTGCAGCTGGGCGGCTTGGGGGCCCGGGTGGCGCGCGCCGAGACCGAGCGCGACGAGCTGGCCCGCGAAGTGCCGCCAGAGCTGCAAACGCCAGCGGCCCAAGAGCTGATTGAGCCAGAGCTGCAGCTGATCGAGAGGCTCAACCTGCTGCGCACCCAGATCCTGCGCTACGACGGCAGCAAGGACCCGCGCGCAGTGCAGATCCACGAGCGCGCGGCCGCCGAGCTGGCAGAGCACGAGCGCAGTCTGGCCTTGCACCGCCAGCGGCTGGGCCACGGCGCCGAAGAATTGACGCTGGCCCGCCAAGCCTACAAACGGGTGGTGCAGGAGACGATTCGCCGCTACCGCACCAACGTGCTGCGCCTGGGCGAGCTGTGCCGGGTCGAAGTGCAGGTCAAGGTCCCGGGCTCGGAAATGCTGAGGGATGACAACGACGACATGCTGGGCAAGGCCGGGCTGGAAGTGCGCATCGGCTTTGACGGCAAGAAGCCGGTGGCCGTCGACGACCCCAAGCTGTCGGGGGGCCAGTCGGTGGTGTCGTCGCTGATTCTGCTGATGGCGCTGACCATGGAAGAAGGCGGCGACGCGACCGGTTTCTTCATTCTTGACGAGCCCTTTGCCCACCTCTCTGTAGAGCGCATTGACGAAGTAGCGCGCTTCTTGGGGGTAACGCGGGCCCAGTTCATCATCACCACGCCGACCACCCACAACCTGTTGGTCTACAACCCGGCGCGGCTGACCCTGAACCTGCGCAAGAAGCCGGCCGGCGAGCGCCATGCCCCCGTGCCCACCTTCCTGCGGCGCTAAAGCCTGATGGCCGCCCTGGATTTTCGCTTGTGGTGGCAGCGTCTGTGCGACCCGCACCTGCCGGGGCTGGGCGATCACGCGCCAGTGGCCAAGCTGTGGGTGGCCCTGGTGGCCTGTGGCGGGCTGGCTGGGCTGGCGGTGCTGCGCTACAACGGTGTTTTGCAACCCGATTCGTGGGTATGGCTGTACACGCTGGTGGGGTTGGGGTGGATGGCGCTGGTGGTCAGCCTGGGCCACGGCACCGGCTGGCTGCGCGGGCTGTCGGTCCAGACCCGGGTGGTGTACGGCGTGGGCCTGGTGGGGCTGGCGGGCTTTTGGTACCTGGGGCGCATGGACGCGTGGGGCCGGCTGTGGGCGCAGCACCTGCCCCGCGACTGGCCGATGCAAGCGGTCATCCCCTTTGCCTATTTTAGCGCTTGCGGGCTGTTGTTTCGGCTGGTGCTGCCGGCTGTGGCGGCGCGCAGCCTGGGGCTTGGCGGGCGCGACCTGGGCTGGGCTGCCAGCGCCAAGGGCCAGACCGCTACCGTGTGGCCCCTGTACCTGCTGCTGTACCTGATTGTGCTGCCCGCGGTGTGGATAGCCGCGGGAACTGAGGCGTTTCAGGCCAAGTATCCCATGGCGCGCGCGCTGATTGGGCCCGACAAGGCCATCGATCTGTGGGAGTTTCTGGCCTACCAGCTGGCCTATGGGCTGGTGTTTGTCAGCGGCGAGATGTTCTGGCGCGGCTGGCTGACCTTTGGCAGTGTGCGCGACCTGGGCAGCTACTCGATTTTGTTCATGTTGGTCCCCTACGTGGTGGCCCACTTTGGCAAGCCGCTGCCAGAGACCTTGGGGGCGATTGCCGCAGGCAGTGCGCTGGGTTGGCTGGCGCTGCAGCACCGATCGGTGTGGCTGGGGGTTGCCCTGCACTACGGCGTGGCGCTGACCATGGACCTGAGCGCCATCTACAAAGGCGGTCTGTGGTTTGCCCAGACCGAGCAGTGGCTGGCGCGGCTGCAGGCCTGGCTGAGTTGACCCAGCAGCGGCGACCCGTCCTCGGGCCGGGACCATCAGCCAAGCGACCGGGGCTCGTTGGCGCTATGGGTGAGCGAGCATGGCCTTGGTGGCCCGCCAGCGATCGAAGTCGACGCCGCGGCGAGCCGCCAGTTCGCGCCCGATGATCTCCAGATCCACGTGCTTGAGGCAGGCGCGCGCGCCCGGAAACAGCTCGGCGTCTTCGCGGGCGATGTGGCTGGCGTACAGGGCTTCCAAGGCCTGCAGGTCGGCCAGCAGCGCTGCCGCCTGGTCTGCCGGCAGCGTGCCTTGGTCCAGCCAAGCCTGGGTGGCGCGGTTGGCCAAGGCATGCAGCGGGTCAGCCTGGCGGTGCTGGGCTTGCAGCTCTGCGGCCAGGGCCAGCAGGTTGGCATCGGCGCGCAGCTGCAGCTTAGGAAAAAGACTCTCTTCTTCGTCTTGGGTGTGACGCGGCGCCGCGTGGCTAAAGTACTCCAAAGCCGCGCGCATCCGCCCGCTGTCGCTGGCGGTCATCTCTTCACCGCCGTAGTAGCCAGTGATGTCGATCTGCGCGGCCAGAAAGCGCTCGACCCGGCGGTGGCAGGCGGCCAGCAGAGCCAGCGGGTCGTCAAAGCCGGGCTCGCCTTCTGACGGGTCTCTGCGAATGTCCATGGGATGCCTCCACCAGGGGTCGACTTTGCTGGCCGCCCCCCGAGTTGCCGCGTTGTGGACCGCCACGGCCCTGGGCCGCCGAGCCCAGCCAGGGCGGCCGCGAGGGCCGTTGGACCGCCACCCGCACCACGCTCTTAGCGGCGGCTGCCAAAGAGCCGCAGCAAGCTCAGGAACAGGTTGATGAAGTCCAGGTACAGGTTCAGTGCGCCAGAGAGCGCGGCCTTGCGCTGCTGCGAGGCGTCGGCAAAGCCCAGATAGCCCATCTGCTTGAAGCGCTGCACGTCATAGGCGGTCAGGCCAATAAAGATGACGGCGCCCAGCAGGCTTACGGCGAACTGCAGAGCACTGGAGGCCAAGAACAGGTTGACCACCGCGGCAATCACAATGGCGATCAAGCCCATGGTCATAAAGGAGCCCATGCTGGTCAGGTCGCGCTTGGTCACCGCGCCGTAGGCCGCCATACCGGTGAAGGTGCCCGCCGTCACAAAGAACACGTTGGCCACTGAACTCGAGGTGTAGGCCATCAAAATGGGCGCAAAAGTCACGCCGGTCAGGCTGGCGTAAAACAGAAATGCCGCAGCCGCCATCGAAGCCGACATCCTGGGCAGTAGCGCCGAAAAGCCAATGACCGTCAGCAATTCCAAGATGATCAGAAAGGTCCGGTGCTCCCAAGTGGCCTGCAGCAGCGGCTCTGAGCTCAGCACCGCCATCGCCATGGCGCCCGAGAGCGCCAAGCCACCGGCCATCCAAGAGTAGACCTGCCCTAGAAACTTGGTCGCCATGGCCGTGCGGGCCGGCGCGTCCAAAGCTGCCTGGTCCCAGCCATCTTGCCGAGCGGAATCCACACCCTGCATTCCGCCGCGCCAACCGAACTCTGCCATTGCGTGCCCCCTGTGGTCTTTGTGTTGCGTTGAAGACCACGGTTGTGAAGATAGGACAGAAGCGCGGGCGGTCAAGTTGTTGCAAGCGCCCCCCCGGTGCTATCGTCGGCGCCTCGCAAGGAGTTGCCCATGTCTGCGCCCGATCCCTCGACCGCACCCCAGCCAGGAGCCGCCGCTGCCCAGCCCGCCGATCCAGAGGCGCACTGGCGCGAGCATTTGCGCTCGCCCGACCCGCGGCAGCTGACGGTGCGCGCCACCCTGGCCGGCATGGGCATTGGCGCCGTGATGTGCCTGTCTAACCTCTACGTCTTCTTCAAGACCGGCTGGTCGATGGGCGTGACCATCACCGCGGCGATCCTGGCGTTTGCGCTGTTTGGCCTGGCCGGCGCGGTGGGCATTGTCAAGAAGCCTCTGACAGCGCTAGAGAACAACGCCCTGACCACGGTGGCCTCTGGGGCGGGCTTCATGACCGGCGGCGGCAACATGGCGGCGTTTGGGGCGCTGCTGATGGTCACCACCGTGCGACCGGACCCGCTGCCGATGATCCTGTGGTTTGGCGCGATTGCGGCGCTAGGCGTGTTTGCAGCCATCCCCATCAAGCGCCAGCTCATCAACCAAGAAGGCCTGCCGTTTCCCACAGGTAAAGCCACTGCAGAGACGCTGCGCGCCATCCACGGGCATCCAGGGGCAGAGGCCAACGCCGCGACCGCCGCTGAAGGCAGCATGCAAGCGCGGGCCCTGGGCATTGGCGCCGTGCTGGCGGCCGTGATCGCGTTCTTGCGAGACGCCAAGGCCAGCTGGATGCCGTGGAACCTGCCACACCAGGTCAACTTTCCCGCCTCGCTGGCCGGTCGACCGCTGGCGGACTGGTCGCTTTCTATCAAGACTGAAGTGGTGATGCTGGGCGCCGGCGCGCTGATGAGCTTTCGCACCGCTTGGTCGCTTTTGCTGGGCGGCTTGCTGACGTATGGCGTGCTGGCGCCGGCCTTGCTGGCAGAGAACGTCATCGCCGGACCGGGCTACAAGGCCGTGGTGGCGTGGACGGTGTGGCCCGGGGCGGCGGTGCTGGTGGCCAGCGGCCTGACTTCGTTTGCGCTGGACTGGCGCAGCGTGGTCCGCTCTTTCTCTGGTATGGGCCAGATGTTCTCTCGCGATACCGGGCGGGTGGCCGACCCCATGGACGCCATTGAGTGCCCCGGCTGGTGGTTTCCAGCGGGTTTTGCCGTGCTGGGGCCGCTGGTGGTGGTGCTGATGGGAGTGCTGTTTCAGATTCCGCTGTGGGCGGGCGTGATTGCCGTGCCGCTGTCGATTGTGATGGGCTTTGTGGCGGCCCGCGTCACCGGCGAGACCGATGTGACCCCGACCAAGGCTCTGGGCCCGGTCACCCAGCTGCTCTACGGCGTCATTACCCCCGGCAACCTGTCAGGCAACATCATGAGCGCCAACGTGACCGGCGGTATCGGCTTGCACGCCGCGGACTTGCTGACCACGCTCAAGACCGGCTGGCTACTTGGCGGCGATCCACGCGCTCAGTTCCGCGCCCAGCTGTTTGGGGTAGTGGCCGGGGCAGCGGTGGTGGTGCCGGCGTTCAACATCTTGATTCCCGACCCGTCTGTGCTGGGCACCGACGCCTGGCCCGCGCCCTCTTGCCTGGTGTGGGCGGGTGTGTCCAAGGCCTTTGCCGGCGGCGTGGCCACGCTGGACGGACTCAAGCAAACCGGCATCGGCATCGGGCTGGCCCTGGGAATTGCCCTGGTTTTGCTAGAGAAGCTGGCTCCGCCCAAGCTGAGGCCGTACCTGCCGTCGCCGGCTGGCCTGGGCATTGCCATGGTCGTGCCGGGCAGCAACACCATCGCCATGTTTATTGGCGCCTTTGGCGCGTGGTGGTTTCAGCGCAAGAAGCCAGAGGCCGCGCAGCGCTTTGTGGTGCCGGTGGCCTCTGGCCTGATTGCCGGAGAGAGCCTGATGGGCGTGCTGATTGCGCTGCTCATCGTGGCTGGGGTGCTGCACAAATAGCGGCAGCCACGGCCGCGGACACCCGGCGACGGACACCCAGGGCTTTGGTAAGACTATGGCAATGCTGGGGATTTCTCAGGCCGCGCGGACATCGATGGCGTTGTCGTAGTAGGTGCTGCCCTGGCCGAGATCGGTCAGGCGCTGCGACGTGAGTGCGTTGACGTTGCGCAGGTTGCCCTCTGCGGTCAGCCAGTGGACCCCCTCGGCCACCGCTACCCCTGCGGGCACGCTGTCGGTCACCTTTAGAAGAAACTCTACCTGGCCCAAGGGGTTGTAGGCGATGACCTGCTGGCCGTCGCTGAGGCCGCGCGCACTGGCGTCGGCGGGAGACAGCTGCAGCGTCTGCGGACCGACCTTGGCCGCCAGATCCGCGCGCTCGGCAAAGGACGAATTGAGGCGGTACTGCGAGGGCGCAGTCTGCAGCAGCAGCGGCAGGCCATCGGCGGCGGCGTGGGGGGCCCGCCAGTGCGGCACCGGGTCGGGCAGCTCTGGCTGAACCAAGCGAATCAGCGCCTCG
This sequence comes from uncultured Myxococcales bacterium, assembly GCA_903919145.1. Lineage (GTDB taxonomy): Bacteria > Myxococcota_A > UBA9042 > UBA9042 > UBA9042 > SXRM01. The sequence goes on from CAIXGW010000112.1 coordinate 15,526, forward strand.
GGGTCGCCCCACGCTAGCGGTGGCGGGGTCAGGCGCACGGCCTCACCGCGATCCAGCGCTGCGCGGTCAAAGGCTCCTGGCCCGCTTTGGGGTCGCCACGGCGACGGCGCGTCCAACAGGAGGTCGATAAACTCATCGGCCGAGGTCTGAAACACCGGTTCGCTGTACCCCAGGGCTTTGGCAAGCGCCTGGAACATATCAAGATTAGCGCGAGCCTGCCCCAGCGGCGCCACCACCGGCCGGGTGCGGCGCAGGAAGTACTGGCCGTAGGACCGGTAGAGGTCGGCGGTCTCCAGCATGGTCGGCGCCGGCAGCACCACGTCGGCATAGAGGGCCGTGTCGGTCAGGAAGCGCTCGTGAACCACGGTGAAGAGGTCTTCTCGCTCAAGGCCTTGCAGGACGCGGTTCTGGTCGGGCAGCACGGCGACAGGGTTGCAGTTGTACACGCAGATCGAGCGGATCGGCGGATCGGCGAGCTCGGTCAGCGCCTCGCCCAGGCGGGTCAAATTGACCAGGCGCGCGGGCTGTTTCTGCAGATCGGGCCGGGTGACCGGCGTCATGTCCAAAGCGGCCGAGCTGCCAGTGCTGGCCAGCGCACCGCCGCCGGGCCGGCACCATGCGCCCAGCACTGCGGGAATGCAAAGGATGGCCCGCGTCGAGGCGGCTCCGTTGGCGTAGCGGGTCGGGCCGCCGCCCAGGCGCAGGAAGGGGGCGCGGGCCTTGGCCAGGGCGCGGCAGAAGCTGGCGAATTCCTCTGCGCCCAGGCCGGTGATCTGCAGTACCTGCTCAGCTGGGTAGCCGTGCAGCGCCGCGGCGCGCAGCTCTGGCCAGCCGCTGCAGGCCTTGGCCAGAAAGGCCTCGTCGCTGTGCCCATGGGCGGCCAGCCACGCCACCACGCCAAGGGCCAGCGCGGCATCGCTGCCGGGCCGGACGATCAGGGTCTGATCGGCCAGACTGGCGCTGATCTGGCGGTGGGTGTCGATCAGCCAGACCTGGGCTCCGCTTTGTTTTGCCTGGCGGATTCGCTGAACAAACTGCAGATTGGTGGCCAGCGCGTTGCAGCCCCATAGCACGATCAGGTCCGAGTCGATGGCCTCGTCGGGGTCGGGGCCGGGGCGCTTGCCCATCACGGCGTCCCACCCGGCATTCTGGGCGGGCGTGCAGATGGTCCGGTCCAGGCGACTGGCGCCCATCCGGTGAAAAAGCGCGTGGCCGGCGTTGCGCTGGATCTGGCCCATGGTGCCGGCGTAGCTGACCGGCAGGATGCTCTGTGGGCCCACCGTGGCCATGAGCTGCTGCCAGCGCCCGGCGATGAGGGCAATGGCTTCCTCCCAGCTGGTCTGGCGAAACTGCCCAGAACCCTTGGGACCGTCTCGCAGCAGCGGCGTCAGCAGGCGGTTGGGGGTGTGCACCGTTCGCTGGTAGTGGCCGACTTTGGCGCACAGCTGGCCGCGGTTGTGGCCATGGCTGGGGTCGCCGCGCACGCCGTAGACCTGCTTGCCGTCGGTCTGGGCCAGCATGCCGCAGCAGTCGGGGCAGTCGTGAGGGCAGACGCTGGGCTGCCAGCTGCGCGGCAGGGCGGGCGGGGGGCTGTCCATCCAGGGGCCTCAGAGGGTGGAAGCGCGACGGGCACGCGCATCCAAAAGAGTTACGGTGCTGGCAGCTGGGTCCACTTCTGGGCGAACAGCTGGTGCGAGAGGGTGCCGGCGCCGTTGGGCAGGTTGCCACCGTGCAGGCGCTGGTCGCCATAGGCCCACTTGGGGTCGCCGCCGCTCCAGTGCCACTGCAGGGCTCCCACCGTCCACTTCCAAAAGCCATACCAGTCCAGCGCATCCAAATAGCTGGTCTCCATGGCAAAGTCGGCTGCGCTGCCCGGTTTGCCGCTGATCGACAAGGGCGCCGCGTGGTCGTCGTGCAGCTCCGGCGTGGTCGGCGGATTGGGGTCGCCCTTGCCGGTGCCATGGAGGACCAACAGCTGCTTGCGCTCGGTCGCCAGCGCATCGTACAGCGCCGCGGCATTGGCCTTGCCCTGGGTGTTCCAGGGCGCCGTCTCGTCATTGTTGCCGGTGGCAAACGTGAAAAACGTCTTGGCAGTCGCGGGGATCTTCTTGACCTCGCCCAGCGCGTTCTGGAATTCGCCAATGGGCGGCGGCTCATTGGACACCGAGTACACCAGCACCGCCGCGGGATCGGGCAGGGTGCCGCCCGGGTCGTCGGCCAGCGTCTTGACGGCGGCCAGCAGCGCCACCTTGGCCCCCATCGAGTGGCCGACCAGAGCGACTTTGTCGGGGTGGGCCATGGTGATTTTGTCGGTCAGCACCTTGTAGGCGCTCCAAGCGTCGCTGGCCATGCGCTGGTGATCGGCGTCCAGCAGGCCCTTCTCTACCCGAATCAATGCAACCACATAGCCGTGGCTGGCGATTTGCTCTAGCCAGGCGCGGTAGGGGTAGCCAAGCTTGGCCGGAAAGCCGCCGCCATCGGCCAGCTGCTTGCCGGGTAGAAACAGCACAGTGGGGAAGACCCCCGCTGCCTCAGGCCGCAAGACCAGCATGTCTTTGTAGCCGTCTAGTATTCCGGTGTTGTAGCCGATTTGCTCGGCAGGCTTGAGCTTGTACGGGCCTACCGCGCCGGGATGGCCGGCCGGCGGCGGCTGGCTGAACAGGCAGCCGGGGCAGGCTTCGGTCACCGCGTCAGAGGCTGAGTCGGCACCGGTAGCAGCATCGGCGCTGCTATCTTGGTTGGCGTCGGTCGCGGCATCTGGCCCGGCCTCCGGCCCTGAGTCGGCCCCGGCGTCTGGGCTGGTGTCTGGGCTGGCCGCGTCAAGGGCGTCGTCAGCAGCGGCCGCGTCGGGATCCCTGGCAGCGTCGGCAGCAGCTGCCGTATCGGAGCCAGCGCCATTGACCCCGCTGCTGTCGGAGCCTGCGTCAGAGCCGGCGGCCGCCAGCGAGCTGTTGGCGTCCACCTCGGCATCGCTACAGCCGATGGACTGCATCAACCCCAGCGTTGCCAGCCAATACGCCCCTCTTTGCCAACCCATGCTACCTCCTTCACCCACCCGCCATGCTAGCGCAACCCACTGCTGTTCTGCCATGCTCGCGCGCCTTGCCCAGGAGCTGCAGATGGCCCCCTTGGACCCAGAGATGAGATGCACGGCAGTGGTCATTGGTGGCGGACGCGTTGGCACGGCGCTGGCTCGGCTCAGCCAGGCGCGCGGTCTGCGGGTTCCGCTGGTCGGTCGACAGGAAGGCTGGCAGGCCCTGGATGGCCCGGCCGGCGTGCCAGTGGCGGTCTGCGTGCGCAACGACGACTTGTCGGCCGTGCTGCAGCGGGTGCCCAGGTTGCGCCTTCCGGACCTAGTGTTTCTGCAAAATGGCATGTTGCGCCCATGGTTGCAGGAGCACGGTTTGGCGGGGGCCAGCCGCGGCTTGCTGTTTTTTGCGGTGGCGCAGCGCGGCGGGCCGGCGGTCCCGGGCGGGGTGTCGCCGATGGTGGGTCACCACGCCCAGGCGATGGCTGCTTGGCTGCAGCAGATCGACCTGCCGGCCGCCGCAGTCTCGCCCAAGGAATTTGCGGCGGTTGAGGTAGAGAAGCTGTTGTGGAACAGTGCTTTTGGTCTGTTGTGCCAGGTCCACGGCTGCGACGTCGGTACTGTGGTGGGGCACTACCGTCAGCAACTGCATGACCTGGCGGCAGAAATGCTTGCGCTGGCCGGACCGGTCTGCGGCGCTGAGCTGCCACTGGAGCCGCTGGTGCAGCGCCTGTGCGCCTACAGCTTGGCGATCGCCGACTACCGCGGCGCGGTCAAGGAATGGACCTGGCGCAACGGGTGGTTTGTGCAGGAAGCGGCGCGACGCGGCCTGGCCTGTCCGCTGCACAGCGAATTGACGAAGCGACTGGACCGCCCTACCGTCAGTTGAATGGGGGCGCCGCACAGCGCGTTCGCACTGTAGAGGTCTTGCCATGTCGCCCCACCGCTCCGTCCGAAAGCACAGCTGGATCGATTGGTTGGCCATGCTGGTCCTGTCCTGCGGCGCCATTGCGGCGGGCCCGTGGGCATCACCGGCTTTGGCCCTGAACAAGTCTGAAGTTTTTGACAAGTGCGCCCCAGCCACGGCGTTGGTGGTCCTGGTGACACCGCGCGGCACCGAGATCGGCTCGGGAATCGTCATTGACTCCAAAGGCTTGCTGATTACCAACTATCACGTGGTGGCCGATGCGGCGTCGGCGCGGCTGTTTGCCGTGTTCTTGTTTGACCCCAAAGAGCGCATTGTTGAAGAGGATCTGGGCCAATACGTAGAGAGCCATCGCAGCAAGGCCCTGCAGCCGCGGGTGGTGCGCGTCGATGCGGAGAATGACCTGGCGTTGCTGCAACTGCCCGAGCGCAAGGGCGGCTATCCCTCTGTTCAGTGGGGCGATTCGGATGTGGTGCGCGTCGGGCAAGACGTGGTGGCGATTGGCAATCCCCAAGGGCTGGCCTGGACGCTGACGTCGGGCTCGATCTCGGCGATCCGCAAGAACGCGCTGCAGACAGAAACCGCCATCAACCCAGGCAATTCTGGCGGACCGCTGCTTGACATGGACGGGCGCCTGGTGGGCATCAACACTTACATCCGCCGCAACTCTCAGTCGCTGGCCTTTGCGCGCCCGGTCAACCTGGTGCGGGCCTTTGCCGAGCAGCGCGGCGACCTGGGCCACGCGATCGCTGGCGCCGGGTCCAAGGCCACTGGGGCGCCCAGCGGGGCGTCGATGTCGTTGCTGGTCAGGCGGGTGCTGGCCGATGTCGAAAAGCGCTTTGCGCCGGCCCAAGTCAAGCGCGTCATCTGCACGCTGTTCTCTGCGATGACCTACGGCGGTCGCACCCTGGTCACTGGCATCGGCGACCCCACCTGGCTGAACGACTCGCTGGCGCAGGCTCTGGCGGCGACACCGGCGCCGGACCGGGCCAAGGCCGTTCAGTACATTGAGCAGAACTTTCCGCTGCTGGTGTTGGGCGCCAATCGCCACCTATGGCTGCGCAGCGGTACCCGCTACTACGACGTCGGCACGGCTTCTGCCATGGATGTCGACGACATGACCGGCCAGGTGTGGGCCACCGACGGCGACGGCAACGTGCTCTCTTATGACAAAGGCACGGGCAAGTGGCAGGCCAGCGGCCTTGGTCCGGCCCCCGACATCGAGGCCAGCGAGGGCGTGCTGTACATGCTAGACGCCGCCGGCGGGATCAACGCCGTCCACAAGGGCAAGACGGCGTCGCTTTCGAGCAAGCCGATTCGGGGGTCGCTGCAGGCCACCCACGGCGTGCTCTATGCCCTGGACGAGCGCGAAGGCAACCTCTACCGCTACCGCGGCGGCCAGTGGGACAACGGCGGCCAGCCCATTGCCACCGGCGTCCGCGAAGTGCGCGCCAACGGTCCGGTGTGGTACGGCTTGGACCGCGATGGCCGGGTTTACTCTGGGGTTACAAGTGCCTATATCGACCGCGAGGGCGACTTAGAAGGCATCTGGCTGATGGGCGATGACTTGCTGGGCCTGGGTCACGACGGCTTGCTGTACATGTGGAGCGCCCAGGCGCGGCGCTGGCGGGCCTTGTCACCCTAGGGCTTGGTTTTGTTCTTGCATTGGCTAGAGTGAGTCGATCGCCTGAACAAGCGCCTGCAGCCAGCGCTTTCCGTCGCCATTGCCGTGCCATCCGGCGAACGCGCGCTCTGGATGCGGCATCAGCCCCAGGACCCGCCGATTGGCGCTGCAGACCCCGGCGATGGCCTGCATCGACCCGTTGGGATTGCCTGCTCCTGCCTGGCCGGCGTCGCGGTAGCGCAGCAGGATCCGTTGATCGCCAAGCAGTTGCTCCAGCACAGCGGGCGCCGCGACGTAGCAGCCCTCGCGGTGGGCGATGGGCAGGCGCAAAGGTGGGCCGCTAGCCAGCGCCGCCATCATGGCCGCAGGACCGCCTGCCACGTCCAGGCCAACGGTGTCGCAGATGAATTGCCGGTCGCGGTTGCGCACCAAGGCGCCGGGCAATAGCCCAGCTTCAGTCAGAACCTGAAAGCCATTGCAGATCCCCAGCACCCAGCCGCCGCGGCGGGCGTGGGCCGCCACCGCCTGCATGGCTGGCGAACGCGCCGCCAGGGCCCCAGCGCGCAAGTAGTCGCCGTAAGAGAAGCCGCCAGGCAAGACCACGAGCTCGGTCTGCGGCGGCAGATCGCAGTCCTGGTGCCAATGCAGGCGGACGCGACCAGGCCGCAGGTCCTCTAGGGCCGCCAGGGTCTCGCGATCGCAGGTAGTTCCGGGAAATTGAACAAGCACAATCATGGGTGGCCCGGGGTGCTCCAGCCCGCTTCGTCGCCCGGCCACACCAGCCGCCAATCCTCAGTCACCGGATGGACCAGCAGGGTCTGGACCAACTCTGCCACCAGGGCCTCGGCCTCGGCGCGGTCAGCCACCGCCAGCTCCAATTCGATAAGCCGCCCCACCCGCAACCCCTGGATTCCCTGGTGGCCTAGCAGGCGAACGGCATGCAGCACCGCCTTGCTCTGGGCGTCAAGCAAGTCCGGTCTGCTGAAAACTTCAATGCGAACAAGCAATTCACCTCCTCTTTGCCGTGGCTCCTAGCGCTTGCCTTGGTCCGACGGCGCAGCCTCGCCCTCCAACAGCTGGTGCAGAGCCTCTGACGGGTCGCCGGCGCTGTCCAGGGCGGTGTCGAGCTCAAAAACTCCCTCGTGGCCACCTAGTTGCCGAGGTTCCTGCGTCACGCCGCCGTGCCAGTCGGCCAGCACGTCGCGCAGCGGCCGGTCGAGCCACTCCAGATGGGTCAGCGCCAGCTGGGTGCGGCGCGGCAGCAGCGGCGCCAGCAGCAGGGTGAGCCAAGGCGGTGCGCCGGGATTGCGGGCCACGGCTTCGACGACGCGCTCGTTGCCAAGCCAGCGCGGCACCATGACCACAGCCTGCAGCGCGTAGGCGGTCTGAGAGCGCAGGCTGGCGATCTGCACCGCCAGGCCTTCGGTCACGCGCGGATTGTCGGCCAGGATCTGCACCACTGCCGGGGTGTTGTCTAGCAACAGGAACTGCAGCTGGGTCTGGTCGGTGCCGCGGGCGCGCTCGCGGCGGACCCCCAGGGGCAGCTTGTCGACCGAGGGATGCAGCTGCGGCAGGACCTGGTCGGCCGGGCTGGGGCGGGCAAAAGCTCCGCGCAGCACCAGCTCGGCAAAGGCCAAGCCGTGCAGGCGCGCTTCGCTGATGGCCAGGGCAACGGTGGCTCCTGGCGGGGCCAGCTCGTCGGCCGGCACAGGCCAGTGGCCCACCGGAAAACGCGGGCGTGGACGGGCGTGCAGCACCCAGTGGGCCAGCGCCACGTGCAGCGAGCGCCAATCGCTGGTCACAGCGCCCTGGGCAGCGGCCTGCAGGACCTGCGCCAGTTGCTCGGGGCCGCGCTGCTGGACCAGGCTGGCGACGCGGCGCAGGCGCACGTGCGGGTCGGGGATCGCCGTCAGGATCCGCGCCCACTGTCCGGCCAGGACGGCGGGGTCCGCTGGCACAGCCTGGGCCAGTGGCTCGTCTTCTGGGCCTGGGGGCGGCCCGCCTGGCGGGGTCACGGCAGCTCCAGCTGCACCGAAGTGGTCATGCCCGCTTGGACCTTGACCTTGACCTCGCGCCGCAGCGCCAAGCGGCTGTTCTCTAGCACCACGGTGTGGCTGCCGGGGGCAACGGCGTATGCAAAGATAGGTGTTGTATCGCTCAGTTGGGTGCCGTCCACGCTGACCGATGCCGACGGCACAGAGTCGATGAAAAGGTAGCCGGCGACTCCGGCATTGCCCAGCGGCGGGTGGTAGGGAATCTCGCCAGTTGTGCGCAGGGCCAGGGCGCGCAGGACCTCAATGAAGCGGGCGTAGCGGCGGTCGGCGCGGCCAAACGGCGACGGGACCAGCACGGTGTTTTCCTGGCCGCCAAGGCGAAAGGACAGCTCGTAGATGGGCTCTGCGGATCGGGGAGGGCCGAGGGTATAGTCCCATCCTGCCTCGAGAATGCCGGCCTTATTGGCGGCCGCCCGGCTCTTGGCCTGGCTCGGCTTGCCTTTGGGCGCCGCTGCCTTGGCTGGGGGGCCAGGCTGGGCGTCGCGCGGCAGCACCGTTGGCAGCTCCAGGGCCCCCAGGTCGCGCAGATAGGCAAAAAGCCGCCGCAACTCTGCCTTGGGTAGCAGCTCGGTGCGGGTCACCACATCGGAGCGACCCATAAAGCCGCGCACTTGCGTCACGACGCCCGCCGGGCCGCGGTCCGTCACCTCATAGGCAAGGTACTGAAAGGGACCGGGATTGGCGCGAAGCAGCACCCGCGCCCAGCAGTCGGAAAGGGCGGCGTCGCTGGGCAGCTGCGCGCTGGTGACGTCGGAGGGCAGCAGCGGCGCCTCGGCGCCAGGCGCCATGGACTGACTCCAGGCGGGCTTGCCGAGCAAAAGGCAAGCCACAACAAGGAGTCCTAGTAGGGTCGGGGTATTAGTACCCAAGGCCGTTAATTCGATCCGGGTTGCACCCGGTTCTTGTTCACGGGCCTTGGCTACTACTGCTAGGTTTTTTTCCGTACCCCAAACCACGTCCGTTCCGGAACCCGGAACGGACTTGGGGTTTGGGGTACTAGCTTTGGCTGGCATCGCCAGGCTCCCGCGGGGCCTCGGCTGCGCCCGGCCGTACAGAAGGGTCCGCTTTGGGTTCAGTCTTTGGCTCAGCCTTGCTGCCAGCTTCTGCCTTGCCGGCCTCTGCTCTGAGGTCGGCCGCGGGCTGGCTGCGGCTCTCTGTTCTGGCAGGCGCGATCGGCGTCTCGCGCGGGGTATCGGCGCGGCCGCTTTGCGGGATCCGTGGGCTCGACGGCTGGCGGTGGCGCGGCACACCGTCGCGCAAGTGCTGGTCGGTCGAGCGGCCCGCCTCAAACTCGATGCCGGCATAGCGGCCCATCGGCCGGCCAGGGTCAGGTGTCAGCGAAGTGATAGGCGTTTCGCGGGGCTTTTGGCGCTCGGACCTCATGCGCTCGGCCGTGCGGCACACGTAGTTGGCGGTCTCGGCCACTGGAGACAGGGGGCTGAGGTCGGCGGCGCGCGAGGCGTGCTCGGCCATCTCTGGAGAGAGCAGGCGTACCACGGTGGGAATGGCGACTTTGGGGTCGCTCAGCTGCAGGCCGACGTGCAGGTTGACGGCGTCGGTGGTGGTCATGGCCAAGACGGCGCCGGCCCGCCACACCGCGGCCAGGTCCAGCACTTCATCGACAGTGGCATCGCCCACCACCACGGGCAGCCCCATGGCGCGCAGTCTTTGCACATTCTTCAGGTTGCCGTCGCGCTCGATGACCGCCACTGGCACGCGCCGCTGGTGCAGCAGCTCGGCCACGCGCATGCCGACGTTGCCGGCGCCCAAGACCACCACATGGCCACGCATCGCCACAGGCACGGGCTGGGCCAAGCCCGCGAAACGCTTGGGTAGAATCCAGTCCAAAGCCAAGGCGATGCCAGAGATCATCGCCACCCGGTCGGCCAGTCCCAGCACCGTCAGCAGCCAGCCGGCGGGCCCATCCAGTCGCCATTTGTCAGGCGTGGCGCCGGTGAGCACCGTAGCCAGTACCGCGCCAATCCCGGCCATACCCCGAACTTTTAGCAGAACGGCCAGAGCGATGGCGCCAGCGACCAGCACAGCCGCAGAGCCGATCAACGCCGTACGCAGCAGGGCGCGCGCGCGCACCGCCGGCGGCAGTGGCCTTTCAGCATGGGCCTGAGAGCCCTGTCGGCCCAGCAGCTGCAGCGCCATGTCCGCGGCCACCGGGGCCGTCACCGAGCCCATCGAGAACGGCTCTACCCGCGGCACCGACATGCGCAGGAACCGCACCAGCGTCGGGTCAGACACGCGGCACAGCAACGGCACTTCGCCACTGGCGCGCCGCACCAGCAGGCAGGCATCGACGTTGCTGCTGTCATTGTCGGCCGCCAGCACCACGGCGCCCAAGCGGCTGAAGTCCTGGCGGCCCAGGTCGTTTTCCCAGGCGGCAGAGGCCGTGACGATCTCGACACCCAGCGCCTGTAACTCTGCAGCTTGGCGTGACATTTCTGCTGGCGTCAGCAGGGCGCGCACTGGCACGCCAAGGGCCTGCAGGCGGTGGACCACAGCTACGCCGACGTGGCCCAGGCCGGCTACCAGCACAGGCCATTCAGGTTGCGGGGGGCGCGCGGTGTCGGCCATGGCCTACGCGGCACCCTGGGAAGAAGCGGCCAAGGGCGACGCCTCATCGGCCAAGTGGGCCAAGGCCTCAAAAATCTGAGCTTCCGTCAAGGTGGCGTCGCCGGCTTTGGCGCGCTGCAGCACGGCTTGCACCCTGGCTTCCGTGGGCTCCAGCGAGTGCTCAATGAGCCACACCTCTACGTTGGCCTTGCCGCTGTAAAAGCCGATGTCGATGACCTGCCGGCAGCCGACCTCGTGGGCGGGCACCGAGCTGTAGACCGCGTCGGCCAGGTCGCGGCGCCCTTGCCTGAGGGCCTTGGCGATGGCTGCGGCATGAACGCCCGTGGCGGTGCGGAAGGCATCCGATCCAAAGGCCGGGTAATTGTAGGGTACTGGCACTCCCAGGTAACGCGAGCAGGCGTCTACGTAGTACCGCAGATCGTGGAGCGGCTTGTCCCACACGCCCAGCAGCCGCAAGTTCAGCAGGATCTGGTCGATCGAGGTGTTGCCGACGCGCTCTCCGACCCCCAGGCAGGTGCCGTGGACGCGGTCGATGCCGAATTCCAGCGCCGACAGGCTGAGCGGCAAAGACAGCGCGCGATCGTTGTGGCCGTGCCAGTCGAGCTCGACTTTGCAGCCGGTCTCGGCCACTACGCCGCGGGTGAATTCCAGCAGGTTGTAAAGGCCATCGGGCGTTGCGTGGCCCACGGTGTCACACAGGATGAGGCGGGTGGCGCCGTGCTCAATGGCCGCTTTGAACAGGGTCCGCAGCGTGTCGGGGTGCGAGCGGATGGTGTCTTCGGTCACAAAACTGAACGGCAGCCCGTTCTTGACGGCCAAGTCGGTAGCTTCTACCACCAGCCGAGTCATGTGGGCCACGTCCCAGTTCTCTACCAGCTGGCGTACCGGCGAGCTGCCCAGAAAGCCGCAGACTTCGATGGGCACCCCGGTCTTGAGGGTGATGTCGATAATGGCCTGGATATCTGCACTGTGGGTCCGCGCGGCGCAGTTGGGCTCGACGGGCAGGTGGTGGTCGCGGATCTCTTCGACCAGCCGGGTCACGTCAGCAACGGCTTGAGAGCCTGCGCCCGGCAAGCCGATATCGGCGACGTGTATCCCCAAATTCGCCATGCAGTGAAGCAGTTCTAGCTTCTGCTCGATGCGCGGATTGGTGATAGAGGGCGACTGAATGCCGTCGCGCAAAGTCTCGTCGACTAGCTTGAAGCCGCGTTGGATGGGCGGGGTGACACGCTTGACCTCATTCCAGTCGTAGATGATGTCACTGTTGCGGTGGGGCATAGCGGCTCCGGCGCTTGGCCAATGGGGCGCAAACACCATGTCCAATCTAGCACAGGTCAGCCCTGCAGCGCCAAGCCCGCAAGTAAAATCACGTCAGATCAAGGGAATTGCCGCGGTCGGTCGCCGGCGCCAGCTTCCTTCAGGCCCTGCGTACGGCACCTGGCCGCGGCGGGCCTGCAAGGGCTTCAGTAGGTCAAGCCCGAATGGACACTGCTGCTGCGGCCCCCAGCTTTTTCCTTGACACCCCTAGGGAGCCGATGCTACCTCACCCCGGCTGCCGTGGAGGTGCCCCCTGTCGAGCCGAGTTTTGAGTTCTGCCCTGGTAACGGGCGCCGCGGGGTACATTGGCTCTACGCTGATCCACCGCCTGCAGCAGCAAGGCATCGCTGTAGTGGGGCTGGACGATCTGTCGCGCGGCCACGCCGACTCGCTGCCGCTGCAAGTTCCCCTGGTCCAAGGCGATGTCCGTGACCCTGAGGCGGTGGCCACAGCGCTGCAGACTTTGGGCCGAGCGCCGGATGCGGTGTTCCACCTGGCGGGCCTGATCATGGTGGGCGAATCGGTTCAATTTCCAGAGCTGTATGAGTCGGTCAACGCTGGCGGAACCCAGGTGGTGGTCGATGCCGCCCTGGAAGCCGGCGTACAGGCGGTGGTGCTGGCTTCCTCTGCCGCTGTGCTGGGCTCTGACCAGGGCGGCGCCGAACAGTTCGACGAAGAAGGGCGGATCGCCCCTGAGAGCCCCTACGGCTGGTCCAAGCTCCAGGCCGAACACACCCTGGCCGCGGCCGTCGCCACCGGGCGCATGGGCGGGGCGGCGATGCGCTTTTTCAATGTGGCCGGCGCCAGCTGGGGCTGCGCTGAGCGCCACGATCCAGAGTCGCACTTGATTCCACTGGCGATTCGCGCAGCCTGGGGGGAGTTGCCGCCGCTGAAGGTGTTTGGCGACGATTTTGCCACCCCAGACGGCACTTGCCTGCGCGACTATGTGCACATTGGCGATGTGGTGGAGGCAATGATCCAGGCCGCGCGGCTGGCCCTCACCCAGACCCGCGCTGGAGACGCGCAATTTCAGGTGTTTCACGTGGGCAGTGGCCGCGGGCACTCGGTCATGCAGGTGATCCAGCAGGTAGAGGCGACGCTAGGCCAGCCGGTACCCCATCAGCTGGTGGGGCGGCGCGACGGCGACATCGCGGCGTTGGTGGCCGAGCCGTCCAAGATGCGCGCCCTGTTGGGGGTGCAGCCATCGACCGATTTGGCGGCGATGGTGAACGACTGCGCCACAGCCCTGCGGAAATTCCGCGCATGAAGGCAGCGGTCTGGCGCATCGGTCTGGCGCTGCTGCTGACCCTGAGCTTGGGGGCCATCCAGGCTGCTGAAGCCCGGGCCGCCGGCCCTTGGACGACCGAGCGCAGCCACAAGGCCGTGGTCATTGGCGGCTCTATCTCCAAGTACTATGCCGGCAATTTTGGCCAGTTCCTCCACTTTGGCTGCAAGGACTTAGAGGTCATCAACCGCGGCGAAGTCGGCGCGGGCGCCAGCAAGCTGTTGGCCAACCTGCGCAGCCAGGTGCTGGACTCCGGCGCAGTGCTTTCCGCGATGGCCGACGGTAAGGGCTGGATTTTGCTACAGGGTGGTCTGAACTCGGTGGGCGCGCCAGAGAGCACGCTGTGGTCGCTGACCCGCCTTATCCAGCGGGCCCACGCTGCCGGCCTCAAGGTGCTGGCGCTGACGGTGACGCCCTGGGGCAGCGATGACGACCCGCGCTTTGACGCCTGGAACGGCCTGCGGCTGCACCGGGCGACAGAGCTGGTGGCCGAGGGCCTGCTGGGCAAGCTGGTGCCGTCGCGCGCTCTGGGGCGGCGGGCGGCGCAGAGACAGGTCGCCAAAGATGAGTGGCTGGCTGAGGAATTGCCAGACGTCGCCGTCGACCTTTGGCGATCGGTGCTGCGGGCGGGCCCCAAGGCGCCGCTGCGCCCGGCTGAGCCGCTGCGCCAGACGTTTGCCACAAGCCCTTGGCGCAAGGCGCTGGACCAGCGCGACCAGTGGGTAGAGGCGGCGCGGGCGGTGCCTCGGCAGTTCATGGACGCAAAGTATCGCGATTTTGACCATGTGCATCCCAATACCGCTGGACACAAGCTGATGGCGGCGCTGGCCTGCCAGCAGGCACCCCCGCAGTGGCAGTGCGACTGTGACGCGATCCGGCGGGCGCGCTGGAAGGGCAAGGTGCTCGCCGGGCCGCAGATCTAGAGGCAGTGAGCAAAAAAGGGCGGCGGTTGCCCTTGCGCTGACCGGTGGGGTGCAGCGCTCACCGCTCGGCATTGGCGCCAAAGCCGTGACCACCCCTCGACCCGCGAACGCAAGAGGGGGCTGCGATGGCGGGGCGGCGAAGGCCGCAAATCCAGAGCCGCTGCGACTTTGCATTGAAAGGCCTATCGAATCTGTTAGGCTTCGAAAGACCAGTTGTGGTCGAATATGTGTGGGAGCTTTCTTGGCACCTGATGCACCGTCTGATGACGCGCCCCACTCGCCTTCGGCGGTGCGGGCCGGTCACTACAGCTCTACAGCGCGCGGCGCGCCGATGCCGGATACTGCGCGTCGCTCGGGGGTTCCCGCCGCGCAAGAAGGCGAGTCGGTCTTGCCCTTTGGCAGCGGGCTGCGCGGTGGCGGGCCGCTGCCGGGCGTGGTCCATCCTGGACCCCAGACTGGGCGCCCGTCGCCAGCCGCCTCAAGTAATTCGTCCACTACGGCAACGGTCTTTGGATTGGTGGGCGCACCGGTGAGCCAACCCGGAATCGATCCGTTTGCGCCGGCCCGTCCTGCAGGGCAGGCCCGACCGGCCAGCAGTGCTCCGTCCTCGCAGCAAATGATTGCGCAGGAGCCGGTGAGCCGCGCCGACGACCTCTTCGGGGCGCGGGGTCGCCCAAGCTCTGGTGGCCAGCCGCTGCCGCCCAGCCATCGCAATTCGCCGTCGGCGCCCTATTCCGTGGCCGCTGTGGCAGCGGAATACGCCAGCTCGCGGCCTGGGTCGGCCAACCATGGTAGTCAACCGGGCTTTGACCCCGGCAGTCCGCGGCCAGCGGCGCGGCCCTATGTGGACCCGGCGCGCTCAGTCGCTCCCCCAGATGCCCAGCGGTTGGCGGCGCACCAGGGCTACCAGCCAGCTACTCCTTTGGGCTCTCGACCCGCCAGCGCTTCTGACTACCAACCTGGCGCCCCGCTGTCGCCGCGGCCGGCCAGTGGGGCTGGCTATCAGCCCGGGGCCCCGCTGTCGCCGCGGCCAGCCAGCGGGACTGGCTATCAGCCCGGGGCCCCCCTGTCGCCGCGGCCAGCCAGCGGGACTGGCTATCAGCCCGGGGCCCCCCTGTCGCCGCGGCCGGCCAGCGGGACTGGCTACCAACCCGGGGCCCCCTTGTCGCCGCGGCCGACCAGCGGGACTGGCTACCAACCCGGGGCCCCCTTGTCGCCGCGGCCGACCAGCGGGACTGGCTACCAACCCGGGGCCCCGCTGCCGCCGCGTCCGGGCAGCTCGCCGGGCTTTGACCCAAGCCAGCGCGGGCCGCTGTCTTCCCCGCACATCGACCCACGCGCCATTGGTCGGCAGGGCACCAATCCAGGCATGGACTACGCTGCAGCGCTGCGGCCCCAAACCCACCCCGGCATGGAC
>CAIXGW010000113.1 GCA_903919145.1 uncultured Myxococcales bacterium
CGCCCGGATGTGCAAGACTTGGAAGGGACAACGGAAGTGGGCGTCCTGCCAGGGCTAGTGATCGACTGGGCCCAGGTGGTGCGGTGGCTGCCGCCTATGGACGAGGCCACTGCGGGCGGGCCGCTGCCTGACCTCTAGAGCGCTTTCCGGTGGCCGTCGGCCCGCGCCTTGCCCAGAATCTCGAACTGCGTCAACCTACAAGGGGTATCGGCTGCACTCCCGAACACGCGCTGAAGCGGCCCAGTACGAACCTGGAGACGGCTGACTGCGTACGCATCATCGCGGAGCATTATGGGCAAGTGCTTAAATTGCCAGACAGATTGCGCGGATGAGGCCCAGTTTTGCGGCGGTTGTGGTCGCCCGGTCCACGGATCCCCTCGGCCAGTTGCGCGCACCACCGTCAGGACCTTGGTCATAGGTCGCGACCCGGCGTGCGACTACGTGATCGATCACCCTAAGATCTCTGGGCGGCATTGCCAGTTGTCGTTTGAGGCTGAGCGCCTAGTCGTCACCGACCTGGGGAGCAGCAATGGCACGTTTGTAGGCGCTGGCAAGCGGAGGGTAGCAAGCAGCGCGATTCTTGCGAGCGGCGAGTGCCTGTTCTTGGGACCGTGCGAGGTTGCGCCTGGAGCAGTGGCGCGAGCCCACGGCATCGACTGGCCACCGCATGGGTTCAAGCCCGTATCACGAACCGTTCTCCATGAAGACGACGACACCTCGGCGAAGGCTGCGGCTGCAACTAGTTTGGCGCTACAACGCGAGCGAGAGAGCTTGCGGCAGGAGCGTGAGGCCAACGACCGAGCCCGCGAAGCGGCAATTGCAATGGCCCGTGGTGCCGAGTTGGCAGCGACGCGCGCAGCCGCCGAGGCAGAGCACGCCCAGGCGTTGGCCGACGCCCGGGCCGCTAGTCGTGATCAGCGCACGGGATATGAGAAGGGGACAGACGCCGCCAGTGCCGTCGCTGGTTTTGGGCTGGGGTGCAGTGGTTGGGTGATTGCTATTCTGGTCCTCCTGGCGATAGCGGCGGCGGTGGTGGCGAAGGCTACGCATTGAGCGAAAACCAAAAATTGGCTTTGGCACCAATAGCTTTGACGGCAATAGCGACGTCGTGCCAACCTTGAGCAGGGAGGGTGGGCAAGAGGCCGTGGCCGCCGCGCCAGTTGGCGCGCGGCGGCGGGCCTTCCTCTTTGGCCGGCACGGAGTCCGGCACAGGCCGTCGCGGCAATGATCGAGGCAAAGCGCGGGCCGGCGGTCCTTGGACCGCCGACATCTGGCGTTGCCGCGGGCTGGCGGGGCGGAAGCCGATGTTGTCATTGCGGTTGCCGGGCTCGTTGTCGTTGCGATTCGCGGAGCGAACGTTGGCGGCATCGTTGTTCCAGCTGCCGCCGCGGATGACGCGGTTCTGGCCCTTGGCCGCGAGGCCGCGGCGAGGCTATCGCGAACTTTCGGCGAACGCTAGTCGCGCCAGGCCAGCGGCACCGGCCTGGTCGCTCCAATTCAGCAGGGCCTGGGCGCGCCTGGCGCAGTCGGCCTGGTGCATGGAGCCGTCCGCGGCTGCGGCGCGGACCGCTCTTGCAGTCCGCATGAATCGCCGGGCCCGGGCGTGGTCAAAACGCACGGTGCCGGAGAAGAGTCGCAGCCCCAAGAACGGCACGCCGTCTGAGCAGCGCCCGTGTCGAGTGGCGCTGAGCTTGATCCGCTGGTTGAGGTGGAGGGTGACGACCGCTGAGGCGGCCGTGGCGGCGGCGTCAAGCTCGCGATAGCTATCGCCAAAGAGCAGCATATCGTCCATGTAGCGGACGTAGCCCCGCGCCCCAGGGTGCGAGGAAGCCACGCTGTCGACTTCAGTCAACACCAAGTTAGCGAAGTGCTGGCTCGTTAGGTTGCCGATTGGCATCCCGCGCCCAGGTTCTGACCCTGGGGCGCCTGCTTGGACGATCCGCTCTAGCAGGGCCATGGTAGCGTCGCACGCCACATGGCGCTGCAGCAGGCCCAGCAGCACGGTGTGGTCGATGGTTTCAAAGTAGTGCTCGACGTCAAGTTTGTGGTAGCGGTCGCAAGTTGCGGTGAGTTGCCGTGCGCGGCCAAGGGCGGCGTGGGTGCCGCGGCCCTTGCGGCAGGCGAAACTGCAGTCGCTGGCGCCGGATTCCAGCACGGGGCCGACGACGGCGCACAACGCGTGGTGAACCACGCGATCGACAAAGGGCGCCGCAGAAATGCGGCGCGGCTTGGGGTCGCGGATAAAGAAGGTGTGCGGCGTGCCGGGGGTCCAGTTGCCTGCAAGGAGTTGACGCTGCAATTCTAGCGCATTGCACTCGAGATCGGCCAGGAACGACTGCGCGTCGCGGCCTAGCCGCTTGCCGCGAGCGGCTGCGCGAGCCGCGCGGCATAAGGCGCCAAAGGAGGTGATGCGCGCCCAAGTGCTGTCCAACGTGGTCAATTTCGACTCCCAGTCAGAGACTGGCGCCAGCCGCCGACCATTCGGCCGGCTTCGTCCAACCCGCGCGCTACGTGCTCATAGCCGCCACCGTCGAGCAATCGGCGGCCGTGGCAGAGTCGGACGAGGATCCGCAGGCGCGCCAGCGCTTCGTCGATACTGGCCAGCAACAGGCGCTTGCGCGCTGGCTCCGCATAGCGCGCTGCTGCCAGCTGCTCCAACACGTCCAGCACATGGTTGTCGATGCGCTGGGCAAAGGTGAAGCGCATGGCCTTGGGCATCTTGGAGGTGCGGTCGAGCAGGTCTTGCGCTACCCGTTCCCAGTACAGCAGCAGCGGCAGTTCGTCAGTGGTAACGGTCACGGCGCTTTCCGTCCAGGATCGGCCGGGGCGGGCGGCTGGCCCGCGGGTTCGACCGCGGCCTGGCTCATTTGGCGCACCAGCGCAAGGATTTCTTCGCCGTATGAGGCCACCTTGGCCTCGCCGACTCCGGCGATTTCGCGCAGCGCGGCCGCGGTGAGCGGCCGCTTGACGGCGATCTCTGATAGTTCTGGGTTGCGAAAGTAAACGTAGTGGGGTTTGCCTTCGCGCTTTGCGCGTTCGGAGCGCCAGTTGCGTAGCGCGTCGAAGAGCGGGCGGTTTTCAGGCGCGATTTCTTCCCTCCGGTCGGGTGTTGGCGCGCTGCGGCCCCAGTCGTGCGACTTGGGCCGGTCGCGGAATTCGACCACTAGGCCAAGGGTGGGCCCGCGCTCGCTGATGAAGAAGTGGTCGCGGCAGGCCAAGACGTCGTGGTCCCGGCAGAAATCGTCAAGCGCGGTGGTGTCAAACCCGTGATCGGGTTGGCATGGCAGCGTGAAGATGGTTACGCGCATGGGCGCCCCAGCGACCGGTCCGCGCAAAGTTGGAAATTCGGCCCGGCTGCGCCGGGACGATTTTTGCAGGCGCCACCGCTTCTTGGCGAGCCGCCGCTTGCCCGGTCGCTGGCACCAGCGCTATCGCGCGTGCCGCGTCCGGGCAAGCTGGGTGGTTGTGAGCTGGGGCTGTTGGCAGTCATTGGCTCTTCTTCTCTGGCGATCAAGGGTCAAGGGATCAAGGGGCTCAAGGGACCGATCTGGCGGGGCGGAAGCCGAGGCCGGCATAGCGGTAGCCGGGCACGTCGCCGCTGCGAAGCGCGGAGCGAACGAAGGCGGCAGCGCCGTACCAGCCGCCGCCGCGGATGACGCGGAACCGGCCCGAATCCAGTCCAACCGGATCAGTTGCACTGCTAGGGTAATCCCCAACCCAGTCGTTCGTCCACTCCCAAACATTCCCCAGAATGTCGTAAAGACCCCACGCATTCGCCTGCTTCTTACCGACTGGATGCGTCCTTGAGTTCGAGTTTCCGTCGTACCAAGCGACAGCGCCAACCTCCCCATGCCGAGCCCCCGTCGTCCCAGCCCGTGCCGCATACTCCCACTCGGCCTCCGTCGGAAGCCGATAGCCAGTGCAGCCAAGGCCAACAAACCGCTCGCCAACGTAGCACTGCTGCAGATTCTCACGCTCGCTCAACTTGTTGCAGTAAGCCACAGCGTCGCTCCAACTCACCTGCTCCACAGGACAGGTCGACCCGCAACCGGTAAAGTTCGACGGGCTGTTGCCCATCACCGCCAACCACTCGCCCTGCGTTACCTCCGTCGGCTTCAGCCAAAAACCCCGCGTGATCGTGACCTGGTGCTGCGTCTCATCGCTTTGGTGCCCTTCCTCCGAGCCCGGCGACCCCATCGTAAACGTCCCTGGCTCAATCCGAACCCAGCCCGCCGGCGGCTTGGCAAGAACCGGCAGTTCTGCTCCTTCGGTTTTGGGCGGCTCAAGCGCCGGCACATCTTGCGCGGGTTCCTTGTTGATAACACTGGCGACTGGTGGTGAAGGCAGGCCCATGGCGCCTTCGCCTTCGTTCGGCATGTCTTGGGTGGGTGGGTCCCGGAGCATGAGCGCCAGCAGGAGGGCGACAAGTGATGAAAGCACAATCGCAAATGCATATATGAATGCTGGACGCACCATGGGGCGGGTTCCCGAATTCTTGCTGCCACCGCCGCGCCCCGGGTCCATCCTTGGCTGCTCAAGTTCCACCCGCCCACCAGCACGCCCCCCCTCAACCGCCCCCTCCACCGCCCGCAGAAGCGGCGAAGCATCAGCAAAGCGCTCCTCCGGCCGCAGCGCCATCGCCTGGGCCACGACCTCACTCAGCCTCTCCGGCACCCCCGCAACCACGTCCGCAAGCTTTGGAATCGGCGTCAACCCTTCGTAGAACTTGATCAACTCCAGGCTATTCTCAGGATCCACCGGCAGCCGGCCCGCCAGAAGTTGCCACAGCATCACGCCAAGCGCCCAGACATCCGCCGGAGCCCCGGCGTCTTTGGCATTGCGCGCCTGCTCGGGCGCCATGTACCCCGGCGTGCCCATCCGCGCGTTGGTCGCCGTCGCAATATTCGATGCGCCAAGCACTTTGGCGATGCCAAAATCCGCCACCTTGGGGATTCCAGGCCAGGGCCTGTCGCGGCTCAGGTCCAGCAGGACGTTCTCCGGCTTCAAATCGCGGTGGACCACAGACGCACCGTCAAGCCCCTCCCGGTGCGCAAAAGTCATCGCCTCCAGCACTGGCTTCATCACCGCGACCACGTCCGCCACCGGCCATGGCCCTGGCCGCAGCCGGATAGCCTCTGCCAGCGTCATGCCGTGGACCAAGTCCATGACCAGCGCAAGGTTCTCGCCGTCGTCCACAAAGTCAGTAACTTGCACAATGTGAGCATGGCGCATGCGGAACTGCGCGCGCGCCTCTTGGCGGAAGCGCTCTACCGTCCGCGGCTGGTTGGCGTAATTGGGCAGCAGCACCTTGAGCGCGTGTTCGGTGCCAATGGAGGTATGGCGTGCTGCATACACCATGGCCATGCCGCCCGAGCCAAGGAGGCTAGTGATTTGGTAGCTACCGATTGTATCGCCGATTCTGGCCAGGGGGTGCCTCTCTGGCGCGATGGTGGGCCGCGAGACGGGTTGCGTCAAGGGCGCGGGCGCATCGCCA
>CAIXGW010000114.1 GCA_903919145.1 uncultured Myxococcales bacterium
CCCCCCCCCCCCCCCCCCCCCCCCCCCCCCCCCCCCCCCCAGCTATTGCTTGGTATTTCACGTCGTTGTTGAAAGTGCTTGTCGAGCCTTTGCCGGCCCGCTTCAGCTGGCGCGGATTGGGCCGGCCCGGCGCGGCAACGCCGCAGTAGTCGCGGACCACGTCGTTGGGGCCAAAGTTGCTGAACAGGCGGAGCAATCGCTCGGGCGGGATCTGCATGATGGTGCCTGCGGGCATGTTGACGGCGTGCGTTTCACTCCGCGATGAAGGTTCCACCACCATCCAGTTCTAGCCAAGCTTTCCGTGCCAAAACGGCCGCGGCAGCCAGGTCAGGCGCGGGCGGTCCAGGATTCCCAGGCGAAAGACCTCAGTTGGACTGAACAAGCTGCCCTTGCGCGGCGGGCGGGCACTGGCGGTCGACTTCCCAGGCGCGCATCGCCGCGCGGATGCGGTCCAGGTTCAAGCCGAGTCAGGCCATGCGCTCGGCGAATTGCTGGGCCAGCACAGCCAAAGGTTCGTGGCGGGTGGCGGCGCGGTCGTGGATGCGCGTAACGTCGCCATCGTAGAGCTCTTCGACCGCCGCTCTGCCCAGGGCCAGAACTCCGGCAATCATGTGGTCGTGGCGGATTTGCTCGGCGCGGTCGAGAAAGCGCTGGAAGCGGTCGGCGTCGGTCGGGGCGAAGGTTGCGGGGTCTTGGGGCATTTGGGCTCCTCCTCGCGGGCGATTGTTGCGGTGGAGGATGGGGTTGTCAACGGTGTGGCGGGCCGGCGGGGGACAGTTGGCGCGCGGCAACTGTTTGGGGTTGCAGCCGATCCCTACGGGCTAGTCCGGTTCTTCACCGGGCGCACAGGTGCGCGACGACTGCCAAGCTACCTCGGCTTGCTCGTGAAGACGAGGGTAGCTTCCACTGAACACTGCCGTGGGCGGCCCAATCGAGTGCGCCACGGCAGCTTTGCACGCTGAATCCATCGGCACACGCAGGCGGTCATGGGTGCGTCATTCACGGTATCCTGCAGGACACTACAAGTCATTACGTCGTGGTAAATGCGCGAATGTTCCAAATCCGGGGCCGCATTTGTCTGTCGCAGGGAAAGCACCAGCCGTCCGGCCAACTTTGGCTTCGGGAGCATCGCGGTCTCATAGCAGCCGCGCAAATTGGCCCCCCTCGAAACTAGTTGCTTTCTAACCGCCCGACTGGTGCAATCCCCTGTGGCGTGGGACACGGCGATCCGAACGTATCCGCTTGGCCAAAAAATTCGCGCCGCTGGGGCGACCCATTTGTCGTCCGGCACTGGGTGGTCGCCGCCATGGATCCGACCCCAGTGTGCTTTCGGATTCGTACCGGCGGGTGCGCCCGTCACGGCGGCTCCCGACGTTGCAGCATCGCCTGGCGCACTTACCGGGTAGAGTCCGTCCGAACAAGTCGGTGCTTGCGCCATTGAAACCGGCTGAGGCCGCGAGATCGACACCGGAGTGCTGACAGCTGTTGGGCTACTGGCGCGACCGCAAGCCAAAGCGCCGGTTGTCGCCAGAAGTGCTAGTAGTCCTTTCAAGATCATCCACATGCCCGTCAGAGCTCCTGCACTCGAAATGCCCGTGTCTGCTGCCAGAGGCCCATAAACCTCTGGTATCGCAAAAGGATGTAGGGCGCGATCAGCTTTTCTGCCGTGGCCAAGGTAGTCGTTCTATGCTCAATCGTGTCCCAGGCCGTCAGCATTCGCCGATCGCGGCTCTCGACGACGTAGGCTGGCGAGCTCGGAGGCGTCACGCCGGCCGGACCCACGGCGTGTGCAGGGGCCTTCCGCCAAGCTGCAATGGTCCTGATCATCGGGCACCTCCGCCGCAGAGTGTACCTGGGTCTGAGACCCGGCGGTAGATGAGGTCGGCTCTGCTGCTGCGAGTTTCTCACATTCCGTGCCTGATCTCGTGCTCAGCGTTGGTGACGCGCGTGCCGAACGGTTCCTGGTCTACGGCAAGGTCCGCCTCAACGCGATTCCCTACTGCTTTGTCTGCTGCGGCACCAGCCTGCCATATCCGCGTCGACGGGCATCGATCGCCGGGTCTATTTCGATTCCGGACTCCATGGTTTGCTCGCTGTTTACGTCCTGCCCAAGGTAGATCCTGTAGAAGGCTAGGCGTTTTGCCGTGTCCGTCCCGTAGTCCAAGTTGACGGCGTCCAGTGAGTCCTTGGCAGTCTTCAGCAAGGCGCCCTTTGCCGTGTCAGAGATTGCAGAGGTGCCGGCCAGCCCAACATAGGCAACCCGATCGACAGTCAGGCAAAACTGGTAGGCATAACCTCCATTCAGGAACCGGCGGAATAACTCGACCAGGTTCGCCACGGTCACTTTGTAAATCGGCGCGGCCTCGGGACCTTCACTTGAACCACACCATCCAAGGTATCTTCGATTGTCCGGGTCCTTGACTCCGCGCAAGCGCAACACCACGTGCGCTGGCGTTTTCTTGGACAAGCTAAGGCCCGAATTCCACATGGCCGTAAACACCTCATGCCAATTGTGGACCAAGTTGCAGCCCCAGATCCACAGGTAGGCAGTCGGCGAGAACGCTAGTCTCAAGCAGGCAAGCGCTGATGCGCCACCTTGGAAGTGCACCTTGTCCAATAACTCGAAGTCGGACTTGCGTGGGTCGCAATCCAGGGGATCTCGGACCCCAAGACGCTCGAATTCTGGCTGCGAAAGAGTGTCCATCGGTACGGGGCCGAGCGGATAGGCATGGCCGAAAAAAGACCACTCCTCCACAGTGCCCTTCGTCGCCGGCTCGCTGCCCAACCGGGCCAATGCGTGGTAAACATCTACCACAGACAGCAAGGCCGCAGCATTCTGCATGCGCAGGTGCCCATTTCGGACTTCATCCATCCGAACAGCGCGCTTTTGGTGACCCCATGGGACTGGAGGTGTGGTCTTGTACGTCGAGAGCGCCGCGGGCAGTTCGCCCTTGTCGACTGCTACAACTTCCTTCGTTAATCGGCCAGTAGCGAATTCGAAGACGTAGAAGTGAAGAAGCTCGCTCCCCATGGATGCAGCCGTCCGAACCCGCGCCATCGCTACCAGGCGGTTGCGCCGGTTCGTGCACTTTGCCGCAAACTCATTGGGCCCGATGGTGCCTTTCCACTGCAGGCCTGCGCACAGCACGTGAACGCGCACCTTTGGGGGGCTGCTTGGCATTGTCGTCCTCCAATTCTTTTAGATAGCGGCCTGCATTATAGCAGATAAATTTCTGAACGTCTGGGCAACACAGCTCGACCATCTGCTTGTAGAACTCCTTCTCCATAGGCCGATCGCGCCGTTTTCTCGCACAGCCGGCCAGCGCAGACACCGCCTCGCAGCGGGCTTGTGGACCTGCGAAACGTGACGCACAGAACAGGAATCGATAGCCATTGCATTGCATCTTAAAGCCATTTGGGTGCATGAGCGGCGCGAGACCAAGGTCATACACGTCATACCAAGGATCCAAGGGTTGCGGGCATCCTTCGTACCAGCAGTCCGGCTGCTTCGCGGCGAACGGGTCGGCGTCAGGACACCCGGCGGGCGCGGGCCATTTCGGCGGTGCGTACTGGTCCGCCGGGTCCGGGCTGGTAGGATCCGCCGGTAACGGGGCAGCCGCCGCGACTTCTGCATCGACGGGAGCGGAGACGCGACTTGGCGGCTGGACCTTCTCATCGCCGACGGCAGTGATCACGCTTGCGTCTGCCGGGTTGGCCTGCGGCCGACGGCAACCCTGGTTCAGCACTCCAAGGGTGGCAAGGCAAATCAGGGTCAAAGCGAGGCGCCGACGAAAAAGCCCCAGACGAGGGACACGACAGCGCTGCCCCAGGTCTGCGGCAAGCCCATCGGCGACGCCAGCTTGGCCAAGAGCGACTCCTCGCACGCTCAATACCAAACCACAATCCTCCGGCGGAGCTCCCGCCCCACCGCCTGGCGTCTTCATGCCCTCCCCCCGCCGTATCCAGCCCGAAGTCAGCCGTAACTCGGCGGGACCTTGGCCGCAGCTCCGTCCACACCGTCAAATCCTCTCGCGCCCTTACCCCCCAGCCCGGCGCAAGCCCGCGGCCCCTACACAAACCCCGCCACCAAATGCAGCCCGTCGACCAGGGTGCGGACGTCGTCGTCGACGTGCACGTAGAACTCCGGCTTCTGCAGCGGCTTGGCCGCAGTGCTGGCTGCCTTGGGCGGGTCCTTTGGAGGCGTATAGGGCACCGGAGCCGAGTAACCCCCTAAGAAGCTGATGCTCGTCGCCTTCTCGACTTCTTCGCCTTCCTGACCGCCCAGCCCCGGGCCCACGGTCGGCTCCTTCGCCTGCGCAAGCTGCAACACCTTCGCCATGTCGCCCTTCCATGCCCCCTCCGCAACGTCAAGCGGTTCCGCGACTTTCTTGCCGAGCGCCGCGTTCACGGCAGTATGCACAGCGGCAAAGTCGGCGGCAAGGCAATCTGCGGTCAGTAGTGACTGTACGATGGCCTTGGTGAGCGCGTCGCCCTGGCCGGACCAACCGGCGTAGAGCGAGGGGCTGGCGATGATCGGGACCACAAGGTCGCACCCCACCAAGCGAAGGTCGTCGACGCGGAACTGCCCGAACGGGTTCTGGCCCTGCACCTGATAGGCATCTGGGGACTGCTCAAGCATCGCGGTCGCAAGTCGGGCGAAGGCAGCCCGGCCTGTTGTCCGCTCGGTCCATTCCAGGTAGCGGGCGGTGTAGTGCTGGGCGTAGTCGTTCAGGTGGTCTAGCAACGCTTGCATGCCGCCGCGACTCTCTGTGTCATATGCCCCTTCTTCTTGCGCAGTCGGCCCGAGCAGGACATCTGCGAGCCAGGCGAACTGCAAAAGAAGCTTTCCAAGGTCGGCATGGCTAAGGACGCCAGGCGTATCCCATTCGTTCGCATTCAGGTACTTCTTCATCTTGACCGCGTCAAACTCACCCTTGATTGCGCCGGCAAGTGAACGCATCAGTTCTACCCGGTTGGCCTTCCAAACCAATTCAGCGTCTTCCGATTGTCCGCTGGCCTCGGACAGTCGGTACATGGCGATCCAGCGGGCCATCACCGGGCCAAGCCCTGCGCCAACCATCTCATTGTAATAGTCGGCCCACTGCTTGATCTTTGGGGTCATGAATGCCAGCGCCGCTTCGTTGGTCCACGGCGCCACCTCGCCTCCTCCGAAGGAGCCTGTTTTCAGTAACCCTTCCAATAGAGCCACCTCAGCATCATCCACCGGCTTGCCAGCCCCCCCAAGAGACCCAAACTTGCGCGCCGCCCCAAGCGCCTCATCGATCGACTGCAGCAAGTCGGTATCAAACAGTGCCCCGCGCACGAAGCCGGCATTCGCGGCCAGAAACGCGCTGTCAAACTCAAAGGGCTTGATCTGAATCGAGACTGCCGCCTGCACCCGCTCCGGCGCCGTCACCACTCGAAACCGCTTGACCAGCTCATAGCCCCAGATCTGCAAGGTATGTTCACGGCTGGGGTTGGCGATGGTGCGCCGGCTCACCGTGCGGTTGGTGGTCTCCGTCGTCACCTTCACGGTCAGCTTGGTCTGGGTGCGCAACGCGGTGGCGGCCTTGCGCGTCTGTTCGTGGGCATGCTCGCTGGTGGTGACCAAGGTGTCGCTGGACTGCCCGGCATAGCCACCCGAGATGCTGCCGCCGATCCCAAGTAGCTCAGAGCCGGGGATCGAGAAGTCCAGGTTGCCGTTGACGTTCCACTGGTTCGAACGCGCTGCGGTCTGGGCGACGTTGAGCGACTCGCGGTCGGTGCTGCCGCTTTCCGTGCTCTGGTCCAGCTGCGTCATGTCTTCGCGGGTTTGCTCCAGGCTGCGGCGCTCCGTCCGCTCCACCGTCAGCTCGATGGTCTCGCCGGGCGCCAGCGACTGATGCGAGACCAGGTCGCCGATCTCGACCCGTTGCAGCTGCCAGGTCTGGCGCAAGTGGGTTGCCAACCCGACGCGCATCTTGGCTCGCAGGGGTTTTCTGTACCCCGGCAAGGCGTTGGTTACCTCCACCGGACCGCCCAGCTCCTCGCCGACCAGCAGCGCCGTCGCGTCCTGGAACTGCGTAAAGCGCAGCACCTGCTGGGGCCGTGGTGGCGTAGTGACAGGGTCGGCCAGGGTGCCGCCGGCAAAGGGGGAAGCGGCGTGGCTCGAAAATGCGGGGGAAATTGGGCCTGCGGTCATGGCAGCATCCGCGCGGCGAGGGTGAAGGTGGCGGAAGGTGTCTCGCCGCTCGCGGCTACGACGGCGCGCCAGCGGTCGGGGATGGCGGCGCTCACATACGCGTTGGCCACCGGAGTCAGCTCAGGGTGCACTTGCAGGACCCAACTGCCCGTGCCTGTCAGGCCGGATTTCGCGACCAGCAGGCCCCAGGTGTTACCGCTGGGGTCGTAGGCCTCAAGCCTGACTTCATATGTCCCAAGTGTCACGGTGTACTGCGCCATCAACACGACGCCGCGCCAGGCGCCGATGTCGAGTGGAGAGCCAACACCGTCGATGCCATATTGCCGTTCGGCACCAGAAGTGCCGCTTAAACTCAAGGGAAACTGCTTCATGGGGTGTTCCTTGATGGAGGATCAGCGAGGCCGGAAGGTCTTGGCCGACTGCAAGAGGTTGAGGTTGCCGTGGTCGCCGCCCAGAGCGCGAGCCTGCTGCAGGCGCCGGGCGGCGTTCCCTTGCATCGAGTTCGGCGCTGCGCGGCTGCCGGACGGCAAGCCGCCCAGCAGCGCCAGGAGGGCGTGGGGCCGCATGCCGCTGCGGAAGCGCAGCGGATCTGGCATCGGCAGCGAGGGCCGGCAGACATCCACAATGCCGACCGTGAGCGGCCCAGCCAGCACCAGCGAGGTTGAACGCCGCTTGCTGCCTTGTGGGCCGATGCTGTGCGTCACGTCGGTGCCTGTCTGGTTATCCACAAGCGCTGGCAGCGTGGGGCTGGCCAAAGCATACGTTGGATATTCCAATTGCATACTTGGCGAAAGGGCCTCTGCCACCCGCTCTGGATTCCACGGGTTGGGCGGCATCACACTCGTCCAGTCGAGATTGGCCACCGTCTGACCACGTGCGGCGACGGCACTGCTAGAGCGCGGGCCGCCTTCCACCACCAGGTCGGCGTCCGACTGGGCCACATGGCCCGGCCCCACCTGTAGCGACGACCATATGCCGTCCGTAGCATCATACACCCGCAGCGAAACCTGACCGTTGGCGGGATTGGCGAGCACCAAAGCCGAGCACAGTTCGGTGTTGCCTTGGCTGCCCAGGGCCCCCATGAGTGCGGCGACCGTCTGCATGGCCGCCTGCGCCACTTCCCAGCACCAAGCTGCCTGAGGGTCAACGGCGGGGACGTCCGGTGCCGCCTGGCCGGCTTGCCGTCGCCAGGCCCACACCGGGACGTTGGCGCTGGTCTGGTCGTCGTCGATTTCGGCCAATCGGTACTCCAGCCAGCGCGCCACTTCTGGCATGCGAACCGAGCTTGGCCCGGCTCCGAGGTAATCGCCCGCTCCAGACCAGCCCAAAGGGGTCAAGCTGGTCAGGGCCGTTCCTTGCAGGACCGTCGTCGCCGAGTCGACAGCGGCTGCCAGCTGCTCCAGCCAGCGCGGGTCATTCTCTGCGGTAGCCAGGTCACGCCAGATCCGTTCGAACTCGTCGAAGGACGAGCCAACTGAAGATGACGTACCGACTGGCAGGGATTCTTGGGCAAAGTGCGCCCAGATCCCCTCGCCGATCGGTGTCGTCGGAATCGGCAGGCGGCCAAACCCAAAAGCATAAGCTGCCTGCCAGCGAGCCAAGGCAGCCTCGGTGGCGAGGGCCACCTCGGCGAGGTCGGCCGTCAATGTCGTCGCACCCCATACACCCACGCTGCTTCCCGTAGCCACGTGCGACAGCCCCGGCAGCAGCAACAACGCATGGCGGATCTCGCCGTTGGCACCGACCAGCGACCCCTGAGCCGCTGCTACCCACGGTGGACCACCAGCTGTCGCCAGTACCGCGCGGTCCAGCGCCACCTCCACCGTCCATGAGTAGGTCTGCACCGCGCCACCGGTCAGCGTCTGCACCTGCACCACGTACCGGCCCGGCTGGTCCCACTGGTGGGTGGTCGTTGTCGCAAGCGGGGTACGAACGCCAGAGCTGGTAGAGCCGTCGCCCCAGTCGAAGTTGTACTCGAAGGTGGTCAAGGAGGTCAGGTTGCCGATCATGTCGTCGACATCAAACGTGACCAAGCTGCCTGCGCCGACGACGAGCGCCAGGCCTTGGGGTAGGTTGATGGGTGTCACAGGATACATCTTAGGCTCCATGGGCCGCAGCAGCGTGGCGGTCCGGCCAAGGTGTGCAAACAGCGTGCCAACGGGGTCTAGGTGCGCAAGTCATTGCCGATTCAAAGGAAGATGGCGCGCAGGCTGCCCACTGTGGCGATGCCCGATTGGCCCGGGCCATGTGCCGGGCGCATTGGGACAGTTGCCGCGCGGCAACTGTCCTTGCGGGCCGCTGCCGGCGCTGCGATGCGGCGCTTACCAGCCCCGCTTGCACTCCGGGGCGCGGAGAATTTTGGGGATGCAGACGATGCGGTTGCTGTCCTCGTAGGAACTCCAGGTGCGATGGCAAACCATGAACGGTCCTTCATCGACCGCTTCGCCAAGCAGGAACAGGCGCCTAGCGATCCCCAGCCAGCGGAGCTTGGCGTCGAACAGCGGGGTTCCGGGCGGGGCCCAGGTGCGGGCGTTGGGAATCATCTGATTCACAGTCTTGACGCGTCCAAAGACCACGAGCCCCTGGCGCTCGCAGTTTCCGGTGATGTCAGCCGGAGGGCTATTCACGTAATCTGGATAGGTATACATGCCTTGCACGACGAACTCGGTCCACCTCTGTGCTGGAAAGGCCGTCTGGCGGCCACATACGTCTTGGCGGCGCACCCACGCCACCATCAACTCTTGGTTCAGGTCCAATTCGTATCTCACAGATGGGCTCTCGCAGCCCTCGCACGGCAGGTCAGTGGGGCTCATTTCCGTGATCAGTACCAGCGATCGGTCCCTGAGTCGCAGCAACTCGACCACGGGTTTGCCAAGACAGCCCGCGGGCCGCTTGGGTGGCTCGGCCCAGCAGGAGTCGGAAAAATCGGTCAATTTTCCGACGGGATGGCTCAGGTAGATGTCGCTCAATGGCCACACCAGCGCTGAAGACCGCAAGCAGGCGACTCGCAACTTGGAATTGCCGGTCTGGTGCTCACTTCGCGGCTCGGGCAGCCAATCGAAGATGTCGAGCTGGGCGTAACTGCCTTCCGTCCATGCACAACCCACCGGGTCGAGGGCCCTGGGCATGGGCTCTGATGTCCCGAAGGGGCGCGGATGCATCGGCGACCAGCAGTGCCAGTGGGCCCGTCCGAGCATGATCGCCATGTGCAGGGCCACCTGCAGGAGAATCGCGCCCATCTCAGCGAGGCCCGCGTCGAAGCTGCAGGGCGTCTTGGCCAGCCTGAGTGCGCTCTAAGGCCTCGCGCCGCTGGCGAAATGCCTCCTGAGCCGAGCGTTCTCGCTCGACGTACCACCACGCTGCGCTCCTCTTGCTTGTGCTTTTCGGCGAGAGGTGCTGCAGGTCGACGTCTTGTTGCTCAATCGTTTGATATCTAATCCAATAGCCC
>CAIXGW010000115.1 GCA_903919145.1 uncultured Myxococcales bacterium
CGCATGCGCGACCTGCGAGCGTCGCTAAGCCACTACATTCTGCGACCCCGAAGACCTGAACGCGTGTACCCACGCGCTGTCAAGAATCGAACGAAGCCGTACCCGGCGCGCAAGTCCTCAGGAGCGAAGAGCAAATCAGCAGCCGGGGAGGCTTAACCGATGGGCATTGCAGCCCAGCCCCGCTTCACTGGCAGTCGCGGTGTAGGATGGCATCGCTGGCCCCTCGCGATTTGTACAGAAGCCCTGGCGGGAGAATGCGCGGCTCCTGCATGCTCCCTGCTCCCTGCTCCATGTGCAACCAGACGGTCAAACGGAGGTCTGCGATGCGGCGGTTGCAGTTGGTTCTGCTGGTGGGTGTTGTGGGGTGCGAGCCTAGCACGGTTCCCAATGGTAGCGGGGCCAGCGATGGTGGCTCCTGCACCGCGAAGGACGGCGAGTGCCAGGACACCAAGGACTCGGATTGTGCGAAGTCGGAGAAGTGCAGCAAGTATGGCTCCGGCACCCGCATAAACGGCTTGTGCGGCGATGTTACCAAGCACTCAGACTGCGAGAAGTCGGAGGGGTGCGTAAAGGATGGCAAATGCACCGCCATGGACGGCGACTGCGTCTGGTACTAACCAACCCGCAACTGTCGCAGTTCGCCTAGCGGCATGGTGGGGCGCTGGTGGCGCTCGACAACGGCGCGGCCTGTGACCTTGCTGTGGCGCGCGGCCTGTCTCTTTCCTGCCCCCTGTGCCACCATGCGGTCAAACGGAGGTCTGCGATGCGGTGGTTGCTGTTGGTTCTGCTTCTTGTTTTGCTCCTTTGTTCCTGCACGGCTACTTTCCCAACCCCTGCCATCATCGCTAGGCTCAACAACAACAACTTCCAAGTTTGCACGATCAGACTGCAATGGACCGTAGACCAGCTAACTAGCGAATGTGGAGAGCCGGACAAAATCGTGTCCAACGACAACGGAGACATCGAGTGCTTTATCTACACCACTGAAGCGGTGACGTTCGCTGGTGGTCAAGGTGCCCCTGTTGTAGCCGCGTGCTTATCACGCAGAGAGAGCGAGTTTCAAGCTGATGGAAAGAAGCGAAAAAACGTCAAAGACAGCCGACGGATTGTAGAGGTTACTGGCCTAAGGAGCATACCTGGCAAGCCATCGATGGCCTCGCCGGCTATCCCTCCAAGATCAGGGAATCCATAAGACGCTGATACCTAGTGTGTAAAGCCCTAACCAACCCGCAACTGCCGCAGCTCGCCTAGGGCGCATCCGCCAACTGATTCTTGGCCCTCCATCGCTCATCAGGCCACCATTCGCAGGTGAATTTTCTTCTGGATCGCAGCCATACCGCCTGTGCTCCGGTACGCGCAGCGCAACGCCGCCATCGCGGCGCCGCCGGGACGATCCCAGCGCATCCCGGCGCGCTTCATCCGCTGCTGCAGCACGTGATTCGCGGCACTTTCTGCTGGCCCAGAGCCGATGTCCAAGCCCTGGGATGTCTGCAGCAGATAGCACAAGCCGGCCCGCCGGTCGTTGAGATAGCCGTGCAGGTGGACCAGTTCGTCGCGCACACTGGCCGACTGGCCTTTGCGTTTGGCCTCCACCAAGAGGCCTCCGAGCATCTCGGTGACTTCGCCTTGCAGAAGCAGGTCGCGTTGCCGTGTTGTCCAGCGCTTGCGCGCCAACTCGTCGTTGGGGTGGAGAACCTACCCCCGCAGTCGCAATGTGTTCGGCAACATGGAAGAAATCCAAGACTATCCGCGCACCAGGCAGCCACGCCTCGGCCATCTTCGCCAGCCAGACGGCACCGTCAGCCAGGAACACCACGTTGTTGCGCACGATGGGCGCGCCGTCGCAGTCCTTGGGCAGCCAGCGCTGGGCCGCCTGCCAAAGCAGCTTGCCGAGCTCGTCGGGCGTCCCCTGTACCACCACGTACTGGCGGAGGGTCACCTGCTTGCGATCCTTGCTGATGTCCGCCCGTTCCGAGGAGGCAAACAGCACCGCCAGCTTCACCTTGTGCCAGCCATCGTCGATCCACAGCATGAGCCCGTCGGCCTCGACGTACAGTCGTTCATCGGGCAGGAGCTGCCTTGAGTCACCCAGAACGCCTTCGCTCATGAGTGCTTGCGCCACCGCCCC
>CAIXGW010000116.1 GCA_903919145.1 uncultured Myxococcales bacterium
ATCAGCTTGAACTCACGTGAAATTTGGCGATTGACGGCGGGGATCGGCTGGCGTAGGCTCGTCGCTGGCGGCTGGGATGGTCTTGGTCGGGGGTGGCATGGCGCTGGCGGGGTGGTCTGATGGGCGGGTACCCGGTTTGCGTGCCCTATGCATTTGAAGGCGTTCATGGGCGATCTCAAGCCCTTGGCCGACAAAGAGTACGTGTGGGTCATGTCAAACGCGATCTATGTGAGCGGCAAGTAGGCCCATTCCTAGCACTTGCAAGGAGTTGCGTGCAACCAGTCGATCCCAACGCCGAGACCGGTGTCGACCTGGACGCCGTGCTTCGTGCTGACGATACGATGGCCGCTCCCGGCGGGGACGTGCTGTCGACCGTGGGCTTTGCGGCTGGGGGCGAAGCGGAGCGACTGCTTGAAGGACGCAGCATCCTCAGCGGTGATGAGGGGTTGCGCGCCGTTCAAGTGCATGAGCGAATCGGCCGCGGCGGCATGGGTGAGGTCTTGCGTGCGACCCAGCCGACGCTGCGGCGCACCGTGGCCGTCAAGCGGTCTGCCAGTCCGCGCAATGCGCGTGCGGTCGCCGCGGTCTTGCGCGAGGCGTGGGTCGCCGCTTGGCTGGACCACCCCAACATCCTGCCCGTGCACGAACTGGTCGAGCACAACGGCGAACCGCTGCTGGTCATGAAGCTGATCGAGGGGCGGCCATGGTCAGAACGCTATCAAGATCATGAAGTTATCGATCTCGATAGCGAACTGCGCACCCTGCTGCAGGTCTGCGGTGCGCTGCGGTACGCGCACGCACGCGGCGTGGTCCACCTCGACATCAAGCCGGACAACGTGATGGTAGGCGAGTTCGGCGAAGTTTATTTGCTTGATTGGGGACTTGCGGCTGCGTGGCGCGGCGATGCCCCGTCGTGGTTGCCGCGCACGGTCTCGATTGACCGACTCGTCGGCACGCCGCTGTATCTCGCACCCGAGCAGGCCCGCAGCGACGCCGCGCACATTGGCCCTGCGACCGATGTCTATCAACTCGGCGGCCTGCTTTACTTTTTGGCTACCGGTCAGGCGCCGCGTTCTGGGTCGCTCTCGCAGGTCTTGCGGGCGGCGGAGCAGGGCAAGCTGCCCGACCTGAACCTGCTGCCGCCAGCCGTGCAAGCGGTGTGTGCAAAGGCACTTGCGGCCAATCCGGCAGACCGTTTCGCAGACGCAGGGGCGCTGGCCGATGCCATCGTCGAACTGATGCGCTACCGCAGCGCAGACAATGTGACGGCGGACGGTTTCGCGCGCCTCGCGGCGTTGCAGGCCGGCGATGTGGCCGCTGCCCTGCAAGAACGTACAGCGACGGAGTGCGCGTTTGCTTTCGCACAGGCGTTGCGCGTCTGGCCGCAGAGCCCGCAAGCCCTTGCAGGACGTGAACAATTGCTGCGCTGGCAGGTCGGCCGGGACCTGGCTGACGGCGCCCCAGAGCGAGCGGCCGCCCGTCTCGCAGCCCTATCTGACGTCCCAGAGGACCTCGTGCAAGTCGTTGCCGCAGCCCAAGAAAGAGCGCGTGCTGCTGCGCTCGCGGCGGAAGCTGCGCGGCTGCAACTCGACACGGCGACGGGCAGTGGCGTGCGTTCGCGGTGGATGGCGGCGTTGGGCATCCTCCTGCTGCTGTGGCACCTGGTAGGCGGCTACCTCGATCGTCACGGATATCCCTTCAATTACGAGTTCTTGTACTTTAGTGCCGCAACGGGCTTGATGGCATTCTTGACCTGTCTGGCCATCATCGGCAAGTGGTTGGCGCCCACCGCGTTCAACCGCACCGTATTGTACAGCTGGTCGACCATTTTCTTGTGCGCGCCGTTGTTTTGGTGGTGTTGTCAGACGGTCGGCTTGGCCCCGCACGTCGCGCAAGGGCTCAGCCTGTACCTGTACGTCTTCTTTCTGGCAGCGATGGCTGCGGTGATCGACATGCGCCTACGTTGGACGGCGTTGACGATGCTCCCCTTTGCGGTGGCCGGCATTCTCGAGCCCGCGTGGTCCTGCGAGCTCAGCGGCTTCGCCAGCGTGCTGATTGGCGGGCATTTTGCGTGGCTCTGGCAAACGCCCAAGGGGCAACATGCCTGAACGAAAGGCGGATCTCATCGTCTCTGCGTGTCTGCTCGGTCAAGCGTGCCGGTACGATGGGGCGTCGAAGGGCAAAGCAAACGTGCAAGCGCTGGCCAGCGCCATCGAGGCCGCCGGTGGCTGGGTGGTGGCCGTTTGTAGGTGCGAAAGCTCTGGATCGCCGGCTTGTCCGTGACCCGCGGCCCCTCGGCAGAAGGCAGCCCCGGGCCCCATTTGATCAGCACCTGGCTGTTCTTGGGCAGCTCTGGGTCTGGCAGCAGCGCGATCCAGCGCTTGGCCTCGCCGCCGGCCTGCAGCTGCGCCACCCGCTCGCGCCAACTGCATGTCCATCGGTTCGTTGTAGACGCCGACGACGCCCGCACCCGGATGGCCGCCAAAACCATGGCCCCGGTCGCCCATGACGCCCCAAATCAGGTGCGGACCCAGGGGACGGCGTACTGGACGGTCGCCTTCTGTCGG
>CAIXGW010000117.1 GCA_903919145.1 uncultured Myxococcales bacterium
CCCCCCCCCCCCCCCCCCCCCCCCCCCCCATTGCACATGGCAAACGCAGGCGCTAGAGTCACCCCAGGTTGCAACAAGCGCGGCTCTTCCAAAGAGCAAGCGGCAAAGGGAAGTGGAAAGATGGCAAAGCGATCTCTCAGTTCGCCGTGGGCACCAGCTGCCCATGGTCTTCCCGCGTTCAGGCAAACCATCGCGCGTTACCAGCGCGAACACCATGTGGTTTTTGAACCAAACGTCGTCGAGGAGATCTACGACGCCACCCGCCACGACGAACCGGTGCTCATTGAAGGCGAAACGGGCACCGGCAAGGAAATGGTTGCCCAAGCGATCCATGCTCTTGGCCCGCGATCCACTGGGCCCCTTGAAGTCGTCAATTGCGCCTGCCTCAGCGAGGCACTTGCCACAGCTGAACTCTTTGGCCATCGCAAAGGCGCCTTCACAGGCGCAGACACAGACCAGCGCGGCGCCTTTGGCCGCGCTGAAGGCGGCACCCTGCTGCTGGATGAAGTGGCTGATTTGCCAATGGCCGTGCAGGCGATGCTGCTGCGGGCCATCGACAAAAAGCTCGTCTCCGCCATCGGCCACGGCGACCGGTCGGTAGATGTCCGAATCCTCGCCGCGACCTGGAAGCCACTAGATCTGGCTGTCCAGCAAGGAAAATTCAGACCTGACCTGCGTCAACGCCTGCTCGCCGGGCGCATCCTGACCCGGCCGCTGCGCGAACGGCGGGCCGAATTCGCCGACCTCGCAGCAGCGGTGTTGGCACAAGCTGGGCTTGACGGTGACCTTGAGGACCTAGATGGTGAATCCATCAGCGTACTCAGCCAATTGCCGTGGCGCGGCAACCTCCGCGAGCTGGGCCAGGTCCTGTCGCGGGCCGTGCGAGCAGGTGGCTTCCCGCCGCGCCCAACCGAGCTCCTTGCCGCCGTGCACCACTTTGGCGTTGCTGCCTCTGGCCAAACCGATCGCACCCTGGCGGTCGAGCCTTTGCCGCCACCCCGCCGGCTCGACGCGGCCCGCGTCGACGCCGCGCTCGCTGCCAGTGGAGGCCGCCGCGACCGGGCCGCGCAGTTGCTCAACGTGCATAGCACTTCGCTGTCGCGGTGGCTGAGGGTGCAGCGCGAGCGGCAGGTGGGGTGAGTGAGGTAGGCGGTCTCGCGATGCGCAGAGGTTCTGAATTCAAGGAGAAGCGAGGGCGTGATGGCGAAGTCGAAACCAGCCGGTAAGCAAAAGCCAAAGGTTGAGGTGCATCTGCATTGGCAACCGCGCGGGTCGTCTATGGAAAGCCAATTGCTCGACCAGCCGCTGTACGCGCACCTGCCGTGGATAGGCGACATGGACGCGGAATTCGCAGTACAAACAGCATCCATCGCCGGGCGTTGCGCCATCAACACGGATGCGAGCATAGCCACCGCCAGGCAAAGCGGCCTGCGGCCGCCTATCGTCGTTTCGGCCAAAGCAGAAAAAGGCAAGCAGCTCCAGGTGCGATTCCAGTTCCTGCACCATAGCTTGCAGTTTTCTGCCGGCCACTGGCACGGGACCTCGGCGCCTGGTTTGGCGGCCGCCTCGGCATGGCTGCCAATGACCGAAGGCAAGGCGACGGCCAAGCCGTCGGCTCCGACCTCGGAAGCGCCGGTCCCCGCCACTTCCACGGCTGCCACCCAGCCAATCCCCAACTACTCCGCCCCAATCGACGCCCTCAACCTTGTGGAATGGCTAGAAAGCGCCGAAGCAACCTCCTCCTTGCGATTAGCCACCGCGCAGCTCGCCGTCTACGCGCCGGACCGGCCTGCGCTCGTCCGCCCTGGCCTGGCTCGGCTAGCCCTGCTGACCGGCGACGGTCGCGACGCCAAGGGCGATCCCCCAGGGATTCTCCCAGCCTACGCGCCCCTGAAGCAGCCCTGGTCGATGTACCTTCCCAGCCCAGCCGCCGGAACCCGCCGCCCGCTGCGCATCGCTTGGGTCCACACTGAAGAGTACTGGCGCGATCCAGCGCAAGGCGGCAAACTGCGTCCGGTGTACCGCGCGGCAGATACCGCGCTGGTCTTTGCCGCCAACCTCGGAAACGACCTGCAGTTTGTGGAGCACGGAGGCGCGATGCTGGGCCGGTTCGCCAAGATCGACCCGGAAAACGGCCAGGAGGCCGGAGCTGGCTGGCTGGCCACCGCGGTGGACATCGACGCGATGGAGGGCGCCGCGGCGACGGACGCCCTCAACAGCGCACCTATCGGCTCCTTGACCGCCGAGCAATTGGCCTGCCCGTGGCCGACGGGACCAGACTTAGCCCGTCACCGGGCGGCAATCGCCCAGCCCTCGCCGAAGCAGATCCTCCTCTGCGGCGGCTTGATGGCGGTGCGCGCCGAAGTCGCGGCCTTTGACGAGGTTCCTGCCGGCAACCAAGGCCCG
Source organism: uncultured Myxococcales bacterium (assembly GCA_903919145.1). Taxonomy (GTDB): domain Bacteria; phylum Myxococcota_A; class UBA9042; order UBA9042; family UBA9042; genus SXRM01. The sequence continues at coordinate 2,407 of CAIXGW010000117.1, forward strand.
CCGAAGATTACCAGTCTGGGAACCTTTGATTTTTTGGTGCGGCATCCGGCGGATGTCATCTATGCGATGGCGCATCAACGCGCTGATTGCTTGGCTGTCGGTCGGAGTGCAGCACTTGGTTATCAAGATTTCCTCAACCTCCCCAAGTGGTGGAACGCTCTGGAAGCCGATCGCGGATCTGCACGCGCGCTGTGGGCTTACGCGTTGCCTGAGCAGGCTGCGCCCGAGGAAGGGCCGACGCGACGTTCGTCAACGCCGTTGATGGCGCCGGTTCTGGCATTGATGAGCTGCAACGCCGCCGACCATGGCGCCTTGAGCCAAGCTCTGCTGGCAGCAACTGCCCCACCACGCACGGGAACAAAGGCCGGCTTGGCTGCGATCTTTGGAGCCCACGGTACGCGTCCGGTCTGGGAATTCTGCTTGCCCTTTGGCCGCGGCGCCGCTGCTGGCACCACGTCCATGGTCGGCGTCCAGGCGGCCCTTGCCGGCCGGGCCATCGGCGTCATTTTGGGCGAGGTGCTGAGAGCCAACGGTTCGTGCGCGGAGCAACGCGGCCGCGGGGCGCGGTGGACGACGAATGCGCAGATTCGCAGGGCAATGAGGACTTACGCCTTTTGGACAGGGGTGCTTAG
>CAIXGW010000118.1 GCA_903919145.1 uncultured Myxococcales bacterium
TCAGCCGGCGAGTTCTGCGAGTTGCCGCCGCGTCATGCGGTTGGCCCGGCGGCGCTGGCGCCGGCCCACCGGCGAAAAATCGCCCCTTTTGCACCGGTGCAAAGCTCACTTTCATCCACCTCCCCGGAGCAACACCAGCCGAGGTTTCTGTTGGGCGAATCCCGCTGCGCGGGACCGGGTGCTAGGCGCGCCGGCCTGCCGGCCTCTGCGCCCGGAGACGCCGGCGGGGCAGCAGGGGCTTGGTCAATACCCCGCGCGACATCGCCCCGCCAGCGCCTCCGCCCTGCGGGTAACGCCCCCATTTCGCTTGGGCTGGGCCATGCTTATCTGTCCAAACCGGCGACATCGTTTACACAAGCTCGCCAGAGCCTGCACGACGCGCAGCGCCGCGATGCCAAGAGCGGTATGTCAATTCACCCCTTAGTCGCGGTTCACCCCGTCTGCCCCCGCCGCCACCCCGCCACCGCCAGGCCGCTCAGACCAAACCGCACCGCGTTGCCTTCGTGCAGGGCGTCCAGCTCCACCATGGCCACCTGCACGAAGCCGTCGCGATCGGGCTCGGCCACAGAATCCGGCACAAGCGCAAGCACTTGCGTCTCGTCGGCTGGATTACCGCTCGCCACCACCGCGCGCACCACCTCGCCGAGCTGCCGCCGGTACTTCAACCGCAGCGGCTCGGGCGGCACCAGTTGGCGCTCGACTGCGGCGTAGTGCTGGCAGCTGCGCTCGTACGCCCACACGAACACGTCGCGCATCAGGTCGATGCGGCCCAGTTCGTAAATGCCCAAGATCGCATCGGTATAGGCCTGTTCGGGCAAGTCCAAGAAGGCAAGGGGCACCAAGTTCTGCCGGACCAGAGGGACGTTGGCAGCCAGACGCGACACCCGCTTGTTCACGTCTTCAAATGGCTGCAGGTAAGGGAGGTGGACCATGACGAACAGCGCTTGCTCAAAGGGATCGGGGATGGCGTTGGCTGTGGCACACAGGAGGCCGAACACCTGCTCCAGTCGCTGCGGCAGCGCCATCGGCAAGTACACGCTGCCGCCGATGCCCACCGCCCGCCGCCGCAGCCGCCCCGAGGCCGCCGGGTCGCGCAGCAAACCGTCCGACAAAAGTGCGTGCAGTTCCAGCAGGGTAGTGGGCCCCAGGTCCAGGCTGGCCGCGCGGTCGACCAGGTACTCGATCGCGGCCTTGTGGTTCAGAATCATCTGCGCTTCGATGGCGTCGTGTCCCTGGGCAGATTCGCCGTAAGCGACTAGGCGCTCGGTGTCTAAGCGCGTGTATGTATTGCCTTCTAGCTTACTCGATGCCCACGACAAGTCGATGAGCAGCCGGTTCAAGATCTCTTTGGCAAAGGTACCCGCTACGTCGGCCGCGTGGGCGCCACGGCCCAGAAGCGCCAGCGATTGCCGCAGCCGCTCGGGCAAATACCAAGTATGCCCCGGGCGATAGGCCTCCAAGAGCTCGAGCTGATAGCTGACCGGCTCGCGCAGGGCCAGCGGCCGACGAACGGCAGCGGCGATGGCGAGCGCGTGGGACGAGAGCGGCAAGACTGCTGCATAATCAGGTAGATCGTCGCCAAGGTTGCCTGCAGGGGCCGGGGTATTTGGGTGGGCAAGGGCATAGCGAGTGGCGCGGCCAGTCCCAAGCGCCACCAGTTGACCAGTGCGGACCAGCGCGGCCAGGTGTCGCTGCAGGGTCCGCGTGGCGACAGGCGGGGCAAGCTGGGCGTGCAGCTGCGACATGGGCAGGCCGGCAGGCTGGCCGTGCAACAACCTCAGCAAATGCGGGGCAATTGAGTCATCGCCGGCGTTGATCATGGCGCGTATCGGCCCTATCGCGCCAATTGGGTGGCGCGCAAAGTCAGTATCGCGCCAGTTGAAATGGCGCGCAACCCGCGCATCGCGCCACATCGCGCCACCTTGCGCGGATGCCCCTCCGTTCGGGTCCGCGCCTGTGGCCATGCGCCCGCGCCCCCCCTTGACCAATCCCCCGCTCCCGCAACAACCTTCCGCCAAACCCACCGGCGAGAAATCGCCCTTTTGCACCGGTGCAAAAGCCCACTTTCTGCCATCCCCGGAGCCGCCATGCCGACCGCCCTCCAACGACCTTTGCCAGAAGACCCCCAGTTCGCCGCCGTCCTTACCGAACTGCAGCGCCTCGGCCGCGGCCACTTGCTCGCGTACAACTTGGCCTGCGGCCAGCTGTTGCTCGAGCACTTCTGGGGCGGCAACCCGCATGCCTACTCCAGCAAAGACGCCGGAAAAGCCCTGTCCTTCCAGAGGTTCGTTACGGAATGCGCCGACCTGCTGGCCGACCTGGGCCAGACGCCCGACCAGCTCCGCCGCGCCATTCAGGCCCACTTGGTATGGCTGGGGCTGCCGGCCGGAACCCGCGAACGGCTCCTGCTGACGCACCTCATCGAGCTCGGCCGCTGCGCCGACCCCACCCAGCGCGCCCGCCTGGCCTTGGCGGCGGCCGACCAGCACTGGTCGCGCCTGCAATTGCGCGAGGCGGTCAGCAGTGCGCTGGTCGGGCGGTGGTACGACACGGACCCGGCGACCCCTGGGGTGCAGCCTCCCGCGCCACCGGAGCCGCCCGAGCCGCCCAAAAGCAGGAGTGTGTCAGCGGCGCGGCTGGTTTCGCGCAGCGAGAAGCTGTTGCCGGTGGTGCGCGAGTGGCAGACGGCCTTGGCGGCGTCGAGCATCGAACGGCTGACGGCGGCACAGCGCGAGCGCTTGGCGGCGGCCTTGACGGGCCTGGAAGGGCAGATCGCGGCGGCTAAGAGCTTGTTGGGCAAGTAGTTGGGTTGGGCTGCGTGCCCCTGCCGTACTGAACGCGGAGTCTGTTTCTCCGGAGCAACACCAGCCGAGGTTTCTGTTGGGCGAATCCCGCTGCGCGGGACCGGGTGCTAGGCGCGCCGGCCTGCCGGCCTCTGCGCCCGGAGACGCCAGCGGGGCAGCAGGGGCTTGGTCAATACCCCGCGCGACATCGCCCCGCCAGCGCCTCCGCCCTGCGGGTAACGCCCCCATTTCGCTTGGGCTGGCGCAGGTTTATCGCCCCCCGCGCCAAGGATGCGTATCGCGGAGCGACGGCGTCCGACGCCGCCGGCGCCTCGCCGGTCGCAGCCTGGTCGCCGCAGGCGAGGCGCCCAAACTCTCTGCCTGCTCAAGACAAAATCCCCGCGCAGCCCCACCCCGCATGGCCGCCCGCCGACCTCGACTTCAGCCCCGCCGTGACAGGTGTTCCGCTAGTCGGCCTGGGCCCGCTTGCGCAACCACTGGGCCAGCGCGGCCATGCCGTCGTCTAAGGTCGGGCCTTTGCAGATGTTCCATACCATGCCGTTGCTGCCGAATTCGCTGGCGACGCCGATGTAGCGCGAGCCAAAGCCAGACTCGCCGCGCGGTCCGCTGCAGATGTAGGGGTAGCCGAATTGGCTGGCCAGGGCTGAGGTGTAGTAGCTTGCGCGGTCGGTGTCGGCCAGCAGGCTAAACTCGTTTATTTGCAAATAGTTCCGCCCGCTCCGCCAGGTATGGCGGCGTGGTTTCGGGGTTTGCCGCTCCGCTGCTGCTCGGCGTTTCAGGCGGGCGAGGCGCCGATGACCGTTGCCGTCACCGTCAGCGACGGCCACCCACTGGCGTCGACGATCATCCGCACCGCCGTCCGGACATGGGCCGGTGCGACAGCGTCCAGGTCGAGAAACGCCCTTTCGATGCGGTTCGCCCACGGCTTGCCGGCTGGAGGACCGTCCACGCTCAACTCGACCTGGACGGCGACGGGGCCGGGGTCTACGAGCAGCCGCAGTGTATGGGCTTTGCGGCCTGGCAGCGGCCAACCGTAGAGTCCGGCATAGTCGGGTCCCGGGATCGGCACGTTCTCCAAGGACTCGCCATTTTGGCGCAAGCACGCCCTGACCAGGTGGCAGGCGTCGTTGCCCTGCAATTCGACAGCGATTTCTAGCCATGTCGACGGCCCTGGGCTGCGGAGGGAGAGCAGATGGTCCCGGATGGAGGCGACCACGTCGACCGGAGCCTCGACCGGGGCGCCGCCGGTGAGAAACGCCTCTATCGACTGCACCGCCAGGACATCGCTGCAGAAGCGGGACGGATGCCCCGTGAATTCGATCCAGACCAAGTCGGCAGTGCGGCGCAATACGACGTTGCAACTGACCCAGTTCCAGCTCCGCTGCCTGATGGCGTCGTAACACCACGTCTGCAGTCCGTTGTCAGCGCCGAGTGCCATGGTGATCCCGTACCCTCCCCATGCAGACGGTTTGCCAGCCCCAACTCGATTGTGGGGCGGGCAAATTGGATCCGAAAGCGGTCAGCGCCGGTTGTGGGGGCGTAAGACCCGCTAACGCCCCCGCCGCCCCTTGAACCACCCCACCAGCGCCGTGTCGCCCTTGACCAAGACCGTCTCAGCCGGCAGTGACGAGGCTACGGCGGGCCTACCCTGCCGTCAACCGCAAACCCTTCAGTTCAAGCTAATCTGCCCGGTCTACCCAATGCTCTGCCACCCAGCAGACTTTCCGGTCCCGCAGCTACGCCGACTAATCGGCCGTCGGTCAGACATTGCCCAGGGCACTGTCCGACGCCAGGCAGCCGCCTGCCGTCTGCTGTTCGCCGCCCCCGCGAATTCCTCAATGGCCAAGCGGATCAGACATTGCCTAGGGCACTGTCCGACTACCGTGATGGACAGCTGCGCGCGGACAAGGCTTTTTCAGTTTGCCCTCGCCCGCCACATCGACACCCTCTACGTGCAGGCCGCCTCGCTGCTCGACAACCCGCTCCATCATCCCGCTCTGGCCCAGTTCATCGCCCTGGCCGCGGGCCACGGTCTGCAGGTAGAGCTGCTGGCAGGCAGCCCGGGCTGGTCGCTCACCAGCGGTACTGGCGTGCCCGCAACGGATGGTCACGCTCGCGCACTGCAGGTCGCCGCTGAAGCGGTGGCCTTTGTGGCCGCCCTGCCCAACACCGCGCCCAAGCCCACGGCTCTTCACTACGACGTCGAGCCGCACCAGCTGTGGACCGCCGCGACGCTCAACGCTACCGCAACGGCGTTTTTGACGATGCTGGGCAGCGTCCAAGCGCAGCTGGCCGGCAGCGGCTTGGCCTTTCATGCGGATATCCCGTTTCATTACGACAACAAGCTAGTCACCATCGCCGCTGTGACCCGGCCCCTGCATGAGTGGGTCATCGATGCCATCGATGGGGTCGTCGTCATGGACTACCGCGATACCACAGCGCAAATCGTGACTCAAGGGCAGACCCAGGTGCAGTATGCCGCGTCGGTGGGCAAGCCGGCGGTGTTGGGGCTGATGCTGACCAGCGCGACGCCGACCTACACGACCTTCTTTGAGGAAGGCCCAACGGAGCTGGAGACCGCCATGGCGCTGACGTCATTTGCGCTTGATGCCAGCCCCGCCACGCAGTCGGGGTGGACGGGCTTTGCGGTAGAGAACTACACGGGCTATGTCGCTGCCATGCAGCAGTTCTGGCCAGCTGCGATGGCGCAGTGGCTGCCCTGCGGGCCTCAGGCAGCGGTCCTCAACAAGCTCTAGTAGGAGCCTGTTGGGTCAATCGCCAACAGGCTCCGTGCCACTTTGCGTTTTTTCAGTCGGGCAAGAAATATTGGAAGTGAATTCCAATATTTCGCCCGCCTGGGCGCTCGCAAGACGATCGCCCTAGGACCCTGTCGGAGGCCTCGGCCTATTGATTAGTTTTGCGGAGTTATCCCTAGGCGCCGGCTTTTCTGTGACAGGCTCCTAGCGCCCAGTCCTCACAACCGCCACCTTGGCCAGCGCTTCCTGGGAAAGCGCAGCTGCGGCTGAGCTGGCCTCGGCCACCACCGCCGCCGGCCACAGACCAAACCCCAGCAGCGGCACCACCAGCAGCGCTGCGGCCCACTGCTCTCTCACCAGCAGGTCGCTGCTGGTGGCCCGCGGCGACGCCGGCCCTAGGCACGCCTGCGACCACACCTTGATCAGCGCCATGCCGCTGAGCGCCGTCGCCCCCACCACCAGCGCAGCCATCCACGGGTGGTGCTCTAGCAGGCCGTGGACAATCAGGTCCTCTCCCACAAACCCCAGGGTGCCTGGAAGGCCGATGGAGGCCAGGCCAAACACCAGCAGCAGCCAAGACAGCCGCGGCGCGTGCAGCACCAGGCCGCCCAGCAGCGGGGCCTGCGCGGTGCCAGAGCGCGCTCGCACCGCCTCTGACAGCAGGGCAAAACCGCTGACCGCCAGCCCAGATGTCATCGCTTGCACCCACACGCCGGCCAGCCCTTCGCGGTCGGCCGCCGCCAGCGCCACCACCTGCAGCGCCGACTGCAGCAAAGCCAGCGTGCCGGCCAGGCGGCGCAGGTGCGTCTGGGCCAGGGCAAGCAGCGCCGCGTAGACCACCGTGGCCAGGGCTACCCCGGCAAGCAGCGGCATACCCTGCTCGGCGGCCTGGGGCAGGATCGGCAGCGCCACCCGCGCCAGCAAATAAGCTCCCGTGGCGCCGGCCATCAGCGGCAGACCGGCGCTCAGCGGCCCGTCTTCGAACATCGGCAGCCACCAGGACTGCATGGGCAGCAGCGCCGCCCGGGCCCCTGCGCCCACCGCCAGCAGGGCAAACAGCGCCGTCGCGTGGCTGGCGGCCTGCTCTGGGCGCCACTGCGAGATCCAGGGCGTTCCCTGCAGCACTGCCAGCCAGGCCAGCGCCCCAGCCACCAGCGCCGAGGCGGCCAATTGCCCGCGCAAGCCGGGTTGGCGCTTGGGATAGGCCAAGCCCAGCAAGGCCAGCAGCCACGCCAGCGACAGCACCACCGCATGGTCCGTGCAGACCACCAGCTGCACGCCGGCCGCCGTGCCCAGCGCTTTGGCCACCCTTTGGTGCAGCGGCAGCGCGTCGGGGACCCGCGGCAGGGCCAACACCAGGGCCACCGCGACCCACGCCACCAGCGCCTGCAGGGGGGCTGACAGGGCGTCAACGGCAAGCCCCAGGCCTGCACTGCTGCCCAGCTGCTGGCGCAAGAGCAAGTTGAGGCCGGCCAGCAGAGCCGAAAGGCCTGCGGATAGCGCACCAATTCGCTGGGCTTTTTCGTCAGACGGCTGACGCGCCGCCAGCACGGCGCCGCCAGCGGCAAAGGCGACGGCAGCAAGGGAAGCCAAGGTGGTCATGAGCTAGCTCCCAGCGGCGGTCGAGGGGTCCAGGCGCTGCGGCACGGGCGGCGCGCCAGCGAGGGGCGGGCGTGCTGACCCGCGGCTGCCCAGCGTCGAGCGGTGCACGGTGGCGGCTTGGCGGCGCTCCAGGCGGTCGAGCAGCTGGGCCAGGGCCATGACGGGCCGCACCAGCCAGCGGTCGGTCAGCGCGTCCAGATGAAACCCCTGCAACGCCAAGGCATAGAGCCAGCGCTGGGCCGGCGACGGAAACAGCCTCTCCAGGTGCTCGCCGGTGCGCAGGTGGAGCCCGGCGGCCAGGCGCAGGTTGGCGTCGCGCAGGGCCGAGGGGGCCCGCAGCATCTGCCAGGCGCGCAGGATCGCGTGCCCGGTCAGATGCAGCAGCGCCCACTTATACCAGCCAAGGCCAATGGCGGCGAACATCAGGCCGACCTGGGTCAGCGTCGCCAGGGCCAACGTGCCCTTGACGTCGCTCTGGGTCCGGCCGCCCAAGGACGCCCAGCCCGCCGTCGCCAGCCCCACCACCATCAGCGCTCCGCGGGCCAGCGGGGCCTGGTCCAGCAGCGGTTGGATGCGCAGCAGCAAAAACACCCCGGCATGCACAGACAGCGCGCCGTAGAACAGCGCCGAAGACGGCGTTGGCCCCTCCATGGCCCGCGGCAGCCAGCCAGAAAGGGGCAGCTGCGCGGACTTGCCAGCGGCGGCGGCGATAAACAGCAGGGCTAGCGGCAGCGCCGCTCCTTGGGGCAGCTGGGCGACATCGGCTGGCCAGTGACCGCTGCCAAAGGCCAGAGAAAACGTCGAGGAGCCGGACCAGTGGTGCAGCCACACGGCGCCGAGCAGCAACCCCACGTCGGCGATGCGATAGGTCACAAAGGCCCGCCGCGCGGCGGCGACGGGGGCTTTTCGCTCCAGGAAGAAGGCAATGAGCAGCGTCGAGGTCAGCCCCACCAGCTCCCAGCCGGCAAAGAGCAGGTCGACGGTGCCGGCCAGCGCCAGCAGCTGCATGCCCCCAGCAAACAGCAAAAGCAGCAGGAAAAATCGCAGAAAACCCGGCTCGCGGTGCAGATAGGTGACCGAGAAGCGGCCGACCAGCCCAGTGATCACCGCCGCCAGTACGGCAAGCACCATCGCCGGAGGGTCGAGCTGGAGCACCACGGCAAACTGGTAGTCGCCGGCGCTGTACCACGGGCCCAGGTCCACCAGCAGGTGGTCGCGGCCCAAAGAGGCCACGGCCGCCACGGCGCCCAGAATGCCCAGCAGGCTGACCAGCAGCGCAGACGCGGCCAGACGCGCCACAGAGCGCTCGCGCGGCAGGTGGTCCCAGCGGCCACGGCCCTTGGCGCGACGCCATCCCAGCAGGGCCAAGCGCAGCAACAAGGCCAGCACGCCCAAGAACGGCGCCGCCAAGGCTGTCAGCAAGCCCAGGCGAGCCCAGCTGGCCGCCGGAATCATTCCCACATCAGGCAGCATGCTGAACCTCCGGGTCGGGCAGAGCTGAGCCGGCGGCACCCGCGAGCCGCATCGGCCCCAGGTGCCCAGAGCGCCCGCCATAGCCGTCGCTGTACTGCCGCACCTGCACCAGCGGGCTGCGACCAAGCTCGTAGGGCTCAAACCGACCTTGGCTGAACACCGCCATCGCCCCGCTGTGGGGGTCCAGGCTGACCAGCTGAATCCACTCGTTGGCGACCAGCCGCCCGACTGCGGGCTGGCGCGCCGCAATGGCAAGCAGCGTCTCTGGCGTGGCCTCGACAATCGTCAGCAGGCGCATCGGCTCGTGGATCTCGATCATCTGGCGGTTTAGGCCGGTTCGCAGGTCGCTGGTAGCGCCGTCCATCACGCCAAGAAGGCCAACGACATTGTGGGGCAGCTTGGTGCCACTGCCGTAGCGCTGGTTGTCTACCGTAGAGAAGTAGTACTCCAAGCTGATGCCGGCGCCCACGACCCCCGCACCGGCCAAGAGCTTTTCAAGAATGGCGCCGTCGCCGTCCAGGCCTGGGTCGTAGCTAATCAGAAAGGCACGGCGGTCCATGAACAGGTGGCGGGTCAGCTGGCGCCGGCCAAAGACCGCAATGGCGTTGCTAGAGTGGCCGTATTCGGGCCGCGCTTCGGCCAGATCCACCGCCCGGTTGCGCACGTGGCGCTGCGCCGCGGCCGGGGTCAGCCGCGCCGGAGCGGTGCCAAAGCGCCGGCAGCGCTCGTGGGCGTTGGCCTGGCCGGCGCGCTGCAGGTCGGACTGCAGCTGCTGCAAGGCGCCGCGGTGGCTGGCGGGCAGCTGGTCCAAGTCAGCAAACTCGCAGAGCTCTGTGGCGGTATCGTGGACGCCACCGACAAACCAGGTGGCCTCCGGCACTGCGATGCCGCGCTGCTGCAGACCGCGGCGAACCTCTGGCCGGTTGGCCAACAGCGCAAACAGGCGGGCGTTGGGCAAGCCGCTACGGCCGCCGCAGGCACCGCACTGATAGGCAGAAAGGTGAGGGTTGTTGAGACTCTGAGAGGCATGACCCAGGATCGCCACCAGCGGCGCAAACCCGCGCACCAGGCCCAGGGTCGTCAGCAAGTTGGCCACGCGGTCGACTTGCTCGGCCAGGGTAAAGCCGTGCCACAGCCCGTCGCCATCCTGAAGCGGGCTCTGGCGGTCGCAGGCCAGCTGGGTGGAAACATCGCCGCGGACCCAATTGCGCAGCACGCTGGCCACCGACTCGGCGCGGCCAGGGGCAATCAGCCGCAGCGCCATTGGCACCACCGCCAGCGCGCCGCCCACGGTGCTCAGCAGGGTGGCGCGCAGCAGAGAGCGGCTGGCCACGCCAGTGCCGTGGGCCATCGAACGCCAGCGCTGGCGGCGCAGCCGCGAAGCCTGGGCAGCCAGCACCGCATCTGGCATCGGCACCTCTTGAACCAAGTGCTGCGGCTCTACCCCCACCGGGCACAGCGGCACCGGCCGTGGATCTTCTAGCCCCTGGTACACCATCGCCAGGCCAAAAAATCCAGCGGCGCCATAGGTCTGGCAGTGAGGGGCCGAAGTCTCTAGCGCGCGGCGCATCGACTCTTCGCGCTCGTCCAGGCAAAACACCACCTGGGCCAGGGGCCGCTGCGGGTCGGGGTGCAGGCCCATGCGGCGGTGCTGCCCCAGCGCATCCAGCCACAGGCGGCGGTGCCAGCGCTCAAAGGCCTGCTGCCACACCTGGCGGCGCAGCAGCTCGCCAAACCCGCTCCACTCCTGAGCCAATGCCTGCAATTCCAGGTGGCTCAGCGCTTCCAGGTCCGCCGGGCCGCGACCCAAGTGCGCCGCCAGCCGGGCCAGACTCCACGACCAGCGCAGGTGGGTCTCTTCGTCCGCCACGGCAGCCGCCGCGACCTTGGGCAGGCCGTGCCAGGCCTCGGCGTCGCCCAGGTGCTGGCGCGACACCTGGCGCAGCGCCGCCCACTCCAGCAGCAGCCTGACCGCCGCAAAGTCGACAAGCGCCACCTTGCCACTGCCCGCTGCTTCCAAGGGATGGCGCTGCAGCCGCGCCATCATGCCGCCCCAGCCGGGCAGCGCCAGCAGCAATTCGGTGACGCAAGTGCCAATGTCGCTCTCTGCCACGCGCAGCCGCCGCAGCAGGTCCACCGCCGCCTGGCCGGCATCCAGGCCGCGGGCGCAATGATCTGCGAGCACATCAGCCACTTCTGACAGCTCCAGGGGCGCCGCCAGGGGCTGCAGCCAAAGATCGCGCGTCGCCTGGTAGAGGCCCTTTTCGCGCTGCGGCATCGGCCAATAGGCCATGCCCTGGTCCAGGTGGGCGGCACTCCAGCGCTGCAAGACCGCGTGGACCAGCTGGTGGGCATCGACGCCAGTAGCCGCCAGCAGGCGATCGCGGGGAGAATCGCCGTGTTGCTCAGCGGATGCGCCGGCGGGGGCAGCGGCGCGCTGGGCGGCACCGGTCGCCGCGGCCCACATGGCCAGCGCGCCCCACCGCTCAGGATCCCTGCGCACCGCCTGGACCAAGGCGGCGGTCTCTAGCTTCAGCCCCAGCACCCGCTGCCAAACGGCCCGCGCCGCCGCCGGGTCGGGCTGCCCCGTCACGGCCACTGCCGCCCGTTCCAGCGGCTCGCTTGCTTGCTGCAGCAGCCACGTCTGGCCCAGATGGACCAGTCGGTGGCGGGCGGGCTCGGGCAAATCCTGCGGAAAGGTCCACATTTCGCCGGCCTCGCTGAGTCGCCACTGCAGCGCTGCCGTGGGCGCTTCCAGGTCGGCGGTGAGGCGCGCCAGCCGCAAGCTCTGCCGCGTCAGCCCCCAGGGCAGCGGCACGGGTGGCTGGGCGCTGTCCAGGTTGTGCAGCTCGGCCTGGAGGTCTTGGGGGTCGATGCGGCCGGCTTGCAGCGCTGCGCGGAAATTCGCCTCGGGCCAGTAAGGCTCGGCGCCGTAGAGCGTGCGGGCCTGCTGCACAGCGCGGTGAAACGGCAGATCCTCAAAGGCGTGCAAGGTGTTGTGGTGGACAAAGACGCTGATGGGCCCCTGGTCTGGCAGCCAGTGAGCAACGTGCTCCAAGGCGGCGTTGAGGAGCTGCAGCGGCGTCTGCGGACGATGCGGGCGGTCAGAAGGAGCGGCGGTCATGGCTTTTCCTAGAGGCAGGCAGGGCGGTCAAACCGGCTGGCGCCGCACGGCAAAAGGATGGTCCGAGGTCGCCTCGAGTTTCTCTAGGCCCACCAAGGTGATATCGAGACCGGCGCGGCTCAGATCGTCTACCAGGTGGTGCAGGCGCTGCAGCGTGGTGTGGTCAATCAGCACCACTTCGCTGACATCCAGCACCACCTTCTTGGCTGTGTCAGCGGCGTGCTCGATGTGGCGCTGCAGGCCCAGCAGGTTGGTAAAGGCGGCGGCCGAGTGGACACGCAGCAGCACGGCGTCGCCTTCACTGGGCTCGCGGGTGATGCGGGCCTGCCACAGGTCGCGGGGATGCACGCCGCGGACCATGTGGATCAACACCTTGGCGACAATGCCCGCGGCTACCCCCACCAGCAGGTCGGTAGCCAGCGTAACGACCATGGTGATGACAAACACGCCCAGTTGCTCCACACCTATCTCAAGCACATGCTTGAACTCCTTGGGAGAAGACAGCCTCACGCCAGTGTAAATGAGCATGGCCGCCAGCGCCGACAGCGGGATCAGGTGCAGCAGGCCGGGCACCAGCCCCACAAAAGCCAGCATGAACAGGCCGTGAAACACGTTGGCCCAGCGGCTGCGCGCGCCGTTGTTGAGATTGGCAGAAGAGCGCACGATCTCAGAGATCATCGGCAAGGCGCCCACCAAGCCGGCCAAGGTGTTGCCAATGCCCGTTGCCAGCAAGTCGCGGTCCAGGTGGCTGCGGCCCTTGCGCGGGTCCAGCGCGTCAATCGCCTTGGCCGACAGCAGCGACTCAATCGTCCCCACCAGAGAGAACATCACCACGTATTTCAGCGATACCAGGGTAAACAGCTGCGACGCGTCCATCCACGGAATCGCCGAAAGCAGCTCAGAAGGCAGGCTTACCAGGTACTTGGGCCCTACCGAATAGTCGTGGCCGTTGAACTGGTAGAAGTGCGGATGGGCCAGGTCAGCCAGCGCGCCCAGCGGAATCGCCACCAGCAGCACCACCAGCGGCGCGGGCACTTTGCGCAGCCAGGCCAGCGGGACTTTGGGCAGACCGAACAAGACCCCCAGGCTCACCAGGCCAATGCCCAGCACTTCGGGATTGGCGCGCATCAGCGATTGCGGAATCTCGGCCAGCAGCTGCAGCGGCTCGTGGGCCAGCGGCGTGACCCCCATCAGCGTGTGGATCTGCTTGGACAAGATGATGACGCCGATCGCCGCCAGCATGCCGTGGACCACCGCGGTCGGAAACGCATCGCCCAGCTTGCCCAGGCGCAGCAGCGCCATGCCCACCTGGACCACCCCCGCCAGAGCCACCACCGCACCCATGCGCTTGGCACCCAGCAGCGGATCGTCGCCACCCAATTCCTGAACCGCGCCAAGGCAGATCACAATGAGGCCGGCCGCTGGCCCCTTGATGGTCAGCTCTGCGCCGCCCAACAGGCTGGTGACGATGCCGCCGATGACCGCCGTGACGATGCCGGCGATGGGCGGCACGCCGCTGGCCATGGCGATACCCAGGCTAAGCGGCAAGGCGATAAGAAAGACCAGAAAGCCGGCGCTGAAGTCAGCCCGCCAGTTGGGCGAAGGGGCAAAAGGGCGAAACGGGTTGGCCGGCCGGGTAAAACCTTGGCTCGGCGGACGGGGGCTGACGGGCTGAAAATCGGGGGGCGCAACGCTCATCTGACCTCCTGTGACATGGGCATGACACGGTCGGAGTACAGGACGAGGCGAGCGACACTGAGGTTCCCGGTGCAAGGAGCGCGGCCGCAAAAAAGGTCGGAGCTCAGGCCCAAGAAGGCTTGCCTGACTCCGCCGACGCCGAAAGGCCCAGAGCCTGCCGGATGCCAGGAGATGGGCCTAAATAGTCTGACAATCCTGGGGAAAGCGGCGCGTCGGACCCGACTGGCGGCCCGCACCTGCAAACAACCTGCAGAGTGGCTACCGATCAAGTCCGGGGCTTCTGACCGCTGCTCTAGCGAGCCCGCAGCAAGACATCCTGGCGGACACTGCGCTTGGCCGAGTCGTGGTGAACGCGAATGGGATAGTTGCCGGGCCGACTGACCGCGAGGCGCAGCCGCGAGGACGTGTTCTCATCGCGGGCGAATTCGTGGACGCAAGTGGCGGCGCCACAGCGAGGAGCCAAGGAAGGCCGATGGGGATGCAGCGAAACCTGCACATGGGCCGGCGCTTCGATGCGCACGCGGTGGTCGGCGTCGTGCTGCTCGGTGCTGAGGTCGAACTCAAATTGCTCAGGCTCTTGGTCTTCCAAAGCCAAGTCGACCAGGCGCTCGCGCTCGATCACCTGCTGTTCCTGCTGGGTTGCGTTCACCACCAACGCCGCGACGCCGGCCATCACCAAGCCCGCCGCCAGGCCAAAGCCCAGCCAACTGGCCACCGGGGCGGGTTCTACCGGTCGGCGCTGCTCGCCGCGGGCGGCCTGGTCCAGGGCGTCAAACACCGCCTCGCGCACGGCTGGATCGGGCTGCTGCTCGCGCAACTGCGCCGCCGCCTGCTGCAGCGTCAGGCCGCCGTCAGCGGGCCCGACGGTCTTGGAGAACTCACGGTCATCTGTGGCAGGGGGCCGGATCATGGCGCCTCCCTTGGGCTGTTGGCGCTGGGGTCGGCTGGGCTGTGGCGGTGCCGCGCCAGCAACACCTCGCGGAGCTTGGCGCGGCCGCGAGCGTGGCGGCTCTTGACCGTTCCGATGGGAATCCCCAGGACCTCTGAGACTGCAGCGTAGTCCATCTCTTCAATATCGCACAACTGCACAACCATGCGAAACGGGTCCGCCAGCTCGCGCAAGCACTCAAGCAACTCTTCTGCGCTGGCAAGCTTCTCTACAAATTCGGCAGGGTCGTCACTGGGCAGGACACTGTCCCACAGCTCCTGCAGCGTGTGGGTGAGCCCCGACCACAGCTGCCGCCGCCGCGCGCTGCGCCGCACCCGGTCGATGTGTTGATGCTGGACGATCCGATACAGCCAGCCAAAGACGCTGCCGCTGCCGTCAAAAGCGCTGCGGTGGCGCCAGGCCTGAACCATGGCGTCCTGCAGCAGTTCAGCGGCGTCTTCGTGGTTGCGCTCTAGCGCCAGGCAAGTGCGGTGCAGCCGCGGCAGGTGCGGCTGCAGCATCGCCTGAAAGGCGCGGGCCCCGTCTGGCAACGCGACTGCACGCACTGCAGCAGAGGCAGGTTCTATGAAATCGCTGGGCATCGTTGCGGTGTCCATGGCAATGGCTCACAGGGGCCAGGCAGTCTGGCCTGCGGCGCCCAGCAGGCAGAACCCATGGCGCCATAGTATAGACGGCGCGACCGGCCGACCAGTTCCCGGCAAGCGCGGTTTTTTTCGGCGCGCGCCGGCAACCCGTGAAACCACGGGGCACGCGCACCCAGGGCAGCCCATTCCAGTCGGTGTGCGTCGTCCGCGGCGACGGCGAGGTTTGGTGCAGCGGCGCGCTGACCAAAGGCTCCACCCGGAAGCCGGTCCTCCCTGGCTGTGCGCAAGACAGCGACTGCGACGACGGCAACCCCTGCACAGCCCAGTCCACCTGCAGCGCCGGCATCTGCAAGGGCACCGTAGGACCCTGCGACGACGGCAACCTGTGCACCAGCCAGGATGCCTGCACACCGCTGAACGGCAAGGCTGTCTGCGCCGGCACGCCCGCCGTCACCTGCAACGACAAGAAGCCGTGCACCGCCGACAGTTGCGACCCCAAGACCGGCCAGGGCGTGTTTGCGCCGATCGAAGGCTGCCTCATCGGCTGTACCAGCAACGCCGATTGTGACGACGGCCTGATCAACCTGGACGAGTCGGGGGCGACGGCCAATTGCCTATGCCCACTGGTCCCCCCGCATCGACGACTCTTTTGACAACGGTGCAGCCGGCAGCGGCGGCATCAACGGCGGCTTCGCGGTGGACAGCAACGACTTCGGCGCCGGCACAACGGGCACCGTCAGCGAGTCGGGCGGGGCGCTGAACCTGAAGACGGCCGCCGGACTAGGCGGCACCTTGGCTCCTGCAATTGGCGCCATCAGCTTAGGCAGCTTTGCCGCCGGCGTGGATGGCTTGACCACCGTGGTTCAGTTTGGCGCAACTTCTGATCCCGCTTGGCAGGGCATTGTGGTCTCGCTGCTGTCGA
>CAIXGW010000119.1 GCA_903919145.1 uncultured Myxococcales bacterium
CCCGACAGAAGGCGACCGTCCAGTACGCCGTCCCCTGGGTCCGCACCTGATTTGGGGCGTCATGGGCGACCGGGGCCATGGTTTTGGCGGCCATCCGGGTGCGGGCGTCGTCGGCGTCTACAACGAACCGATGGACATGCACGTGGGCCCAAGCCAGGCGACGGCGTCGATCCACCACCGGTTGGACCACGGCATCAAGCTCGAACACCTGTCGCTACCGCTGGAATTGATCGCAGCGCGCGTCTCGGGCGGCGGCCAGCAGCTGGTGCAAAAACTCAACGGGTACCGCAACACCGCGATGTGGGTCACGGCGGTGCGCGCGGAGGCGTCGGGCACGGTCAAGCAGACCTGGTGGGGCGGCCGCGAGGTCAAGTACGCACCGACCAAGAAGGACATCGAGCGCTTGCGCACCGGTTCGAAGATCATTGCCGAAGCGCACTTTGCCATGGGCGCCAAGTCGGTGTGGCCAGGCGTCGTGGGCCTCCCGGCTGAGCTCACGGCGGATAATCTGCACCTGCTCGATCAGGCGCCTTTGACCCATCAGGCGTGGACCTGGGTGCTGTCGCACCTGTTCGGCGGCTGTGTGATGGGCCGCGATCCCGCGCGCTCGGTCGTGGGCCCCGACCTGCATGTGTGGGGCGTGCGCAACCTGCATGTGGTCGATGCGGCTGCAATTCCCACGACCTTGGGCGTCAATCCGCAGCATACGATCATGGCGATGGCGCGCGTGGTGGCGGGTCGACGGCCGCGCTGTGCCTGCAAGGCGCGACCCTGCTGCAACAGTGGCAACCGCCGCCCGATCGCGCGATTGTGCTGGTGGCGGGCGCCGAAGAGACGGGCGTGACGGCCTCGGTGCGCCACGCCTGCCAGCGCGCGGTGGCGATCCCGGGCACGGCGGCGGTCGAGAGCCTCAATGTCGGCGTCGCGGTGGGCATCGCGCTCGCTCGATTCACCAACGCTGGCTCGACCTTGGCCAGTCGACTGGCCTAGCAGGTTGCAGAAAAAGTCGCGAGGCGACTTGCCACGTAGGGGGCCGCCGCGCGGAGCCATTGAAATCATTGCAGGTTTATTTCCATCAGCGCAGCACTTCGCGCCGCATCAAGGACCATCCGCGGTCGGCAGTGGCGCCATGAACTGAGCGATGGGGTCTAGCAAGAACTCCAAGAACAGCCTCGTTTTTGCAGGAAGAGTGCGCTGCGGCGGGTAGACGGCCCACAGCGGCGACTCACTGACCGCGAAGCGGGGCAATACGGGGACCAAGCGGCCCGCCAGGACGTCTTCGGCTGCGAGTGGCACCGGCAGCGGACCAACGCCCCCGCCTGCGACGAGCGCAGCGTGCAAGAACGTGAAATCGCCGCAGGATAGGCCGCCCTGCACGCACGCCTCCACCACCACCCCCTCGGGACTGGTCAACCGCACGGTGGCTGCACCCGGCCGATGCCGGAAGTGCACCCAAGCGACGCGCGCAAGATCCGCTGGCGCTTGCGGAATGTCGTGTGCCGCCAACCAGGCCGGACTGGCAAACAGGCATTGTCGCACTGTGCCAAGGCGCCGGGCGACCATCGAACTATCAACCAGCGTACCTGACCGCAGCGCAAGATCGAAGCCCTCATCGACGAGGTCGACCAAGCGAACCGTCAGCAAGGCTTGCACCTGAACCTCTTGATACCGCTGCTGAAACGCTACACAAACACTGGCCAGCACGCGCCGCCCGAGGTCAACCGGCGCCGTCACCCGCAGCAGGCCGCGCGGTTCAACTTGCAGGCTCCGGATCCCCTCTGCGGCCTCGGCAAGCGTGGTGATCGCGCGCTGGGCCTCGTCGGCAAAACGCACACCCGCGTCTGTGAGCCGCATACGTCGCGTGGTACGCACGATCAGGCGCTGGCCCAGCGACGCCTCGAGGCGAGCTATCGCCCTGCTGACATTGGACTTGGGCAACCCCAGCAACTGAGCCGCGCTGGTGAAGCTGCCGACTGCAGCGACCTTGGCAAAGACTGCGACATCATCGAGTGCATAGGCTGGGCTGGCTTGCATCGCGTCTCCCCTGCAGGCAGTTGATTTGTGCGTGCGCTGTTCGGTTGTTATTGTTGCACAGATGAAACAAAGTTACTAGAAGACTGGGGATTGTTGCTTCCTAAAGCCAGTCATAGCGTGTGCAGCACAACCGCCGGCCGCCGTGCCGGCAAGGAGCCTCGCACGATGAATCGTCTCATCCACCCGCTTGTTGCCTTGCAGTTTGCCGCCATGTCCCTTGGAGCCGCCACTGCGCCTGCAACGGCCCACGCTGCCCCCGCCAAATCGGCGCTCTCGGGGACCATCGGCTTTATCGGTAGCAAGGTGACGGGCTCGCATCCTTGCGCGTTCAAGACATGGAGTGGTTCAGTCGTCCTCGCCGGCGGCAAGGCCGAAGGGGGAGCGCTGGAGTTCACAGTCCAGACCGCTTCTGTGGTCGCCGACATCGACCAGCGCAATGACTGGTCGCCTAAGCTCGAAGAACATCTCAAGAGCCCCGACTTTTTTGATGTCGCACGCTTCCCGACCGCCTCATTTCGATCGACGGCCATCCGCAGCGGCGGCGAGGGAGGCTCCCACACGGTGACCGGCGACCTCACCATGCACGGTGTGACCAAGCGCATCACCGCCCCAGCGACCATTCAGGTTGCGGCGGGCAAAGTCACGGGCAAGACGGAGTTTAGCATCAATCGCGGAGACTTCGGCATCGTCTACGCGGGCAAGGCAGACGATCTAATCCGCGACGGCGTCGTCTTGAAGATCGATGTGCAGGCCGCGACCCGGTAGGTAGACAGACGTTTAGCCGGTGGGTCACCCAAAAACAGCGGCCCCGACTGCAGCATCAGGGTGCATGCAGTCGGGGCCGTGTGGCCTATTTGACTGAGCGTAAAGCTTAGTTGGCCGGAGGCAGCAGCACGCCGTCGATCACGTGGATGACGCCGTTGGTGCCGACCAGGTCGGTGGCGATGACCTTGGCACCGTTGACCGTGACACCGCCAGCGCCGACCTCAAGCTTAATCTTGGCGCCGTTGACCGTGGTCGCCTCGCCCGACTTGACGGCGGCTGCCTTGACCATGCCCGAGACGACATGGTAGGTCAGCACGCCGGCGAGCTTGGTCTTGTCGGCCTTCAGCGCGTTGACCGTGGCCGCGTCGATCTTGGCAAACGCCGCGTTGGTCGGCGCGAAGATCGTAAACGGTCCTTTGCCCTGCAACGTCTCTACCAGGCCAGCGAGTTTGACCAAATCGACCAGCGTGGTGTGGTCCGCGCTCGCCATGGCGATGTCGACCACGTTCGGCGGCAGGATCACTTTGTCGATCACATGGATGACGCCGTTGGTGGCGACCAGATCGGTGACGATGACGTTGGCGCCACCGACGGTGACCTTGCCGTCCTTGGCGACGATCGGCAGCACGTAGCCTGCAAAGCTGGTCGCGAACATGGTCTTGACGTCAGCAGCCTTGACCGTGGCGGCGAGCACGTGGTGCGTCAGGACACCCGTGAGCAGGGCGTTGTCGGCCGCAACGGCATCGAGCGTCGCCTTGGGCACGGCGGCAAACGCGGCGTCGGTCGGCGCAAACACAGTGTACGCGCCCGGGGCGGCTATCACCGCGTCAAGCTTGGCCTTGACGACTAGGTCGACCAGGGTCTTGTGGTCGGCGCTCGCGACCGCGAGGTCAACCAACGTCGGGGGCAGGATCACCTTGTCTATCACGTGGATCACGCCGTTGGTGGCCTCGACGTCCGTCTTCGTCACCATCGCACCACCCACGGTCACCTTGCCGGCATCCAGCTTGATCGGCAGCGAGTAGCCCGCCACCGTCTTCGCGAACATGGTCTTTACGTCCTTGGAGACGACTTTGCCAGCCAGCACGTGGTGCTTGAGCACGGCGGCGAGCTGGGCCTTGTCTTTACCGAGCGCCTCAAGGACCTTGGGGTCGACCTTGGCGAAGGCTTCGTCGGTCGGCGCGAACACGGTGAACGGGCCAGCACCCTTGAGGGTGTCGACCAGACCGGCATCGCCGAGCAGCTTGGCCAGCGTCTTGAAGCTGCCGTTGCCGACTGCGGTATCGACGATGTCCTTGGGGCCAGCGGCCGGCGGCAGCAGCACGCCGTCGATCACGTGGATGACGCCGTTGGTGCCGACGAGGTCGGTCGCGATGACCTTGGCGCCATTGACCGTGACGCCGCCCGCACCCGCTTCGACCTTAATCGTCGCGCCGTTGACGGTGGCCACGTCGCCCGACTTGACGTCGGCGGCTTTGACGAGGCCCTTGACCACGTGGTAGCTCAGCACGCCGGCGAGCGCCGCCTTGTCGGCCTTGAGCGCCTCGACCGTCTTGGGGTCAAGCTTGGCGAACGCGGCATTGGTCGGGGCAAAGATCGTGAATGGACCGTCGCCCTGCAGCGTCTCGACCAGACCAGCGGCCTTGACCAGATCGACCAGCGTGGTGTGGTCCGCGCTCGCCATCGCGATGTCGACGACGTCTGGGGGCACGATCACGTTGTCGATCACGTGGATGACACCGTTGGTGGCCTCAACGTCAGCCATGGTAACGGTCGCGCCGCCTACCATGACCTTGCCGCCCTCGACCTTGACGGGCAGCACGTAGCCCGCCACGGAGGTCGCGAACATCGTCTTGGCGTCTTTCGAAGCGAGCTTGCCAGCGACTACGTGGTGCTTGAGCACGGCGGCCAGCAGCATCTTGTCTTTGCCCAGCACCTCCAGAATCTTGGGGTCGACCTTGGCGAAAGCTTCGTCGGTCGGCGCGAACACGGTGAACGGGCCAGCGCCCTTGAGGGTGTCGACAAGACCCGCGTCGCCGAGCAACTTGGCCAGCGTCTTGAAGCTGCCGTTGGCCACGGCGGTATCGACGATGTCTTTGGGGCCAGTGGTGGCGTCTGTACCCGTCGATGTGTCTTTACTGGTCGCCGTGTCTGTCCCCGTGGTGGCATCAGCTCCTGCGGAGCCGTCTGTGCCCGCGGAGCCATCTGTGCCAGCTGCCGTGTCTGTGGCAGTCGTAGACGAGGAAGAGGAGGACGAGTCACTGCAACCCGAGAGGGATGCGGCGCTGAGGACGGCAACAGAAAGGAAGGTGCAACTGCGAAGTATCGCGCGCATGTGAACTCCCAGACGCAAGGGCGTCGGTGAAAGCTGGGCCTACCCCAGCGAAGTAGTAGGATGCGCGTCGCCGTGGGAGGATGCGCAGATTCTCGTGCACGCGTGCCACAAGGCTCGACAAACCGCCCAGACAGAAGGGGTAATGCCGCCCTATTGCGCGATCTGGGCCCTGTGAGCGAGCCGTTGGACGCCTTGTTCCTGCCGATTTCTACGCCCAGCGCACGCCGATGTGCACGATCTACGCAACCAGTGACTCACCCAAAAGCACCCGACGCGTCTGCTCCCACGACGTCGGCCGCGGCGTCCCCTGCGCGGCGAGGAGCGGCTCAAGCCGCACCACCAGCATTTGAGCTGTATCGGCAAGCAGTTGTCGCATCGGCGTCGGCAACCCTACCAGCCACTGCGGATCGAGCGCGATGCCTGCGACGGCCAGTACGAGGATGAGGTCCATCCCCTCGCTGATGTCGACCCGCATCACGCCCGTGATCGCCTTGTCGAGCACGGGGCGCGCATCTCCCTGCACATCTAACTGAACAAACAGCAGAATCAGCCCTGTCATCTCGCTGTCGACGTTGGTCGACTGCACCAACCGCTCGACGGTGGCGAGAGACATCGCCTCGACCCCAAAGCGGTCGATGCCGCCCGCGACGATCCCTGCGGTGAGGTCTGGTTGCGCGATCGCCTGGGCCACGGCCTCGTCTGCACTGACGGCGGCGGTGAGTTGCTTGCGCTTGGTTGGTCTGGCCATCTTCGTCTCCCTGCTGTGCAACACGTGCCGATCGCGCCGATACCGAGACACGATCGGGCCCGGCAGTTGCCCGACTGTGCACGACGCCCACGGGCGTACTGGTCCAATCCCGCCGCGCTAGGCCGCCCAGCGCTTACTGGCCAACCGCGCCAGGGTCTGCACCTGCCAGTCGCCGAAACGATCGGCCAGGATCGCCGCGCGCGCATCCCGTGCGATCTTCAGGTAGAAGGCGAGGTTGTGGATCGTCAGCAGCGTCGCGCACGTCGCCTCGCCCGCCACGAACAGGTGCCGCAGGTACGATCGCGTAAACGTCGTACAGGTCATACACCCGCAGTCGGGATCGAGCGGGCCGTCGTCCGCAAAGAACTGGCGATTCTTAATCACCAGCTTGCCATCGTGCGTAAACACCACGCCGTGCCGCGCGTTGCGGCTCGGCATCACGCAGTCAAACTGCTCGACGCCGTAGTCGATGCAGCGCACCAGATCCTCGGGCGTGCCCACGCCCATCAAATACCGGGCCTTGTGCGCCGGCATCTGCTTGGCGGTGTACGCGCACGTCGCCCACAGCTCCTCGCTGGTCTCGCCGACCGACAGGCCGCCGATCGCAAAGCCTTCGCAGCCCTCGCGCGCGCAGATCTGTTCGACATGCTGGCTGCGCAAGGCGAAATCGACGCCGCCCTGCACGATGCCGTACAGCGCGCAGTCGTCTTGCCGCGTCCGCGCCGCGATGCAGCGATCGAGCCACGCCACCGTCCGCTTCATCGCACGCTGCACCACCTTGGTGTCTGCTTTCGCGGGTGGGCATTCATCAAACGCCATCATAATGTCTGAGCCGAACGCCTCTTGCAGTTGCATCGCCCGTTCGGCGTTGAGCACGTGGCGCGCCCCGTCGATGTGACTCTGGAAAACTGCGCCGTCATCGGTCACTTTGCGGATCTTCGACAGCGAATAGACCTGAAAACCGCCCGAATCCGTCAACACCGGCCGCTGCCACGCCATAAACTTGTGCAGCCCGCCCGCCTGGGCGATCCGTTCTGCACCCGGCCGCAGCATCAGGTGGTACGTGTTCGACAAGATGATCTCAGCACCCAACACCTCGACATCACGTGGCAAAACGGCCTTGATCGTCGCCTGCGTCCCCACAGGCATAAAAATGGGGGTGTGCACCACGCCGTGGGTCAGGTGCAATTTGCCTGCGCGCGCGCCCGTTTGCGCGCACACGTGTTCGACTTCACACTTGTACATTGCCGTCCGTTGCTGTCAGCTGCGCTACAGCCAGGTCGTCACATCTTCAGGTTGCTTGTAGCGCACGGCCTTGGCGTCGGCCGCCGCGACACCGAGAATGATCGCGCCGACCATCTCGTCGCTGGGCTGAACACCCCAAAACATATCGAGATTTTTGCCCACGATCGCGCCGCTCGTCGTCCAGTACGAGGCCAGCCCGTGCCCCCACGCGCCCAGCTGAATGTTCTGCATCGCGCA
Source organism: uncultured Myxococcales bacterium (assembly GCA_903919145.1). Lineage (GTDB taxonomy): Bacteria > Myxococcota_A > UBA9042 > UBA9042 > UBA9042 > SXRM01. The sequence goes on from CAIXGW010000119.1 coordinate 7,365, forward strand.
CGCGCACGCGGCGTTGTCCTCGCGATCGCGCACAGGATCAGCAGCCGTCGCGGTACGAATGAGCGCAATCTGCCCGATCCGCACAAGGCTCCGCCAGCCAGCAGCCCCTCAGGTCTCCCAGCTACGCGGCCCACTCGTCGGCGGGCAGCTCGTCAAAGAACGGTTCGCCGGGGTCCTCGTCGACGGCTTCCACCTCTACAGGCAGCCCAGCTTCATCGACATCCGGCGGGAACAGCTCATCCGGCGGCCCGCGCAGCGTCGACTTTTTTGGCAGCCAGACAGGATCCTCAGGCTTGGTCAGTGCTTCCGTGGCCAGGCCGAGATGCGCGAGGATCTTCTTGATCA
>CAIXGW010000120.1 GCA_903919145.1 uncultured Myxococcales bacterium
AGTCCCTCCGCCAAGCCCAGCCCCGCGCCAGGGGCGAGGCCCCGCAAGGGCGGCGTGCGACGCCGCTTTTTGCCCAGAGCGCCGGGCGAGCCCGCAGGGCCGCCGGGCGCGGGCAAAAAGGCCCGACCCGGTCGCCGCAGGCGAGGCGCCCCAACCCGGCTCGGAACCGCGCCGCCGGGCCATCAGCCTCACGCCCCAGCCTCCCCACGCTAGCCCGCCCCGTGCTATCCTCGCGGCAGGAGGTCTCCGCCCATGCCCCGCCACTTCAATATCGCCGGTCCCAACGTCGCCGATTGGCACTACACACTCTCCGCGCTCGCACGCCTGCCTGAGGTCCACCGTCTTGTCCTCGACCGCGCTTGGTTCGTCCTACACGCCCCCCGCCAAGTGGGCAAGACCACGGCCATGCGTGCCCTGGCGCAAGAGCTGACAGCCTCTGGCAATTACGCCGCCCTTTGGGCCACCTGCGAGGCCGCCGAACCCTACCGCGACGATCCTGCAGCGGCGGAAAGAATCGTCATCCACAGCATCGGCAACAGCGCTGAGCTTGATCTGCCCATAGAATTGCGACCTCCCAGCCCTAGAGCGGATGTCGCGCCCGGTCAGCGTCTCACCGACTATATCCAGGCCTGGTGCCAGAGCTGCCCCCGCCCAGTGGTACTGCTGCTCGATGAAATCGACGCGATGCAGAACGACGCGCTGATCACTGTACTGCGCCAACTGCGAGGAATGTTTCCTAATCGCCCCCACGGTGGGCCATCGACGGTGGCGCTCATCGGCCTGCGCGACGTGCGCGACTACAAAGTCGCATCGGGCGGCTCGCCGCACTTGGGCACGGCGTCGCCGTTCAACGTCAAGGCCGAGTCGCTGACGATGGGCAGCTTCACGCGCAGCGATGTCGGCGCGCTGTACGCTCAGCACACCGCTGAAACGGGCCAGGAATTCACCGTTGAGGCGGTCGACCTCGCCTATGAGGTCACCCAAGGTCAGCCCTGGCTCGTCAACGCCTTGATGGATCAGGTCCTCAACAAGATCCGCGTCACCGGCCGCATCGAAGTCGCCCACATCGCCCAGGCCAAGGAGCTGTTGATCCTCAGCCGCAGCACTCACTTAGACAGCCTGGCAGACAAGCTGAACGAACCGCGGGTGCGCGCAGTCATCGCGCCGATCCTGGCCGGCGGAGACATTCCGCTAGACGTGCCCCAGCGCGACATCGAGTACTGCACCGACCTTGGCCTCATCGCCAACGACGCCAAAATGGTCCGCATCGCCAACCCGATCTACCGCGAGGTTCTGCCGCGCGAGCTGAGCCTGCCCAGCCAAGTGCGCATGGACATTCCCAATCGCCGCTGGGCTCTGCCGGACGGGCGCCTGGACCTGCGCAGCGTGCTCCAGGCCTTTGTGGCCTTCTGGCGAGAGAACGGCGAGTGGATGGTCCGCGGTCAGACCTGGCCAGAGTTTGCGCAACAGATTGTCACCATGGCCTTCTTGCATCGCTTGGTAAACGGCGGCGGCTACATCGAGCGCGAGTACGGCCTGGGTCGCAAGCGCCTGGACCTGCTGATTCGCTGGTTTACCGGCGTAGACTCCGCCGGGCTGCCCACCGGCGAGGATCGCCATGCCTTGGAGCTCAAGGTGTGGCGGGATGGCCAGAAAGACCCGCTGGAGAAGGGCTTGGAGCAAATCGACGGCTACTTGGAGCGGCTGGGCCTAGCGACGGGCACGCTGATGGTGTTTGACGCGCGCTCTACCTCGCCGAGCGGCGACGGCTGGGAGAAGCGCGGCGAGTTCAGCGAGGCCCAGACACCGAGCGGGCGGGCGGTGACGCTGTTGCGGCTGTAATTGGCTCGTTCCGGAAGCGACGGCGTGAATCGGGGGCGAACGCACGCGGTCTGCGCCCAAGCCCTCGCAGGCCTGACCCCTCCTCCCTCATCGCCGCGCTGCGGCGATGGCCGTCCACGTAGGTGGACGGCGCGATGATAGCCCGGCCATTCATCGCCCGGGCTTCCCCCCGACCGGCCACAACCATCTGTTTTTACAAACGATTACTGGCGTTAACCGGTCGGACCAGAGACCCGCCCCAACCCAACCCCGCGCCAACCTCAGCCTCCGGCTGCCCACGGCAGGCCTCACCCGGTCGCAAGCGCAAAGGCCAACTCCCACCCCAACCCACTGCAACTTGGCTACGCCGCCAGCCGTGACACCCTGGGGGGGATGCGCTAAGATGTTGCGGGGCGCGCATGTGGCGCCCACCCCAAAGATGCATAGAATGAAAGAGATATTCGCAGAGGTGCGCCGACGAAGCGGATTCAGTGGCCATCACTTCCGCGCAGCCTTTGCGGCGCAGTTGGGGATCCCCGATGCGCGCCTAGCCGCGCTGGAAGCACAGGCTGCGGTGCCAACGGTAGACGAGCTCGATCGGCTCGCCCGGCTGGTTGGGGTGGAGTCCGATGAGCTCAGCGAGGCTGTGGTAGAGCGCTCGCCCATGGCGCATCTCTTGATGCGGGGCCAGAGCAAGAGCGGTCAGGCGGCGCTGCGCAGCCTCGCCCCCAGCCAGTCTTTGGCGGTATTGGGCGACTTTGTCCGCATCCTTAGACTGCTGGGCAAGCTCGAATCCGTACGGGCAACCCAAACGGACGCGCTGTTGCGCCTCATCGACCGGCGAGTGCCGTCGACCAAAGAACGCGCCCCGTACGGCGCCCCTGAAGCCGCAGCAGCGCTCCGCACGCGGCTCAACATGGCCCAGGACGCGCCTATCGCTTCGATGCGCAAGATGTTGGACAACCTTGGGATCGCAACCATCTTCGTTGATGCCGGCCAAATGGACGCGAGTTTGGACGGTGCTTCCGTGGCCCTGCCGGTAGCTGGCGTGCTTGTGCACCTTGTGGGTGGCCCAGAGTGCTGGTGGCGCACGCGCACGACGATGGCCCACGAGCTTTGCCATCTCTTGCTCGACCATCAGGCGGGCGACGGCAGGATGGCTTTGATCAGCCCGCGGTCCTCAGGCCAATTCTCTGGCCCACAGGCCCGCAGTGCCCGGTCGTTCTTTCAGGGATTTAACGTCATCGAGGCGCGCGCCAGTGCCTTTGCTGCGCACTTGTTGGTGCCCAGCAGCGGCGTGTTGCGCGTGGCGGCCGGCCTTGATCCCACGTCTGAGGCGGCCATCACAAGGGTCTGCAGGGAGTTTGGCGTCGGTCGGTTGGTCGCCATCAATCGCCTGTGCCAAACATTCGACATCGGAAGCTCAGCGCGCACGGCCATGGAGGCAAGAGGGAGTGCAGAGCCTCACCGCGCAGAACACCCAGACGTCGTTGCGCGCAGAGAGGTTGGCCTGCGCTCTGGGGCGCTGCGAGAGGCGGTGTTTGAGGGGCTACGCCGTGGAAGCCTGGATCCCTTGGCGGCGCGCGTTGCCCTGCGGCTCCCACTGACAGAGCCGCTGCCGGCCATCCAAGGAATCGCCGCAGCGGCGCTGCGACCACTACAGCAGCCGGAAGTGCTTGTCCTTCGTCGAGCCCAGGCCTTGTTGGACACCTCGCCGCAGCCTCACGCCCACTTTGCGGCCAGCGCCTCTGCAACGCCCACCGGGTGGCTGGTCCAGACCGTCGACGCGTCGGCAGGTCCGCAGGGCGCGCCAGGTAAACCACTGATCCAGATTAGCTTTGACTTAGAGCGCGCTGGCTTTCTTGATTCCGCAGGCGATGGGCGGTCGCAGTAGGCCGTCAGCCTAGCTCATGATTGGGGCAAAGCACTTGCGTAGGAATCGATCCACGGCGGAAAGCGGCGACGACCAGGCTGCTCGCGAGCCTGCGGAAGGTTCGTTTGCGGCAAGCGTCGTCACCCACCATGCGCAACGCACGGCCAACGGTTGTGTGCCCGCGTGCCTTGTGATGGTCCTGCAAGCCCGCGGGATCGCCGTGGACGCCTTTGACCTGGAAGCGCGGCTGCAACCATCCCCGCGCGGCGTGAGTTTCACCAGTGCACAGGCGCACCTGTTGGGTCCTCCAAGCGAGCTCATCCAGACCGATCCAACGGATCCCAGAACGATTCCTTGGATCAGAGCCCGGTTGCAGGAGCGGTCCTTGCTGGTTGTGCAGGTATTCTCAGCCAAGATGGCGGCCGTTGCAGTGACTGCGGGACTCGGCGCTGGCCCTCACGGTGACCTTCCCAGCGGACCGGGTTGGCTTCACGCCGTCGTAGTGGCCTCGGCTACTGCTACGGGATTCATTTTGCATGACCCGTGGTTCGACCGGGGCCAACCCATGGAAATGAGCTTTGTGGACTTTGCCGAGGCGTTGCACGCCGACGTCATTGTGGTGCGCGGCTGATTCGGCCCGACGCTCATCGCGCTGCTCGACACCCCCGCGTGGTGGCCCGAAGAGAACTTGGTATTTCTGTAGCGGAAATACCCCGAGCGAACCCACCCGAATCCGCGAAACCGCCACTGTTGCAGACCCCAACAGTCCCGATTTCGCGCCCAAGCCCAAGCCCGCCACAGCCGTCGTGCACCATCGCCGCAGCGCGGCGAGGCCGTCCACGAAGGTGGACGGCGCGATGATAGCCCGCTAATTCATTAGCCGGGTTGCATTTGTGGCGGGTTTGCTCGTACCCGGTCAGCCCCGCGCCCCGCCTCGCCGCCCCACCGCCACCCGTGCTATCCTCGCGGCAGGAGGTCTCCGCCCATGCCCCGCCACTTCAATATCGCCGGTCCCAACGTCGCCGATTGGCACTACACACTCTCCGCGCTCGCACGCCTGCCTGAGGTCCACCGCCTTGTCCTCGACCGCGCTTGGTTCGTCCTACACGCCCCTCGCCAAGTCGGCAAGACCACGGCGATGCGGGCCCTGGCCCAAGAGCTGACAGCCTCTGGCAATTACGCCGCCCTTTGGGCCACCTGCGAGGCCGCCGAACCCTACCGCGATGACCCTGCGGCGGCGGAGCGGATTGTCGTCGATAGCATCGCGGACAGCGCCAGCCTGGACCTCCCCCTTGAACTACGTCCAGCAACTGCCGACTTCCACTCGCCAGTGGGCCGCCGGTTGGCGGGCTACTTGAAGGCTTGGTGCGAAGCCTGCCCCCGCCCAGTGGTACTGCTGCTCGATGAAATCGATGCGATGCAGAACGACGCGCTGATCACTGTACTGCGCCAACTGCGAGGAATGTTTCCTAATCGCCCCCACGGTGGGCCATCGACGGTGGCGCTCATCGGCCTGCGCGACGTGCGCGACTACAAAGTCGCATCGGGCGGGTCGCCGCACTTGGGCACGGCGTCGCCGTTCAATGTCAAGGCCGCGTCCATGACGATGGGCAGCTTCACCCGTGCCGACGTCGGCGCGCTGTACGCTCAGCACACCGCTGAAACTGGCCAGGAATTCACCGTTGAGGCGGTCGACCTCGCCTACGAGGTCACCCAAGGTCAGCCGTGGCTGGTCAACGCGCTGATGGACCAGGTGCTCAACAGTATCCGCGTCGCCGGGCGCATCGAAGTCGCGCACAT
>CAIXGW010000121.1 GCA_903919145.1 uncultured Myxococcales bacterium
GCCAGGTCGCCGCGACCACCGGAAAAACCTCTGTGGTTAGCTCGATCTGCAAGGCCTTGTAGGTCACCCGCTGGTCGAGCAGGCTCAGGCCCACGTTGGCCCGGCCACTCAGCGCCGTCAGCACCTGGCCAGAGACTCCCAACGCCAGCCACGGCACTGGCCGCACCGCCACCCCCACCAGCAGCGCCAGGCGATCGCCCAGGGTGTCGTACATGGGCAGCTGCGGCAGCCGGTGGTCCAGGCTGTCGAGCCGGGTCGGACCGCCAAGCGGAATGTGAAAGGCCACACCCATAGCGGCCTTGCGCTCCAGCCAGCCGGGCAGGGGAGAAGAGATCCCCACGTGCATCAGGTAGTTGTCTTGGGGCAGCCGAGTTGGCCACAGCTGCTGTCCGCCCTGGCGATCGACGGCAAAACGGTTCCACACGGCGTCCGTCCCCATGCCCAGGTGGATGTGGTCGGCCAGCACCAGGTTGGCCGGGTTGGCGTGCAGGGCATAGAAGTCGTCGGCTGCGGCCTCGGCGGCATTGCCCATGGCCACGGCGCGCGGGCCAAAACCATAGAGTTCCATGGTGGTTGCCTGGGCATGGCTGGCAGGCAGGCAGGTGTCGAGCAGCACCAATCCCAGCGCCAGCGCCAGCACCAGCCATCGCCGCGGCCAGGGATCTCTGTGGTGGTGGGCGGGCTGGACCATCGCTGCATCGTGGCAAGCGCGGCCCGCGCCGTCAATCGCCCTCGGCAGAGGGTGAGGCAATGTCAACTGCTCATCACTAATGCGGAAATGCTGGATGTTGCCTACGCTACACGATCGTCAATTGGCCGATCGACAAACACGCCGGCACCGGCGGGCGAATAGCAGCGGCTGCAGCGGCGTTGCAGGGGGCTTGGGGCTGGGGCGGCGGCCATGCGGGCTGGTCGCAGGACTGTCAGGGAGGGGTGCAGACGATGGCAGGCGAGCTGGTCATGACGCGTTTTCAGGCGCTGGTGCTGGTGATGTTGACCCTGCTGGCGCTGGGGGGCGCGCCGCTGTACTCGCGCAGCCAGATCGCCAAGGCCGAAGTGGCGGCGTCAGAGCGCATCGACCGCGAGGTCCTGGCGGCCCGCCGCAGCGGCAATGACCAGCTGGCCGAGGTCCAGGCCGCTGCGCGGGCCGCAGAGCTGGCGTCAGTCAAGGCCTTCAGCGAGCGCGACCAGGCCATTGCCGAGCGGTTGCGCGCCGAAGCCGAGGTCGCCCGCCTGCGCACCCAGCTAGCCGGCGCCGCCGAGCGCAGGATTCGCCAGCGCGTCGAGCTGTTTGCCGTCGAGCATTTTGACGACCACCGCTCGCCGATCAGCCCCTACCGCTGGGAATTTGCGGGGTTTGGCGTGTCAGACTGGGGCAAGACCGCCGCCGACGGCCGCCGAACAGTCCGCGTAGAAGTGCGCGCCAAGGTCGCCAGCCTGGTCGGCGCCGACACCCAGCCCCGGGCAGTGTTCTTGCTCGACTTCAATGGCGACGGCGAGATGTTGCACTGGAAGCGCACAGATTCTATAAAATAGTCCATGCCTTTGCTCGGCGCTGGTGATGCTGGCCGTTGCGCGCTACACTGTGCGACCAAGGCGCTTTTTTATGCACGAGTTCGCAATCATCATGGCCCTGGTCCTGGTCAACGGCTTTTTCGCCGGGGCCGAGATTGCGGTCTTGTCGATCCGCACCGCCCGCTTGGCCGAACTGCAGCAAGGCGGAGGCCGGCGCGTCCGCGCGTTGACGTGGTTGCGCGCCGACCCCGAGCGGTTCCTGGCCACGGTGCAGGTCGGCATCACCTTTGTGTCGGCGGCGGCGGCGGCCTACGGCGGCGCTTCGGTGGCCGGGCAGCTGCAGGTAGTGCTTGAGAAATTCGGCCTCGAAGTCCATGTAGCCAAAGAGCTGGCGCTGCTGGCGGTGGTGGTGCTGGTGGGCTTTTTGTCTGTGGTGATTGGCGAGCTGGTGCCAAAATCCCTGGCCCTGCGCCGCGCCGAGCGGTTTGCCCTGGGCGCCGCCCCCCTGCTCAAAGTGCTGGCTCAGGTGACCCATCCGCTGGCGTGGCTGCTGACCGCGACTTCCAACCTGGTGCTGCGACCGCTGCGCGACCAGACGACTTTTTCAGAAGCCCGCCTGTCTCCAGAGGAGGTGCAGCTGGTGCTGAGCGAGGCTGGACGGTCGGGGTCCATCGACGTCCGCTCGGCCGACATCGCTATTCGCGCCATGGACTTGGCCGATGTCACGGCGCTGGCGGTCTCGGTGCCGCGCCACAAGGTCGCCGCGCTGTCGATCGATGCCACCCTGGCCAGTGCGGTGGCGGTGGCGCTGGAGTCGGGCCACGCGCGCTTGCCCGTCTTTGGCGAAACCCCAGATGAAATCGAGGGGTATGTCCACAGCCGCGACCTGCTCATCGCCTTTGTCGCCGGCCATCAGGTGGCGCTGACCGACCTCATCAAGCAGCCGCTGCTGGTGCCGTGGAGCACCCGCGCCATTGACCTGCTGCAGCAGATGAAAAACGCCAATGAGGCTATGGCATTGGTCACAGATGAGCACGGCGGGCTGGCGGGCTTGGTGACTTTTGAGGACCTGGTGCGCGAGCTGGTGGGCGAGATCCGGACCAGAGACCAGCAAGAGCCGCCCTCGATTCAGCCCCAGGCCGACGGCACTGTGCTGCTGACCGGCAGTGCCGCCATCCGCGAGATCAACCGGGTGCTGGGGCGCAACCTGCCGGAGTCGCCGCAGTTCACCACCATCGCCGGGCTGTGTGCGGCCACCGCCGGGCACATCCCCCAGCCGCCTGAAGAGATCGAGATCCCCCGCGATCAGAGTCGGTTGCTGGTGATGGCGGCCTCGCCGCAGCGGGTCGATGCTGTGCTGCTGATCCCAGACCCTTCGATCAAGCCCTTGGAAGCCGACGTCGCAGTGCCCCACACGGCTGCCAACGCCGGCACCAGCCGCTGGCGCACCACCAGCCGCAGCATCCGTCCAGAGGGCGAATAGCCGCGGTCCGCAGCTCCCGTCATTGGAGCCGCTGGGCTCAGCGCTCAGCGCGGAATGGGGCCGGTGGTGCGGTGGCCAAACTGCAGCGCCTTGGGCCGCGCCCGCCAGCCAAATTCCTCAAGCAGCGCGTTGAACAGCGCCGCGCCGCGCGCCATGGCCGCCTCGATCTCGTGGGCCGTCTGCAGACGGAGCGTTGCCACCGCATCTGGGCCCAGGCAGAGCTCCAGCTCGTGGCGATGAACGCGCATCCACCTCTCGACCAGTGGTGGATCGACCTCCAGGTGAAACTGCAGGCCATAGGCCAGCCGGCCCCAGCGAAACGCCTGGTGGGCGCACAAGTCGCTCTCCGCCAGATGCTGGGCTGCGTGGGGCAGCGCAAAAGTGTCGCCGTGCCAATGGAAAATCGCTGAGTCGGCACCCAGGTGGCGCAGCACCGGGTCCACCAGCCCGGCAGGCGTCAGCCGCACGCGGTGCCAGCCCAGCTCCTGCTGCGGATTGCGCCCGACCGCGGCACCCAGGGCGTGGGCCAGCAGCTGGGCGCCCAGGCAGATGCCCAGCACCGGCACCTGCTGGCGCAGCGCCTGCTCGATCAGCCGCAGCTCGGTGTGCAGGTGCGGGTGGCGCTGCTGCTCGTCCACATTCATCGGCCCGCCCAGCACGATCAGCGCGTCGCAGTCGCCAATGTCGGGCACGGCATCGGGCACCCGCGCAAAATTGACATAGCGGATGCGGATCTTGTGGGCTCGCAGCAGCCGGTCCAGCGTGCCCAGGGGCTCGAAGGGCACGTGCTGCACCACCAGCACCTTGCGCAGCGGCCGCAGCTCGCCTCGGGGCTCAGAGGAGGGCAGGAGGGTGGCTGGCAGCCGCGCCGGCTCGGTCATCGGCTACTGCTGACGCTGCGCAAAGAACTTGCCCTTGATGGCCTGGGGCGCGCCGCCGATGGTCAGCGTCATGTCCCAGGTGCACCGGTCTTTGGGCTGGGCGCCGCCAAACAGGTCGATCAGCATGTCCTGATTGGTCTCATAGATGTTGCACCCCGTAGCGCTCAGCAGCAGGCCAGAGCCCTTGGTCGGATCGCCGCTGTCGCCGTCCAGCTTGTTGAGCTGGGCCTCCAGGAATCCGGTGCCCACGTTGACCAGAACCTCGCACGTAGAGGTCAAGAAGGTCTCGTTCATCAGCGACTGCTTGGCCGCCAGCTGCTTGGCAAAGTCATTGCAGCAGGTGTCCTTGACCAAGCACTGCTTGCCGCCCATCAGCGACTTGAGCAGCTTGGCGTAGCTGTCGACCACTGGCGCGCCGGGATTCTTGGGATCCTTGGTCATGGCCGGAAGCAGCTGCTTTTGCACAATGTAGTTGATCAGCGCACCCCACTTGACCTTGAGAGAGTGCTTGCCGATCTTGACCTGAGACAGGAGCGCGTCGCGCCACAGGTCAAACTGACCGACAATGGCTTCATTCTGAAAGGCTTCAATGTTGAAGGTCTTCTTGCCGCAGTTGGGGTCGTTGGCGGCGCAGGTCTGGCCCAGCGTCCACTTGTACGTCACGGTTGACCACAGCTGCTTGGTCTGGCTGGCCGGCAGAAAGCCGCTATTGTCCGGCTCTGCCTTGATCTCAATGGTTCCGCCCATCTCCAGGTTGGTCAGGATCTCGCCCAGGTCGGCGCCGGTAGACAGGCCGGTCTTGACCGAGTCGGGTAGGTAAGACAACAGGATGGCGTTGAGGAATTTGGTCACGATGTCGCCGATCGGTGTCATGTCTTTGATCGATGGGCTGGTCTTGTCGGTAAACACATAGCCACACAGCGACTCCAGACTGTTACCGCCGAGCTTGCAAGCCAGGCTGAGCAGGCCTGCTACCGGGTCGCTGACCACATCCAGGATGGTCTTGAACACCATCTCCACGCCATCTGGCAAAACGCTAAGCAAGTCGATGTGGTTGACCACGTCATAGGTGCCCTTGAGCCGCGGCGGCAGGTCCTTGATGTCCACAATGACGTCTTCGCCCTCCACCACGCCATTGCTGCCGATTTTGACGACGGCGCCGGTGTCGACACAGCCCGCTGCCGTGGCCTTGCTCGCCGAGCTACCGGCGCTTGGAAAAGCCAGGCCGATCACGGTAAAGGCAACGGTGCCGTCGGGCCCGGCCTCCTTGGCCACCCAGTTGGGCAGGCTGGTGAAGTTCAGCGCCCACGGCGTGTCCCACTTCAGTGTCGGGCTGGTCCAGGCGGCGGTGGGCAGGGGGCCGCCCAGATCGAGCTTGGCGCAGGCCGGCTCGCCCGCCACCTGCTTAGAGAGGCGGGCCTGCAGGGCACCCAGCTCGGTGGGCAGCTGCGCTCCCTTGTAGTGCAGGCGGATGGTCATCGGCCCCTTGGCCTTGGAAACTACAGAGACGTCAAACTGCAGCTGGCCGGCATCGGCGTCTTCGATCACCCGCGCCAGCACAGAGGCTTTGTCGACCTGCATGGAAGACTTGATCTCGGCCCACGCCTCGCCTTGCTCATTGGTAAAGACGTTGGGGGTCAGGATCTCCAGCGTCTGGTTGGCCGGGTCCAGCAGCACAAATTCGACCAAGGCTGGCTCAGCGGGCACCGCGCCATTTTGGGTATAGCGCACGCCGATCTTGCGGCCGGAGTTCTGGTTGATCTTCAGCGCGCACAGGCTGTCGCACAGGCCGCCGAAGTCGTCCTGGTCGTGGGCGTACTGCAGCAAATTGGCCACGGCGGCGTCGGGCTGGTCGGTGCCCGCGGCGCTGTCATCGGGCTGGCTGGCGCCGTCGGTCTTGGGGGCGGACCCGTCGTTCTTGACGTCGCTTCCCTTGGAATCAAAAGCAAAATTGCCGTTGTCGCCGGCATCGGAGGCCACAATGTGGCCCTGCACGGTGTTGTCGCTGCAGGCCGCCGCCAGGGCTAGAGCCGCCAGCGCCGTCCAGAGCTTGAGCCAGCCCAGCGGCGCGCGCCGCAGCGGCGGTTGGCCCGGCTTGCCTTGGTTTCCTTGCAGCTTTCTTTGCAACATTGTCTGCATCAGAGCCATGGGCATTCCTCAGGCAGCGGGCCATCGCGTCGCTGCTACTGTATCACTTGGGGGCGGCTGGGGGCGGGGAATAGCGCAGCATCGTGCCGATGTCGCCCACCAGCAAGGCGTCTTTGCCCCAGGGAGCGATCGCGAACAGCGTGGCAATGGTGCCGGGCTCCAGCTGCATCAGCGCGCCGGTCTTGCCATCCAGCTGCAGCACGGTGCCTTGGGTGCCAGCCATCAGGATCCGCTCGGCGTTCCAGCCCCAGATGGCGCGGATGGTCCGCGGCAGGTCCCACAGCAACGGCTTGAATTCCCACTTGGCGCCGTCCCAGTGCACCACCACGCCGTGGCCGTCCTGGTCGGGCTCGCCGCTGGCCCACACGTCATTGCTGGTCGCGCCCCACACCGACAGCAGCGTCGACTTGACCTTGTACGGCTCTTGTTCGGGGTCAAATTCCCAAGGCTCTATGGCTACCTTGGTCCAGCCTGCGCCGCTGCTGTGGTAGATGGCGCCTTTCTCGCCCACTGCCCACACATCGCTGCCGCTCAGGCCCCAGACGGCGCGCAGAGTCTCCTTGACCGGATTGACCAGCAAGGTCCAGGTCTTGCCGTCAAAGTGCGCCACGGCGCCGTTGCCGCCGACTGCGTACACGTCTTCGGCGCTGGTGCCCCACAGGCCGTTCCAGTCGATGCCCGGCGGGGCGGTCATGGCGCTCCACTGGCCGCCCTGGTAGCGCACAATGGTGGACAACAGCCCGGCCGCAAACACGTGGTCTGGATCGGCTGCCCACACGGCCCGCAGGTGCACCGAGGTCGAGGTCTGCTCCGCCTGCCAGGCGCCGGCCGTGCGCCGCCAGGCACTGCCATTGTCGCCGACGATCCAGCCCTGATCCGGGCCATCGACCCACAGGGCATTGGCGTTTTGGCCGCCGGGCAGGGTCGCCAGGGTCCATTGCTCGCCCTTGCGCTCGACCACCGTGCCAAACATGCCCACGGCCCACGCCGAGGCCGCGCCGGTGGCGGCGATCGCCTTGAGCGGCATCCCCAGCGCGTTGGCAGAGACCCAGGTCCCGCCGTTCTGGGTCGTGCGGCGAAACACCGAGCCCTGGCTGCTGACAGCGGCGTAGCTGCCGTCGCCAAAGGCGGTCACACCGGTCAGGTCTTGACCGGCCAGGGCGGGGGCGGCTTCTGCTTTCCAGCTGCCGCCCTGCCAGACCATCGCCAGCCCAGCCGCGCCGACCGCCACCGCTTGGTCAATGCCCGTCCCATCGGCCTTGGGCTGGACCGCAACGGCCCGCAAGAGCTTGGTGGCCCCGGTCGAGGTGAGCTTGATCGCGCTGCCGTTGACTTCCGCACCAAATCCCAAGTCGCCAACCATCAGCGCCTGACCGCCGGTGCCGGCGATCGCGGTGACGTCGCGCGGCTTGCCGCCGGAAACCTGCTGCCAGCTCTGGCCATCCCAGTGAGCGGTAAAGCCGGCCTCGCCCACGGTCCAGGCGTCGTCGGCACTGGCCGCCCACACGCCAAACAGCGTTCCGCTGGTCAGAGCCTTGGCGCCGGCCGCTGGCGGAGCGCAGGTGCTGCTCAACACCAAATCGTCCAGGAACACGCCTTCGCCGCTGTTGTTGTTGGCGTCGATCGAGTCAAAGCGAAACTCCAGGGTCAGCTTCTTGCCGCTGTACTTCGTCAGATCCACAGAAAAAGACTGGAACTTTCCGCTGGTCGTGCCGCTGCTGAGCTGGTTGTTCTTGTCCCACAGGAGCTCTTTGCTGCCGCCCGCCGGCAAGGCGTAGAGCTGCAGCTGGTCATAGTAGCCAGAGCCCACATCGACCATCATCTGCCAAGAGAGCGTGACCTTGGCCGACAGCGGAATCTGCAGCAGCCCGGTCTGCATGGAAGATCCCACTGGCTTGCCGGTGTCAAAGGTGGGGCAAAAGCCCACGCCGCCGTCGCAAGGAACGTCGGTGCGGCCAAAGTAGGCGGCTTTGGGGGCGCTGGTGGCGCGGGCGCTGCCGTCTTTACCCGTCATGGCCGCGGCCTGCCAGGTGATGCCGCCCTGCGGCGAAGTCTTCAGATCGACTACGGTCCACGAGCCCAGGCCTTTGTCAAAGCTGTCGGCAAACACCGCGCCGCCGCAGCAGCCGGTGGCGCCAGAGGGCTGGTGGCTGCACACGCCGGCTTCGCACGAGTCGGCGCTGCACGGGTCTTTGTCGTCGCAGTCGGCGGGCTTGCTGCAGCCGCCCGGCGGGCCCCAGGCCGTGCCGATGGCGCCGTCCTGGCCCTTGCTCTGCACAATGGCGCCGCCCATGCCCGCGGCAAAGCAGCGCTCGCCGCCCGCCGCCCCGCTGACGCTGTTGAGCGTTGGGTAGCTGCCCTGGCTGACGGTCTTCCACGCCAGCCCGTCATAGCGCAGCACCGTGCCGCCGCTGCCGACGGCCACAGCGCGGGTCGTGCCGTCTGTCCACAAGCCATGCAGGCTGGTGTTGGGGTCGCCGACCACCTTGATCTGGCTCCAGATTCCCTTGGCCAGTGTCGGCGTGCCGCCATCGGCTGCGTCCACTGCCGAGCTGACATCCTGGGCCGCGTCGATGCTGCTGGTGTCGACAGGGGCGGCGTCCAGGGTGTCGCTGCTGGTGTCGGCGTCGGTCTGTTCAGCCTCGCCGCAGCCTTGCAGCAGCGCCGTAGTCAGCCCGGCCACCGCCAGCGCGCGTGCCAGCAGAGCAGGGGATTTCTGTGCGGTAAGCCTCACTTCAGTGCCTCCACCACGTCAAACACGCCGCCCTTTTGGCCCACGGCAACGGTGCCTTTGTCCGTCGCTGCCAGCGCCCGCAGCACGTTGGGCACGCCGCTGTCGACCTGGGCAAACGCGCCGCCGGCCTTGCCGATCACCAGCGTGCCCGACCAGCCCACCGCGATCAGCGTGCCATCTGCCTTGCGCAGCGCTCCGTACAGCGGCAGAGAGGGCGCTTCAAACACCCGCGTCCACTGGCCAGCGGCGCGCAGCCACACCACGCCGCCATCGCCCACGGCCATGGCCTCGCCGTCGCCCCAGGCAATGATCCTGTGCAGATCAGCCACTTCGGCAATCTGCTCCTTGGTCCACTGCCCGGCCTTGTCTCTGCGCAGTACGGTGCCCACGGCGCCCACGGCAAAGGCCTGCCCACCAGCGCTGGCCACCGACCGCAGCGGCAGCTGGTTGCCGGTGACCTCGGTCTGCCAGCTGCCATCGGCCTGGCGCCGCGCCGCCGTGCCGTTTTCTGCCACCACCAGCAGGCCGCCATCGACCAGGGCTGCGCCGTTGAGCATCGCTTTGATCCCGGATTTCTCTACGGTCCAGGCGCCTTTGCTGAACATCGCCGCCACGCCCTCGGCGCCGACCACCCACAGGTCCGGGCCCGCCGCTGTGCAGTCGCGCAAGTCGGCCGCAGTCACCGGGGCTGCCAGATCGTAGAAAGGGGCTGTGGGATCGGCGGCCCGCAGCACCGCGCCGCCGCTGCCGCAGGCCACCACCGATCCGTCGGCCATGGCCACCGCCGCTACCAGGTCAGAGGTGGTCTCGGCGCGCAGGTCCAGCCACTTGCCAGAGGCGCTGTCAAAGCGCACGGCTGAGCCGGCTTCGCCCACCGCGATGGCAAACGGCTTGCTGCCGGCTGGCGAATGGCCCCACAGCGCCAAGAAGTTGCGCAGCAGCATGGTCCCGGCAATCGAGTCGAGCAGCCACTTCTCGCCGGCCAGGCGCAGCAGGGCCCCGCCCTTGCCAATGGCCCACGCGTCCTTCTCGCCCAAGGCCCAGACGCCGTACAGATCGCGGTTTTGCGGGTCATTGGCCAAGGTCGCTTCCCACAGCCCCGCCTTGGTGCCGGCCAGATAGCTCTTGTCTCCCGCGGCAAACAGCCGGCCCGTCGGCGCTGCAGCCAAGCCGCGCAGGGCCCGATCGCCCGCCTGGGGCAGCGAGGTGGTGGTCCAGGCGCCGCCCGACAGCTTGAGCGCCGTGCCCTGGTCGCCCACCGCCCAGGCCAGCCCGGCATTGATCGCGTAGATCGCGCGCAGGTTGACTGACGCCTTGGTGTTTTCCAGTTTCCAGCTGCCCAGCTGGCGGCGGTAGATGGTCCCTGCCTCGCCGGCCAACAGTACCGCGCTGCCGTCGCTGCTGGCGTGGACGGCGGTCAGGGCGAATTTGGTATCGGTCGGCGAGTCTTCCTTCAGGGCCGTGCCGTCGAAGTGGAGCGCCACGCCGTCGTCGCCGACCATCCACACGTCGCTGGGGCCGGTGCCGCCGACCGCGCGCAGGGCCTTGGTCGTGGGCGCCTGGCGGGCCAGCCAAGTTGCGCCATTCCAGTGCAGAATCGTGCCCTTGTCTCCCACTGCCCAGGCATCGGTAGGCCCGCTGCCCCACACGCCAAACAGGTCGACTTCATAGCGAAGCGGCCGGGCCTTCAGGATCCCCTTGCCGGCGCTGCTGTCGGTGTCTTGGCTGGCGTCTTGGCCGCCGCCGTCCTTGCCGCTGTCGCCGCTGCTGTCTTGGCTCGCACCGTCGGCCACAGCGCCATCCAGGCTGCCGGCGTCCGCTTTGGCGTCAGAGGCGGTTGCCGCATCGTTGTTGGCGGTCGAGTCCTCGCCACAGCCGGCCAGGGCCCATAGCAGGCAGCTGCCCGCCACCGGCCCAGCAACGCGTTGCATCCAATGCATGATCCCTCTTGCCTACTGGCGCGTGAACATGAACGTGTGCATCGACCAGGACCGCCACGCCAGAGGATTGAGATCCATTCCGTCGTAGTGGTCGATGTCGAAGCCTTCTTTGTAGCCGCGGGTGATGGTCAGACGCAGCCCGGTGCCCTTGGGAATGCCAGGGGTGCCTTGAATCGTTGGAAAGTCGGGCAGTTCAACCTGGCTGAGCGAGCCCTTGGTCATGATGTCCCAAACGGGGGTGTCGCCACCCATGCCCGGAATGCCGATCTGCACGTGGTTGAAGTGCGGCTCAGGGGTCGACGGGTCGACACTCCACTTGAGGGTGTTGCCGACCAACATCCCGTTGGGCTTGGGCATCTCGGCTAGCGGCGGGTACAGAATCGGCCCCAGCACCAGCTCTTGCTCGCCCAGCGCAAACATGTCACCCGCGCTGCTGGTCCACACGGCAGACAGTGTCTTGTCCAGGTTGGCGATTTTGGCCACCTGCCACTTCACGCCGTCATAGTGCAGCACGGTGCCGCGCGACCCGGTGGTCCAGACGTCTTTGGCGCTGGAGCCCCACACCGACAGCAGCGTCTGCTGGGTTGGGCTCTGCATCGCCTTCCACACCGCGCCGTCGTAGCGCAGGATCTGGCCCTTTTCGCCCACAGCAAACACGTTCTTGGCGTCGGCCGCCCACACGCTGCGCAGCGCGATCGAGGTGCTGGACACCTGCTGCTTCCACAGCTGCCCGTTCCAGTAGGCGATGACGCCGGTCATGCCCACGGCCCACACATTGTCGGCGTCGGCGCCGTGAATACCCAAGAAGTTGCCGTAGGGGGTCGGGTTGAACTTGGCAAAGCCGGTCTGGCCGCCCTGCTCGGTCAGCCGATAGAGGCCCTGCTGAGCCGCTGCCCACACGTCGTAGCCGCCGCCACTCTTGGCCGAGGCAAACACGCCGTTGAGGTTGGCCGCACCAGACAGCATCGGCAGCGCCTTCCACACCGAACCGTCAAACACCGCCGCCACTCCGGCCGCGCCCACCGCCCAGATGTGCTTGGCGTCCGTGCCAAACACCCCGCGCAGGTCGGCCTGGCCACCGCCAAGAGAGGCCTGCATGGTCCAAGAGCCGCCGTTCCAGTGCAGCAGC
The DNA here is from genome assembly GCA_903919145.1 of uncultured Myxococcales bacterium. Lineage (GTDB taxonomy): Bacteria > Myxococcota_A > UBA9042 > UBA9042 > UBA9042 > SXRM01. The sequence continues at coordinate 11,831 of CAIXGW010000121.1, forward strand.
GCGCCTTGGGCGCCCACCGCGTACACGTTGTCGGCCGCGGTGCCCCACACTGCATAGATGTTCTTGGGCACACCGGTTGGCAGCAGCTGCAGATCGCCGCCGGTCAGCTTGCGCACCATCCCGTCATTGCTCAGGTCTTTGATGTCGTTCTTGACCGTAATGCTCACCGGTACCTGCGAGGTCTGGCCCGTCATCGGGTCCTGGTTGATCTCGACGTCCAGGCCTAGGATGGCCAGGTGGGCGTCGTGGATGTCGCCGGCCATCGCCGCCGGTAGCTGATCGATCACCAGGCGATCCGGCTCGGGATCCTGGAAGGGGGCCAAGAACTTCTGGTCACTGGCCGGCAAGCGGATCGAGCCGTCGCCACCCAGCACCAGATAGGCCCAGCCGGCTGCCAGGATGTAGCCGCCGTTGCTCGGCCACACCGGTGGGTTGTCCAGGCGAAGATTAGCCTTGGCGTTCAAGGGGATGTTGAGGGGCACGTCGACCGTTTCGTACTTCTCTTTGGGCACGACCATCAAGTGGCGCTTGACGCCCATGACCGTAGGCGTAAAGGCTCCCAAGCTGGTGGCATCGCCGGCAATCAGCACGGCGCCCTTGGTCTTGTAGCCGCCGTAGCAGACGATCGCCATCTCGCCGTAGGCCGTGATGATTTTGTACTTGTAGCCGTTCTTGGCGTTGGCCTCAAACAGAGCGCCTTCGTTGGGGTAGTTGTCCTGCGAGAGGAAGGTCGGCTTGCTGTGGTAGCACACCGAGGTGATCTCGCCCTTGGACGGTGCACAAGCAGAGGTGCTGCCAAAGGAATAGCACTTGAAGTCGTAGCCGCAGCCGCCGGCGCAGGCCGCCACGCAGCGCTTGCCGTTGCCCTCGCCGATGTCGATGCAGGACTGCCCACCGCTGCAGTCGCTGTCGGCACTGCAAACGGCGCACTGGCCGCCTTTGGGGCCGCTAGACAGCGCGCTGGCGCAGGATCCCACGGGCACAAACACATACTTGTCCAGGCCAATCACCTTGCCGGAAACCGTTGGGACCGGCGGCGGCGGCGGTGGCGACCCAGAGCTCGGCGGCGGAATCGGCGTCAGCAACAGGGTCACGTTGGTCGCGTCGAACAGCACGACCGAGGCGGACTCGTAGCCGGTCTTGCTGGCCGACACCATCTGCTTGCCGTAGACCTCTTCGCCGCTGAAGGTGATCTGGCCGTCGCCGTTGGTAAAGCCTTGGTAGGGGGTGGCCGGGCTGGTCCACAGCATCGCAAAGGCGTCGGCCACGGGCTCGCCGCTCTGGGCGTCCAGGACCGTCAGGTTGACCGCGCCATCGACGTCGGCGCCCCAGGTGCCGCCATAGGCACTCATGGGATTGAAGTAGTTGTATCCCTTGGGAAGCACCGATTTCAGCCCTCCCGCCGACACCTGGACATCGGCCGCGCCGACCTTGCCCGGCGGCGTCTTGACCGTGACGTGGCTGGAGTCAATAAAGGTAAAGTGGGTCGCGGGGTTGCCGCCAAACAGCACCTCCATGTTGGGTGCAAAGCCGCTGCCATAGACGTGCACAAAGGTGCCGCCGGCCTGAGCCCCGCTGGACGGGTAGGGCACGTACAGCTGCAGGTCTTTGCTGGTGTAGACAAAGGCGCCCTTGGCCACCGCGATTTCGCTGCCTATGGCTACGCTGACGTCGACATAGCCGGGGCTGCCCGGGGGGCTGATGGCCTGGATCTCGCTGTCGCTGACGACCACCACTGCGGCGGCGGGCAGAGCGCCGATCTTGACCGATGGCTTGCCCTTCTGAAACCCGCTGCCCTTGAGCACCAGCTTGGTGTTGCCTTGGGGCGGTCCGGAGCCCGGCGCCACGCTGCCCAGCGCCAAGGTGTTGGTGTAGGTATAGCCGCCGACGGCTTTGTCGCTGCCCTTGCTGGTCATCAGCACCACGTCAACGCTGCCCGCCGCGGCGCCCTTGGGTACCGTGGCCAGGATGACGTGATCCTTGGCGCTGACTGACTGGATCTTGGCGGATTTGTTGCCAATAAGCAGGGTGGTGTCGCTGGCGGCCACCAGCCCGGTGGCGACGATCGCCACGTTGCCGCCGCCGCCCAGAGGCCCGGACTTGGGGGCAATCGACAGGATCTTGGTCGCTGCCTGGCCTTGGTCGCTGGTGTAGACGTAGCCGCCAGCCAGAGTGGCTGCGCCGTGCTTGGTCAAAACCTGCACGTCGGCGGGCCCTTCGCCCGGAGGCGTCACCACTTTCAGCCAGCCTGGCTGCCCGGCGATCGGCTTGCCCAGCTCGACAAAGGTGGCCAGCTGACCGCCAAAGCGGACCTCGGCGTCCTTGTCAAAGCCCCAACCGCTGACGCTGACGGTGGTGCCGCCAGCCGTGGGGCCCGAAGCCGGCGTCACCGCGGTAATCACTGGGATGCCCACGTAGGTAAAGCCGTTTTTGAGCAGCCCAGCGCCGCGCTGGTTGACCACGTGCACGGGCTGCGGGCCAAAGGTGCCGGGCGGGGTGGTGGCAATCACCTCGGCATCGCTGACGACCTGCACACCAATGGCTGGCTTGCCGCCGATCAGCACGGCGGTCTTGCCAGACAAGCCGCTGCCGGTGATGGTAATCGGCGTTCCGCCTGCAACGGGGCCCTGCGGCGGCTGCACGCTGGTGATGACCAGTTCATTGAAGTACAAAAACGCATCGTCGAGCTGGGCCGAAACCGGATTGTCACCGGGAATCAGGACTTGCACGTCCACCAGCCCGGCTTCGTGCGGTGGGGTGGTGACCTGCACCGTCTCGGCGTCCAGCACAATGACAGCGTCTTCGGTGAGCGGCGTGCCGCCCATCAGGACCACCAGGTTGCCGGTAAAGCCTTTGCCGTTCAGGGTGACGGTCTCGCCGCCGGCGGTGCTGCCTTGGCCGGGATCGACGCTGAGCAAGGCCAGCTTGGCCACTGCAGAGCTGGCGGTGCCGTCGCCTCCCAGGTCGACGCCCGGCTTGGTGTCGCCGCTGGCGGTGTCCTTGGCCTTGGCATCGCTGGTCGCGTCACTGCTCGAGCTGGACGCTGCGTCCGCCGCTGCCGGTTCGTCGCTGCAGCCGGTGGCGCCGGCCCAGAGCACCAGCAGCAAGCTTATTCCCATTAACAATTGCCCGGAGGAGCGCAATTGCCGCAAAGAGAGCAATTGCCGCAAAGAGAGCAATTGCCGCAAAGAGAGCAATTGCCGGAAAGAGCGCGCGCCGAACACAGAAATGGCCTTCATGGTCGCCTCGCTGCGGCGGGAGATGGCTCCGGCGCCGCCCAAAATGCTCTACTCGCCCGGTTCTTTGAACAGCGTCAAGTCCTGCAGGTCCAGGCCAGCGGGGTAGCCATAAGACACATACTGGTCAAAGCCATACACGTCGACGGCCACCCGCCGCGGCGTCACAGCTCCCCCGGCATCCTTGACCGCCAGCGCCTTGACCCGGTGCACGCCCGGATTGACAAACTGCTGGGTCATCTTGAAGTTCTTGTTGATTGGCTTCCACGCATCCGGCGGAATCGGTGCTTCGTCAAACGTCACCACCACGTCGTCCGCGCAGGTGCCGGCCATGGGCGTGCGTCCGGCGTCCACGCACTCTTGGTCCGTTGTGCATTCTTTGCCCTTGAGCGGAGAAAGCCCGCTGCAAGACCGGTGTACTGGCGCCGCGATCGAGATGTAGTTTTCTGCGTACTTGTTGGGCGTCAGGAACACGTAGTCCTCTCGCCACTGCTCGACCGGAATCGCTAACAAGAAAGCCGGGTCTCCTGTGCCTGCATCGCCCTGCTGGGCGCCCGGGCCCGGAGCGTCTTGGCTCTGCATGAAGTGCCCGACCATGATCGGCGCGGGCGTTCCGTCTTGGTGCTGGGCCACGATCTCAAACGAGCCGCTGACTTCGCCCTTGCCGGCCTCAAACTCAAACCACTCGCCGGCATCCAGGACGGGCACGTTGATAGCCTTGCCGGTGTACGGATCCTTTTGGGCCGGTACCAGCGCGATCTTGGTGCCATCGGTGGCCGCCAGCACCCGCCAGCTGTCGGACTCTTGACCGCGCGGCTTGAGCTTGGCTGCCACGTAGCGCGACCCCCAGTTCTTGACAGGAAACATCTGCATTTCCAGGTGATCGGCGCAGCAGGTGATGAACTGGCTGCAGTGCTCGTTGTTGTTGCAGGGCGTCTTGCCGTCCCACTGGCACATCCCGCACTTGTCGCCCTTGGCCACCTGCTCGTCGCTGCACTTGTCGACGTTGCAGTGGTTGGTATTGGGGGCGTTGGCGGCTTCGCTGCCGGCAAACACCGCGACTTCCTTGTTGGCCTGGACAATGGTGCCGGTCATGTCGGCGCCGACCTGGTCTGACTCCAAGTTGAGCACGTCCCACTGGGTCAGCTCAAAAGTGGCCGCCTCGCCCGACTTGTAGGACTTGATCGCCAATTCCTCGATCTTGCTTCCGTCTGCGCTCAGCTTCTTCTGGGTGCCCGGCAGCGTCTTGCCCACCTGCGGGCCAAAGGTCACGGTCACCTTGGTGATGCCCGGCTTGGCTGCGACGACAGTGACAAAACCGCGCAGAATCGTGAATGATTGCTCGCGGCTCATGGCGATATAGTACTTGCCCAGCACTTCGTCGGGCAGCAGCAGCGAAGCGTCATTGGAGTAGACATTGACGTTTTCCAACGGATTGAACTGGTAGGCGGCCACCGGCGCAGTGGAGGTAACGCGCCAAGCCAGCGGCTCTACAGTCGTGGCGTTGATGTTGCGCGGCGGCAGGTTCATCACCCGCAGCTCGCCGGGCTGCAGAGGCGAATAGTCCAAGGGGTTGTCTTTGGAATCGGTCTCCTGCACGCCAACATTGTTCTGAACCTGCAGGGTTGAAATCAGCTTGTCGGTCGTGTTGGCAATCACGATCGCATACTGGGCGTTGGCGGCGTCGTAGTACGAGCGGGTGCCGCCCGGCACAAAGGCGTTGTCGAGGTCGGTCGCCCAGAAGTAGCAGCCCGCGTAGCTCTTGGCCTTGGCGTTGAAGGTGCAGGCGCTCTCGCACTTGCCGCCGCCGACGCATTGCTGACCCTTGGTGGCGTCGCATAGTGCGTCGTTGATCCACTGCCCCTGGCCATCGCAAACCTGGACTTGCACGGAATCCGCTGGGCTGCAGCGATAAGAACCCTGCGTGCAGACGGCACAAATTCCGGGCTCCTTGCACTCGGTGGTGTTGCCGGAGTCGTCGGTGCATTTCTCGATCTGCCAGCCGGTGCCGTCTGAGCTGCAGCGGCGGACATGCGAGGCGGTCTGGCAGCCATCGGTCGCATTAGGCACGCAGATCTGCCCGTCTAGCAGCACTGGCGCATCGCCCTTGGCGTCCGCCCCGCTGACTTCACTGGCGCTGGCCGCGTCTTTGCCGGCGCCGGTGGCGTCATCGCTGCAGCCGACAACCGCCAAAATTCCTGCGGCCATACCGATCCACGCCAAGCTGCGGGTCAGGCGGCGCAGCAGCATAGGGCTGGCAGCGAACCGTGCGACACGGCCCGGCGGGCTCAGGGGATTCACACTACGGCTGGGGAGCGGAGGGCACGTCAAGGTGGGCTCCTGGCTGGCCATTGGTGGGCCAAGCAGTCTGAACCCCACAACGTAGCTTAGCCCTAGCAGCAAGGTCAAATCCAAGGCCTGGGCTTCCCAGGAGGTGACCGCGAATTCGCGGGGCTGGCAGAGGCTGGGGCAGGGCAGTCGCAGCCGTCTTGGGGGGCGAATCGCCAACAGAGGTTGACTGCCCGGCCGCCGCCGCGTAAACTCTCCAGCCCTTCCGCCTGCGCTCAGCAGTGCGGGCCCCTTTTTTGACCTTTCGCGCGCCTGGGCCTGAACCAGGATGGGCCCGATTCCGGCGGCCCTGTTAAGGAACTATCATGGCGGTACGTATTCGCCTCGCCCGTTACGGCAGCAAGAAGACTCCATTTTACCGCGTGGTTGCGGCCAACGGCGAAGCGCGCCGCGATGGCCGGTTCCTCGAGCTGCTGGGGACCTATGACCCGGCAGCGGCGGACAACCGCGTCACGCTCAAGCAAGAGCGCTATGACTACTGGGTCTCGGTCGGCGCTCAGCCGTCGGACACCGTGGCTTCGCTGGTCCGCAAGGCCAAGCGCGCCAGCTAGGGCAGCCAACCCAGCGTTCGCGGTGGGTTCCAGTCGGGTCAAGGCTAACCGGGCCATCAAAAACCCAGAGGCGATACCCAGATCTGCAACCCGCCGCCGGGCCAACCCCGGCGCGACGCTGTGGTTTTGCTAGTCCGGCTCCCATGCGGTCTGCGCGATCGCATGCTTTGCTGGTGACCCCGTCCTGAGGTACTGATCCCCTGCAGCGCTAACGCCGATCGCGCGAAAGGCTGCTGGTTTGGGGCAAGGGGCTGGGCCAGGTCTACTCTGTCTGGCAGCCGTGGCTGTTTGGTCAGAGCTGGGCTCAACTTGCTTCGGACGCCAGCTTGGTCAGGGTCGCTGGTCCTGGCGGGGTTGATCGGCTGGTCTAGGCCAGCCTGATTGTCTGCCGATGGCCGCAGCGAGCATTGGCTGGACGGCGTGGGCAGTTCAGACCCAACAGGTCCCATTCAGACCCGCAGCCCCAGCCCAGACCCATCATCAAGCCCTCCTGCTCGACAGGACGGCTGAGGTCGAGCCCATGACCCGCGACCTGCTCCACTACCTTGCTACGCAATTGGTTGATTTTCCTGATGACGTCAAGGTCGAGGAAGAGCAAACTCCCGACGGCAAGGTGCTCAGACTGTCCGTGCGCCGAGAAGACGTCGGCAAGGTCATCGGCAAACAGGGCCGAACGGCGCGCGCCCTGCGCAACCTTGTTCATGCAGCGGCATTGGTGCGCCAAGAGCGCGTCAATGTTCAGTTTGTCGACGCCTGAGTTCAGCGCATCGCTGCCCGGGCGCCGGGCCAGATCTGCGGCGAACGCCATCGGGTCGCAGGCAGCGGAGGCCCCATGGCAGAATTAGCCCCAGCCCCTTCATCAGTTCCCTCGCCAGATGATCGCTCGGCCGACGCCAACGCGCGCCTGGCCGGTCCGCCCATTACCCCGTGGGCCGCAGCGCGCAACCTGGTCCTGCATCCGGCGGCGCCGGTGGCGATCTTGCTGTGCGGCGCCTTGATCGCGTGGCTGGGCAGCCAGTGGCCGCAGACCCACGCGCCGCTGCTGGCCGCCGACGGGCTGGCGCGGCTGGATCTCATTACCTTGCAGGAACTCGGCTTCGATCGGCTGCTGACGTCTCTGCCGGTGCTGCTGTGGCTGCTGGCCGCCGTTGCGGTGGCGGCCGTGCGCTGGCGCTTCTCTTCGCCGCGCGAAATGGCCAGCCAGACTCTGGGCTTGACTGCCGCGGTAGCCGCTGCAGCGGCGATGGCGACAGCCCCTTCGCAGGCGCCAATCCTCATGGATCTGCCGGTCGAAGCCGCCGTGGCTGGCGTCTCCGCGGCAGGGCCCGATGCTGGCCGGCTGGCGCCTGCCACCGGAACGTGGTCCGGGCGGTGCACCCTGGCCGGCGCCTCTGGCAACCAGCTGTCCTGCAAGATTGAAGCGCTGGGCCGGTCGTGGGTGGTAGAGCTCGCCCCTGGCCGGCCGTCGCGCCAGGACGGGCAGCAGTGGACCTGGCTGGCCTCTGGGCCGGCGGTGGGCAGCCGGGTGTTTGATGCGCGCCTGCCCACTGCCAAGGGCTCCGCGCCTGCGATCGCTCGCCTGCAGGCCGACCGCGCCGTAGACGTGGCACCGCTCGCGACCCGCTTGCTGCCAGTGGCGACCCGCTCGGCCGGCCCGGTGCTGCTGGCCCTGCCAGACAAGGCGCCTTCGCACCTTTGGACTGCCACTTCGGTGGCCCCCAAAGGCATCCGCGGCGCCGAAGTCCGCACTGCTCCTATAGTTCGCTTGCAGCTGGCGCCCGCGTCGCCGGCCGCTTGGCTGTGGTGGCTGGCGCTGGCCGCCGCCGCGGCAGCCGTCCTTTCCGCCGTGCCTGCCGCTGGGTCCGGCGCGGTAGCGCGGAGGAAGTCATGAGTCCTGACCAGATCCTGATGCGGGTCGTGCCGTTGGCCAGCGCAGCCGCTTTGGCCTGGGCCTGGCGATCGCCGGGGCGTGCTGCCCACTGGGCTGCGGTGGCCGCTGCCGCCGCTGCTCTGTTCTGCCGCGCCGATGCCCCTCAGGCCGGCCTGCTGCTCGCTGCAGTCGCGCTGGGCTCCGCCGTGGCCATGCTGGTCGGACCGCGAACCGACAACCCCCTGGCGACCCGCGCGGCCCTGACTGGCATGGCCGCTGCGCTAGCCGCGGCGGTTTCTCCCGGCGCCCTGGACCTGGCTGCTGTGGGCAACGCCATTGTCGAGCCGGCGGCCCTGCTGCGGGGCGCTGTGGCCGCAGCTACCTGGGCCACGGCCATCTCGCTTCCCAGCGGCCCGGCCGTGGCTTGGCTGGCCGTAGGCTTGCTGTGGCTGCCGTGGGGGCTGCCTGGTCACGCAGCGCCCCAGGTCGTCGGCTTTGCCGCCACCCCGTTGGAAGAGGGCGCCGCCCTGGCGCGGGTGGGAGCTCACGGTCTGCCAGGGCTGAGTGAGTCGCCGTGGCAGGGCTGGTCGGCGGTTGGCGCGGCGGCCCTGGCGACTGCCTTGGTCGGCGCCGCCGCTGCTGGGCGAATCCGCAGGCCGCAGCCGTGGCTGTGGAGCCTTCCGCTGCTGCTGGGCGCGGCGCTGGCGGGCTATTCTTGGATCGGCGCTCAAGCCGACCTGTTGGCGTGGCGGCCCCTGGGGCTGGCCCACGGCCAAGCGCTAGCTGAGCCTTGGTCCTGGGACTTGGGCCCATGGGCCCTGCAGCTGTGGAGGTGGACGGCTGTTGCGGTGTTGCTGGCGCAAGCGGCGCCCGTCTCGGCCGCTGACCTGGTCGAGCGCCGCGCCAGCGCTTCTGTCCTTGGCACCCTTACGGCTGCTGCGGTCTTGGTGCTGCTTGGCTGGTGGGCCGTGGCTGCGCCGGACCGTCTTGGCCCCGTCTGGGTCGAAGACCCGGCGGTGTGGGCGGCAGCCGCAGCCCTGGCGGCCGGTGCAGCAGCCCGGACCACTGGCGGGGCCGCAGCGGGCGCCTGGGCCGGCCCCGTCGCAGCGGTGCAGTGGCTGGTTGCCCTGGCCATCGCCGGCGGTGGGCGCAGCGGCGGCGCCGTCTTCGGTCTGCTGCCGTAGGCCCTTGGGGCCTAGACACCACGCCTGCTCGCTTTTTGCTTCACAGCCAGTGAGCCTGCGCCTCTCGCGCAGCCGCCGGGCTTGGCTCGGCCAGGTACCCCAAGGCCCAAGCGATGGATTGGGGCCGCGCGTCGGCCAGCACCAGCGCCCCAGCGACCGGCCACCCGGCCCGCTCCAGGGTGTGGCGCGCGGCCTGCAAAGACCGGCCAGTCGTCACCACGTCGTCGATCAGCAGCAGCCGCGGCGGTTGTGCGGGTGGGCGGGCACAGGCGAATTCTGGCAGATCTTCGCGGTCGAGCCGGCGCGGTGCCTGGCGGTCCAGCCTCTTTAGCGGCCACACCACATCGCAGCCACTGGCCAGGGCCAATTGGTCCGGCAGAGACCAGCCCCGCTCGGCCAGCCGCTGCTCTTGCGGTGGCATCGCGCACACGACATCGGCGCCTGCCAGCACCAGGGTCCGCAGCGCCAGATCGCGCCACGCCGGCCCCACTACGGCCAGGGGCAGCGCCTGACCGCGGCTTTTGGCCCGCCCCAGAGCCTGCGCCACCGCGCCCGCGTAGGTCCAAAGGGCGCCAAGGGGCAGATCGTCCAAGCTCTGCTGCTGGCCATTTTCTACGGCGACCGCGCAGCCGTCGCACCACGGCCCCAGGTTGCCAACCGCCAGCGGTGTCTCGCAGCCCCAGCAGGCGGTGCCTAGGCCGTGCAAGAGGACTCGCTGCATGAACTGCTCAATTTGCCAGCCCCAGCGCCCGCGTCCTGCGCTCGCCTGCCTCCTGTCCTGGGGCTGCCCGTACAGCGACCCGCTGCTCGCCGCCGGCGACCCGGCCGGCGCCAGAGCACCGATACAGGCGTCTGGCTCGACCTGCGGTGATGGGGGGGCGGCACCGTCCTGCTGTCCTGGGCGAATTGCAGCGCTCGTTCGCGCTTGGCTGTGGGCCGAGCCAAGCAGGCTTTCTGATCGCTTTCTGTCCGCTAGAAGGTGCATTGCCATGAGCAACCTCGACCGAGGCAGAATCGCCCCTGTATAGGTGATCGCTGCACACCAGAAAAAACCGCGGCGGCCAGCCTTATCTTTTGCAAGAGTAGGTTTTGATCGGCTGGCGCGCTAGCCTCGGGCTGCGCCTTTCCGCTTGCTTGGCAGGCCTGTTGTTCTAGCGCCCTGGCGGAGGAATTGTCCTGGCAGAAAGCGAGCTTGGGCGACCAAAATGGCCAGCCCGCAGGGCCGGCTGCAGCCCCAGCACCTCGGCTGCTAGGGCCGCGAGCCGTCCGAGCACAGCGTCAGGATCTGCACGCCCGCATCGGTAATGGCGATCGAGTGCTCGACGTGGGCGGACACCTTGCCGTCGTTGGTGACCACCGTCCAGCCATCGCCCAAGGTGTGCACCGCCTCGCCGCCCAAGTTGATCATCGGCTCCAGCGCCAAGCACCAGCCGCTTTGGATGCGCGGACCGCTGCCCGCCGTCCCGTAGTTGGGCACCTGTGGATCTTCGTGCAGGGCTTTGCCCACGCCGTGGCCGCAGTACTCCCGCACCACTCCATAGCCGTGCAGGTTGGCGACCGCTTCTACCGCCGCCCCGATGTCGCCCAAGCGCGCGCCTACTTTGGCTGCGGCAATGCCGGCGTCCAGGCTGCGATAGGTGGCCTCTACAAGCTGCCGCACCTCTGCCGCCACAGGCTCTATCAGCAAAGTGATCGCCGCGTCGCCGACCCACTCGTCCAGGGTGCAGCCGCAGTCGATCGACAGCAGATCGCCCTGCTTGAGCTTGCGGCTGTTGGGAATGCCGTGCACCACCTCATGGTTCAGCGACAGGCAAAGCGAAGCCGGAAAGCCGTGATAGCCCTTGAATGTCGGCTTGCCGCCACGGGCGCGGATAAAGGCTTCGGCGGCCTTGTCGAGCTCGCGCAAGGTGACGCCTTCGGCGGCCATGCCTCGCAGCATGCGCAGGGTGTCGCCCACCACTGCGCCAGCCTCGCGCATCTTCTTGATCTGGGCTTCTGACTTGCGGTGAACCAAGACGGGCTCCATGCCTGCGATCAGGCGCTGCTCGCTCCGGCCGCACGCGCAGATCAACCTCTGCGGCCGCCCTGAAGCCACCTGAACGGTAGTCCTGAGCGGGGCAGGGCGCAAGAGTGTGCGGTGCATGTTGCGATTCTGCCGTATTACTCGCCTGCACGCTCTGGCCAATCCACTCGCGGCGATTGACGCACCCGCGGCCGGACCCTATCGTGCATTTCTTCAGGCCAGTCTTGGCCCCCGTGGACTGCCCCTTTGACTGACCACCGCCCCGACGCCACCCCTGCGCTGTCGCCCCTCGAACCCCACGGCCTGGGGCAGGAAGTCGAGCGAATTCTCCTGGCCGGCAAGAGCACCTTGCCGATGCTGGCGGCCTCGTCCTCGGCGGTCAAGAACGAATTCTTGGTGGCTCTGGCGGGTCTACTGCGCCAGCAAGCCGGGGCCGTGCTGGAGGCCAACGCCCGCGACGTGGCCAACGCTGCCCAGCTCGGTCGCTCGCCGGCCCTGCTCGATCGCCTGCGTCTGGACCCGGCGCGGCTAGAAGCCCTGGCCAAGTCAGTATTAGAAATCGTGACCTTGCCAGATCCTGTTGGCCAGATCACCCGCGGCGATCTGCGCCCCAATGGCTTGGAGGTGCGCCGGCAGCGCGTGCCCATTGGCCTCATCGGCATGATCTATGAAGCGCGGCCCGGGGTAACCGTAGAGGCCGCCGCCCTTGCGGTCAAGGCAGGAAACGCCGTGGTTTTGCGCGGGGGTTCCGAGTCGCAGCACAGCAATGATGCCTTGGCGGCGCTGGTGCGCCAGGCTCTGACCGCTACCGGGCTTCCAGCCGATGCTGTGCAGGTGCCGGCCACCTATGATCGCGGGCTGGTCGATGTGTTGGTCGGCCGGGCCGGCGGTCTGGATCTGGTCATCCCCCGCGGCGGCACCGCCTTGATTGACGCTGTCAGTCGCGCCGCCCGAGTGCCCGTGATTCAGCATTACCAAGGGATTTGCCACATCTACGTGGACCAAAGCGCTGACCTGGTCATGGCCGCGGCGATCGCCGTCAACGCCAAAGCCCAGCGGCCCGGCGTCTGCAATGCCATGGAAGCCCTGCTCATTGACTCGGCCATCGCCGCCGAAGCCGTCCCGCTGCTGGTCGCTGCCCTGCAAGAGGCTGGCGTTGAAGTTCGCGGCTGTGCCCGGACCATTGCCTTGGCCGGTCCCGGGGTAGTGGCCGCAGAAAACCAGGACTATGGCTGCGAATTCCTGGATCTCATCTGCCTGTGCCGGGTGGTCGATGGCCTGCCCGCTGCCCTGGAGCACATCCGCCAGTTCGGCAGCCGCCACACCGAAGCGATCATCACCCGCGATCTGCCGCGCGCCCGCGAGTTCGTCACCGGCGTCGATGCCTCCTGCGTCCTCGTCAATGCCTCGACTCGCTTCAATGACGGTGGCTGTCTGGGGCTGGGTGCCGAGATCGGCATTTCTACCAATAAACTGCACGCCTTTGGTCCCATGGGGCTAGAGGCTTTGACGGTCGAGCGCTTTGTCGTCTTCGGCCAAGGCCAGGTGCGTAAGTGAGTCAAGCTATTGCCAAGTCCATTCCCGTGCGCGCCGATGACAAGGCGGCGATCCTGGCCCAAGCGGCTGCCAACGCTCTTTGGGAACGCAAGGGCTTTGACGTCGTGGTCCTGCGCGTCAAGGAGATCGTGCAGTACACCGACTACATGGTGATCTGCTCGGCCACCTCCGACCGCCATGCCGTGGCCCTGTCCGATAGCGTTGAAGCGCACCTCCTCAAGGAGTTCAGAGACAAGCCGGTGGGAATTGAAGGGCGCACTTGGGGCCGCTGGGTGCTGCTGGACTACAGCGACATCGTGGTTCACGTGTTCCATCGGCCGGTCCGCGACTACTACCAGCTCGAGCGCCTGTTTGCCGACGCGCCGCGCCTGGAGCTCACCGAGCCCAAGTGGGTGGCCGACGTCAGCCCCGATCAGCTGATCGAGCAGTCCTTCGACTATGGCGATGAGCTGTGGTCAAGCGCGGCCCTGGATGGCGAGCATCTGGAGCAATACGAAGAGGAAGAGGACCAGCCAGAGGCCTGACCTATGCGCCTGGTTCTGCTGGCCCCCGGAAAAGCCGCCCATCCCGCCGCTGTGGCCTGGGTCGATGACCTCGCCGGGCGCATTGCCCGCATCCTGCCCTACGACCGCCAGGCCTGTAGGGTGCCGCGGCGCACGCGCGCAGGGCTGGACATCCAAGCGCGCCGACTGGAATGCGACGCCCTGCTGCTAGCGCTGCCGCCCACCGCCCATGTCGTCCTGCTGGACGTCGGCGGTCGCGCCTATGACAGCGATCAGTTTCACCAATGGCTGCTGCAGCGCATTGAGGGCGGTACCCGCGAGCTGTGGTTTGTGCTGGGGGGCCCAGATGGGGTCGATGATCGGCTGCGCGAGCGCGCTTCGCTGCGGATGTCACTGACCGAGATGACGCTGCCCCACGACCTGGCAGAGGTGGTCCTCTTGGAGCAGCTCTACCGTGCCCTGACTCGCTGGAAGAATCTGCCCTATCACCGCTAGGTCGCCAAACACCAAGTTCGTTTCGTGTTCCGGAACGGACGTGGTTTGGCGCAGAGAAACAGACCCAGCAGTAGCGCCCCAGACCTGGGCACAAGAACCGTGTCCGACCCGGGTTGAACCAACGGTCCTGGGTACTAGTCGCTGACCGGTAGCACCGTGGCCGGGATCATGGCGTGCCAGGCGTTCTCATTGGTGATCGGCGTCATCACCGACCCGCCTACGGGCATGGTGTAGAGCTCGGTGTCGGCCTTCTGGCGCTGGTCGGTATCTGGCAGCTGCTCCCCTTGCGAGGACACGCTGGCCGAGGCCGACAGCACAAAGACCTTGCGCTCGGGCGAGACGGCAAACCCCTGGATCACTTTGTTCTTAGAAGTGTTGTTGCGCGGGTTCTTGGTCCAGTTGGCCCAGTCGCTTGGCCCCAGCACCTTGCCGATGCTGTCGATCTCCAAGCTCATGACGTCGGTCCAGATCTTGTCGGTCGCGCCGCCGCACTTGCTGTAGCCCACAAACCATACGCGCTTGCCATCGGCCGAAAACTGCGGGTTGTACTTGACCTCCACGTGCTGGCTCGGCCCGATGACGCCGCAGGCGGTCTGCAGGTAGTTCTGACCCTGGGGCACCTCGATCATGTTGCTAAAAGTGCTTGGGTTCTCTGTGCCGACCTGGTAGCGCCGGGCCCTCAACCATCGGTCGACGATAGAGAACATCACCACCGACTTGCCGTCTATCGACACCGCAGCGGGGTCATTGTCGCGGTACTGCGATCCGGTGCCCACGCACTTGACGCCGTCCCAGTTGGGGCAAATGTAGTCCAACTGCGCCAGGTTGCCATTGCGCCACACCCACACCCGCTGGGAGCGGATCGTCGGGGTCAAGAACACCACGGTAGAAGCATCGTCGCTGACGCGGAAGTAGCCGTTGTAGGCCGTGTCATTCTCGACCACGTCGGGGTCGTTGTCGGGGGCCATCCGCGTCAGCACCACGTCTTCGATGCTGGCCTCGCCAAGGGGCCCGCGGCGGTGGATGTCGTACTGGCAGGCGCCCGTGCCCAGGCAGTTGGCTTTCTGGCTGTAAAACAGATAGTTGTTGGCAAAGGCTAGGTGCTTGACGTCCTTCAGCTCGCCCAGCTTGGCGGGATCGACAAAGACGGCCAGCTGGTTGTTCACCGCGCCCAGCAGATAGGTGTAGTGGCCGGTGGCGTCGGCATTGCCCTTGGCGACCATCATCCACTTGAGATCGCGTGACAGGTAGCAGCCGTACTCGCAGCTGAGCCCGCCCCCCAGCTTGAAGGCGATCTTGGTCAGCTCCAAAGCGGGCTTGGTGGGATCCAGCGGACTGACTCCCGAGCCAAAGATGCCGGGGTTGCCAGCGGCATCCGGGTTCTTCCAGCCGGTCAAGACCAGATCGGTAGGCTTCTTCTCGCCGGGAATCCGATAGATGTGGTTGTAGGTGATCCAGAAGTTCTCTTTGGGGTCGGCGACCTGCACATCGGCTCCTCCGCCGGTGTCGCTGGTACCTGAGCCGTTGTCGCCCTTGCTATCCTTGACCGCGTCGGCGCCTCCGGCGGTGTCGGTCAGTGGAACGGAGCCAGAATCCGCACTTGCCGCAGCCGGATCCTCGCTGCAGCCGGGAGCGATCGCCACCAGCAGCGCGACCGCCGGGCCCAAGGCGCTGAGCCCGATCTTGTGCCGCCGCTTCTGCCCCAGACCGCCTCTTCTCTGCCCCAAGCCCTGCAAGTGCTGCATCTCGTTCTCCCGTGTGCCCGCAAAATCCTAGCAGAATCAACGCCGTGTGGCTGACGGTGGCCCCTCTATGCCCGTTCCGGCCAGAGACCCGTCCGCCCAACAGGCGGCACCACTGCCGTGCGCAGACGGCCTTTGCAGCCGCCTGCGTATAGAACCCTAGAAAACCTGTGGCGCTACGTCAACCCACATGGCGCATTGCCGGGCCCCAAGCAAAGGACTCCAGCTCCGCGCTGCCGACCGACGGTCGCAATTCCTGTTCCGTTCCAACCCTATGACCTGGATGCGCCGTCAGCCGCGGGCAACTGTGATCACGCGCCGCGACCCCGATCCCCGGATGCCCGCCCCGGACTCCACCGTTGTTGCCAACTTGACACACAGCCACCGCGCCGCTAAAGTGCCGCTCACCTCGGACGTCCCGGCCTCGCGCCGGACCCCGGAAGAGGTCGGCCCCCTGGGGCTGTCACAGCTACCCGCCGC
>CAIXGW010000122.1 GCA_903919145.1 uncultured Myxococcales bacterium
ATCAGCTTGAACTGACGTGAAATTTGGCGGTTGACGGGGGTGATCGGCTGGCGTAGGCTCGTCGCTGACGGCTGGGATGGTCTTGGTCGGGGGCGAGATGGCGCTGGCGGGGTGGTTCAATGGACGGGTACCCGGTTTGCGCACCCTATGCATGTTTGCGTGGGCTATCCCCCCGACACTTTGCGTTCTGGTCCGGCCAACCGGCCAAGCAGATCGCGAAGGGCGCGGGGGCAGATCTTGCTCTCGAAAGCTCAGCTTTGGGTGGATTGTTTGACGGGATTAACGTCGCTGGCGACTGGGATATCCAGATGTGGGCTGCGCTGTCCACCTTCTACGCTCAGGCCATCGTGAAGTACGCCCGCGGCAAAGAGGTGCGTGTGTTTGTGGCGCCCGGTGCGCCGAAGGACAACATTTACACCAACATCGAGTTCCCGGTGTTGAAGGAAGCGTTCGAGCGAGGCGATCTCCTGATCAACAATTACCCCTGTGTTCCAAAGGTTTCGTGGAATCCAGACAAGGGCGAGGTGGAGATCTTCGCCGATACCCCGTCGCCAGCGATTAACGAGACGGGCATCCAGGGCACACTCAACCCCATCCCGGGAGGGATCGCAGGGCGTTCCTCGGCCATCGACGCGGCAGACGCCGCTAAACAGGCACAGGTCGATGCGGCCTCCGGGGGATCGGAGTGATTCCCGATTCGTCTGCCGCGCTGCGCGCGTTCTCGGAAGAACTCGACCGGCAGCGCTCCGATCATACGCGCCTCCGCTACGACCTGACTTCATTGTCTGTGATGGAAGAGACACTTCGCGCAGCGGCCATGGCATTGGTCCTTGAATTAGCGGGTGCCGACGACGTCCGGGCGGTCGAGTCGCTGGGCGCTTTGCCTTCGGAGATGGCCTTTCCGGTGTTGGAAGACCGGCGCGAGCACGGTGGCACCTGGACGCGGGCGGCGGCGACCCGGTGGCTCGCGGCGCTGCGTGGATCGGACGACGACCTGGCCCGTCTGCGGGCGGCGTTCAGCGGGTGGGATCTTCCCCAGCAGGCCCTTGCGGCACACGCTCTGCAGGCGTCAAAGAACCCTGGTGCGGTCGACGCGCTTCTGGATCGGCTTCTGGACCCCACCCCGGCGGTGCGCGTCCGTGCACAGGAGGCGCTTGTCGAACGGCTCGGCTTGGAGGCACTGAACACGCCTCGGCAGGCTCCCCTGCGCACCATGCAGCTGTCGGCGATGGGTTCAGCGGCGACGATCTGGCCCGACGCAAGTGCCTCCTTGCACGATGTTTTTCGCGCCCTACTGGCCGGCGCCTCGCCGGAGAGCCTCGGTCTGGTCTACCAGGCCTCGACGCCGCCGGATCGTGCGGATGCGCTGTGTGAACTGATTATCGACCGCAGCCGTTCGATCCCCCTCGAAACCCTCGACACGCTGAGCCCCCATGATCGCGCCTGGCTGCGAGCGGTGTTTCTCGCACGTCTCTCGTCGGCCGATCCCCGAGGGCCAGACGTTTTGGTTCGATTGGGCACTCCGCAGCTTCGCGAGCACCTCGAGGAGGCGGTACGGAGTTCGCAGCCTTCTGATCAAGCATTTCGCGAAGCATGTTGGCGCGTGCTGGGTACGATGCCCCCTGCCTGAACACGACGTCACCCGTCGATGCGCCAAGTCCTCGCCACCTCGGCATACCACAGCGCCGAATCCTTCGGCGTCCGCTGCAGCGTCTCGTAGTCCACCCACACGATGCCAAACCGCTGGTCGTACCCATACGCCCACTCGAAATTGTCCATCAGCGACCAGGCGAAATAGCCGGTGAGCGGCACGCCGTGGTCGAGGGCGTCGCGGCAGGCGCCGATGTCCACCTCCTGAGCGGTCCGACGGCCAGCCAGTGCCTGGACCGCGGCGACCACCACGCCCGCATCGATGTACAGCCGGGTACCTACTGGATCGCCGTAGACACTTTCGTCAGTGCGGCGGCTTCGGTCAGCGGCAACAGCGGCCCCGCCTTGGTGCGATGGAGCCACCAGCCGGGCGGCTATCAGAGAGTCATGCTGGTACTCACCTACTGAGGCGTCGCTGCGGTCGCCGGGCCGGCCAAGTCTATCCCAGCCAACCATCCATCGATTTCTGCATAGACGGCCGTGCGGCAAAGCAGATCGTGGTCCCACACCGGCTCGATCCGCGCGCGCAAATTTGGCCGTTTCGCGAGCTGGGCCAAGCCTGTGCGCACCAGCCCGGCCGGCACCGCGTCGTCGCGCCCGCCATGCAAAACAAGCAGCGGCCCCGGATACGCCCGCCAGAGGGGCCCCACGGGTAGGTCGAGCATCTGTGCGAAAAACTTGGCAGAACGCGTTTCGTCGGGCTCGTCGCTGTGGCGGTTGGCGCGCATGCGCCTGATCCAATCGACGACTTTGCGGCGGCCGATGCCATCTGGATAGAGGGCCAGCAACACCTGGTCCAGGGCATCCACCCCACCCGACAGGTTGATGATCGCCGCGATTTCGCTAGGTTTCTCGGCGGCATACAGCATCGCCAAGTGCGCGCCGGCGGAATGGCCGAGCAGCACCAGCGGCCGGTCTGGCCAAACGCGCCGCAACGCTGCGATCTGGACTACCAACTCAGCCTGGCGATGCAGGAAATCCAGGCGCCCCCAAGCCGGCGTGTCGCACAGTTGGTTGACCAGATTGCGCGGCCGTACCAGCGTGTAGTGCCCAGTCATGCGCTGCAGGTAGCGCTGCCACAGCTTGGGCGAGTAGGCCTGACAGCCGCCGCCGTCGCCTTCTAGTAGCAGCACGATGGGCAGATGACGGGCATCGCCGTTGGGCGTGGCGGCAGACAGGTCGAGGTCGTGTCCAGCAAACTCGTAGGGAATCCGAGATATTTCTAGGGGGGGTATCGACCAACCGCGCGCCACTGCAGCCGACGAGCAGGCAGGTGACGACCAGCCGTGCCGCGGTGAATTTCAGCCACGCACAGCGTACGCAAGCGCCCCAACCGCCCATCGGTCCACTCCACGAGCGCCATTTCGCCCTTGGCCGAGACCATCCCAGCTGGCGGCAGCCAGCCTACGTCAGCCAACCACCTCCGTCAACGGCAGAATCTTTCGCAGATTCAAGCCAATCGTTGCACCAGAGGTGCGCAAAATGGCACCAGCGTCTCCTGCACCCGTAGGGTATCGAGGGGCCCGGCGGGGTGAAAGGGGCCGTCAGACTCGGTCCACACGCCGTGTGCCAGGAGCACATGCCGGTGGAGGTTCAACTGGAGATTGCTCGACATTTGCTGTGCCACGCTGATGGCCGCGCCCAGCACCTGGCCTTGAACGCCAAGCAGCCCGGCATCGCGGCGGTTGTGCTTGCTGATGGCCCGCAACAGCGCTTGGTGGACGGCGCACAGGTTAGAGGGGTTTCTTGGATAAGTGTGTGTGAAGTAGGTATTATTGTGCCGATGGGCTGCGGCTGCTGGTCCACGGTGGAAAACCGCTTGCGTTTCTGCAACAGCCATCTAGTCTTGCAGGTGGCAGAGCTGGGTTGTCCGCCGGCCATCGACGTGCAGGGGGGGCTGTGAGCAGAGGCAGGCAATTGGCGCGATGGTTGGGGTGGGCCGGTGCGGTCTCAGTCGCCAGCACGGTGGCCTGTCGCCGCGGCGACGATGGTGCCACTGGCGGGGCGGGAGCGCGCGCAGCCAGGGTGTCGCCCAAAAACCTTGGCGAGGCGCAGGTCTTGGCCCGCGCGGGACGCTGGACGGTCAGCCGTGGCGATGTGGCTGCGCTGGTGCCTGGGGGCTTGGGCCAAGGCGATGCGCGGCTTTGGGCTGCGGCCGTCGAGCTGGCCGTCGACGCCAGCTTGGTTTGGAATCCTCTGCCCTTGGCTGACCGCGCTCGCATCTCTGGCCAAGTGGAGGCCCAGGCCGTGGCACAGGCGGCAGCCGCCGGTGGGGTGCAGGCTTGGCAGAGCGCCCTGGCTTTGCGCTGGCAAACGCCCCAGGCCTGGCAGCTTCACCAGCGCACCCAGCTGGCTCTGGATGTCTTGCTGGGGGCTGTCTTGCAAGCACCTATTCAGGCTGAGGAAGTGGCCAAATACTACGCCAAGCACCAAACGCTCTATGCCCGTGCCGAACAGCTGCGTTTTGCCGAGCTGGCCGTACACGCGGAGACCGAGGCGGAGCTGGCGGCGGCCCGCCGGGCGCTGCTGAACGCCCGCGAACAGCTAGAGCAAGGGCGCGAGTTTGCCGAGGTATCGCAGCTCCTTACCAACGGCATCGCTGCGGCGCGGGGTCACCAACGCGGCTGGACGTCGCCGAGCGAGCTGGACCCAAGGCTGGCCAAGGCTCTGCTGGGCGTGCAGGTTGGGCAAACAACGGCCATCGCGTGGCGCGATGGCACGACCGCAGTCTTCCTCTCTCCGGCGAATCTGACAGCGCGGATGGCGGCGCTGATTCCCCTGCCGGGCAAGCCGACTATACGATACCTTGGCGCTTTTGCCCCGAACGCCAAGCTACGCCCGCTGGTGGTCCAGGCCGGAGCGCTGGCTCCTCGCCGGCGGGACAAGCCGCAGGCGGCAGGTCACGACTGCCAGGTGGCGCTGACCGATGCCGAGCTGGCTCATCACGCGGTCGAGCAGGCCCGGCAGACGTCTGGCCGGCTGTCCTGGTCGGCTGCGATGAAAATAACGTGGAAAATAGACACCTTGCAATGCCCGTGCGGAGGTA
>CAIXGW010000123.1 GCA_903919145.1 uncultured Myxococcales bacterium
CCGTCTTTGCAGGCGTCGCCGCTGGTGCAGGCGTTGCCGTCGGAACAGCCCAATGAATTCGGCGAGTAAACACAGCCTTGGGTCTTGTCGCAGCTGTCGCTGGTGCAGGCGTTGGCGTCGTCGCAGAGCACGGCCGCGCCGGGCAGGCAGGCGCTGTCCTTGCAGGCGTCGCCGACCGTGCAGGCGTTGCCGTCGGAACAGCCCAATGAATTCGGCAAGTAAACACAGCCTTGGGTCTTGTCGCAGCTGTCGGTGGTGCAGGGGTTGGCGTCGTCGCAGACCGCGGCGGTGCCCTGGCAGGCTCCGGCGGCGCAGCTGTCGCCGCTGCTGCAGGCGCTGCCGTCATCGCAGGTGCCGGTGACGTCGGCGAACAGGCAGGCCACGCCGCCGCCGGGTCCACCGCTGTCGGCGCAGGTCAGGGTGGCGCAGGCCAGGCTCTTGCCGGCCGCGGCAAAGTCGCAGAGCTCTGGCTTGACGGTTCCTTGACAGCTGCCCTTGGCGTCACAGGAATCGCCGCTGGTGCACTGCAGGCCGTCGTCACAAGCGGTCCCCGATGCAGCCTGGGCCATACCGCAGCCGCCCCCTTCCAGGCAGACAGCGACCTGGCATGGCGTGGCCGGCGCTGGGCAGTCCGCCGCGGTCAGGCAGCCGCTCGGCGCGTCGGCATCTACTGTAGTGTCAAGGATGTCGGCCACAACGTCAGTGCCAGCAGAGGCGTCGGGTTCGCCAGCTGCATCCGTTCCATCGGCAACGTCGGCTTCGACCGCAGCGTCAGTCCCGGCCGCGGCATCGGTTTCGCCAGCGGCATCCGTTCCAGCCGCGACTTCGACTTCGACAGCGGCGTCGGCGTCAGGCGCCACTTCAGCGTCCACCACGGCATCCGTTGCCGGCGCCGCGTCCGCCCCATCCTGGGCGACCGCGCCATCTTTGCCGTCAGCGCCCGCGGCACCGTCGCTCAGCACCGCACCGTCAGACGTCTGAGCGTCCGCTGCAGCCTCTTCGCCGACCACGGTGGCGTCGTCTCCGCAACCGACCGCCAGCAACCACGGAAGCAAGGCTGAGACCAATAGAAAACGTGGACTGCAGTGCATGGGGACTCGCGAACGGCAGATGGTCTGCCCTCGCAGGGTACCCGGACCACCCGGTCGACGCAAAATCGCGCGCCTGACGTTGCCCCACCCTATGTTATGTCTTTCTGCTGGTTGAGGTTTTCCAGAAAACCCCATCACCTGCTCGAGCCCCAAGTTCTAGCGGCCGCGACTCTCTAGCGGTGCCTCCATGCGGGCCTGAGGCTGGCGCAGCAGCTCGTCTACCGCCCCTGGGTCCAGCCACGGGCCAACGGCGCGCTGCAGCGCCCCCAGCCATTCCGGCGCCGCCTGGGCCTGGGCGAGCCCCAGGGACTGCTGAATTCGCTGGACCAAGGTCGGCTCAGGCACAAAGCGGACGCTGACTTCCGCGTCGTGGTCCAGGCCCGCGCGCTTCTTGGCGTCGGCGATGGCGTCCAGCAGGCCTCCGCTGCGGTCCACCAGGCGGTGACGGAGCGCCTCGTCGCCAAACCAGACGCGCCCGCCGGTCAACGGCACCAGCTCTTGGCGGGTCAGGCCGCGGCGCTTGGCCGTCAGATCCAGGAACATGCCATAGAACCGGCCCAGCTGCTGGTGAATTTTGTCGAGCTCGCCCGCGGACCACGGCCGGTCCAGCCGGTACAGGTCAGAGTGGGGCCCCTGGCCCACGTGGGTGGTGCGCAGGCCCAGCTTGGCGTACAGCTGGCTGGCGTCGGGCTTGACCATCAAAATGCCAATCGAGCCGGTGACGGTCGAAGCGTCGGCGAAGATGCTGTGGGCTCCCAGCGCCGTCCAGTAACCGCCGCTGGCCGCCACGCCGCCCATGCTGGCCACCACCGGCTTGGTCTGGGCGGTGCGGGCCAGGGCGTCGCGCATCGCTTCGCTGCCAAACACGCTGCCGCCGCCGGAATCGATGCGGGCGACCACTGCCGCCGTGTCGGGATCGCGGCCCAGGCGCTCGATGAGCTGGGCGGTCGAGCTGCCACCCAAGGTCCGACCCAGCAAGCCCAAGCCGTCGCTGTGGTCGCCGATGTTGCCCTCGATTTCGACAACGGCCACGCTGGGCGGCGCGAG
This sequence comes from uncultured Myxococcales bacterium, assembly GCA_903919145.1. Taxonomy (GTDB): domain Bacteria; phylum Myxococcota_A; class UBA9042; order UBA9042; family UBA9042; genus SXRM01. The sequence goes on from CAIXGW010000123.1 coordinate 2,139, forward strand.
CCACGTGCGCTGGCGCTGAGCGGGCGGATCGAAGCGGCGCACCGCCTCGCCCGCAGCCAACCAGCCGAGCTTGCGCAGTTCTGCATCGATTTCGCCAGGTGCCACCACGGCGTCGATCAGGCGGGCGGCTTTGGCGTCTGGGGGATAGGTGGCCCCAGCGGCGAGCGCGGCTTCCACGGCGCCGGCGGTGACGTCGCGCCCAAGGGCCACCTGGCCGGCGAAGTCGCGCCAGCGCCGCTCTACCGCGTGCTGCAAAGAGGCCCGCAGCTCTGGCGACGGCTCCGCGTTGACCAGCGGCTCGCCGGCCGACTTGTGCTCACTAAAGCGCGCCACCTGTACCGCCACACCGATGCGAGCCAAGGCCTCAGACAGAGACAGGAAATCGGCGCCGATGCCGCGCGCGCTCAGCGTACCTGCCGGGGGCAGCCAGATCTGGTCACAGGCGCTGGCGATGGCCAGAGTGCGCGTCCCCAGGTCGTCGGCATAGAACAGCACCTTCTTGCCGGCTTTGCGCAAACCCGCTATCGCAGCGCGCAGTTCTTCGACCTGGGCCCAGTCAGCCTGCAGGCTCTGGCTGTTCAGGACCACGACCTTGGTGCCGGTCTGGCCGGCGATTTTGTCTAGCGTCAGCAGCAAGCGGCCAAAGTGGCTGCCGCCCTGCCCTGTCTTTTCAGACAGTTCGCCGCGCAGGGCCACGCTGACAGCGCTGTGGTCGCGGTTCCAAAGGGGGGGAAGGGCGTCTTGCGAGAAGCGGAGGTTGGCGGCGACAGAATTGTCCCAGTTCCCGTCGCCGACAACTGCGGCGAGGTCACCGCCGGTTTCGCCGGCGCTGGTCCGAAGCATCAGCATGGTCGCGGCGCCGTCAGAACCGCGGGCGCGCCGCTCCAGCTGAAGGTACAGGCCTTTTGCCAGCCGCACGCTGAGCGATGCCGCGCCTTCTAGCGTGAATTTGCGACGAAACTGGTGGACTTCTCCCGCCTCGGCCGTCAGAGTCACGACGTCGCTGCCGGCAAAGGGCCGCAGACCAATGCCAAGCGTCCCTTGCGAATACGTGTCGCCTGAGCCCTTATCTGGATCGTGCATGACCTGGGTGACCCCTCCCAGAGACAGCCAGTTCCATGGCCTGGACAAGACACCGATGTCGAATCTGCTGGCGGTTGGCCCGGACTCATCCCCGTACTGATGCAGCGCAATGCCCACCTGCAGCAAGCTGGACGGCGCATAGCCCAGCCCGACACTGCCTCGAGCGTTGCTCTCGTCGGTCCTGAGCACCAGCGCCGTCGCCAAGCCCAACGGCCCCAAGTGCCCTGCGGCAGCCCCGGACACCGCGATGCTGCTGCCCCTGTCGTTTGCCTTGAACCCCAGCCGCAAGTCCCGCTCGAAAGATCCAGCCAGACCAGCGGGATTATTGAAGATCGCCAGCGCCCCATCGGGATCCGCCAAGCGCAACCCGGGGATCACCGCCTCTTGGGCCAGCACTGGCCCCGAAAGCAGCACCGCCGCCGCCACCGCCATGGACCGGGCCACCACCAGAATTCGCGAACGGAGAAGGGAGTTCTGCATGGCAACCAGTGTGCGCCGGCCGTTCTGCGAGCGTCAATGCGGGGGAGCTTCTGGCCGAGCGGGCAACTGCGCCAGCTGGCCCTTGAGCTGCTTGGCGGCCATGGCGTAACCGCCGTCACTGCCATCAATGAAGTGGATGTGCCCGCCGTCGCGCATCGACTGCAGCAGGCACGTCATCAGCGCATGGGGCGAGGCGTGCAGCCCGTAGACGATGTCGCCAGACGCTCGGCTGCGCTCCAGCAGCTGGGTCAGGGCCAGGTGCTGGTCCTGGGTGCAGTCCAAGACCATGCGCAACATGTCGTCAAACTTGCGGTAGTCAGAGTGCAGCGCCGTCGAGCTGCGGTACCTGCGGGCCCAGGGCAGCCAGCGCTCCAGCCCCGCCGTAAACAGCAGCGCCGCGCCCAGGACCATCATGGCGCGCATCAGATAAGACAGGGACCACGCCCGCGATTGCAGGCGCCGCTCGTCGCGAATCAGGGCAAGCGCGCTGCCAAAGCGCAGGTCTTCTGGGTGCACAGGGCTCGCGCTGTCGAGATTGCCGCCCAAAATGAGCTGAAGATCCTTTATGAATTCGCCATAAACGCTGTCCTGATCACCGCGCAGGCTCTGCACCAGCAGCGACAGCACCACCCCATTGCGCGCGGCGATCGGCTGCCAGCGGCAGGACAGCTGGCTGAGCGGCGGGTCGACGCAGCCATCGGCCACCACCGCGTACCTCTTCTCATTGCCCTTGACCAACACCTCGGCTTGCCGCAGCCCACCGCCGCGAAACAGCGCAATGTGCTGGCCCCCCATCAGCACCAGCTTGGCCACTAGCGTCTGAAAGCCAGTTTGCAGCAGCTCGTCGACCTGAACGAGGCCAATGCGCAGGTGCATGCCAAATTGCTGCTGAGCCAGGGCCTGCAGCGCTGCCAGCTCGCGCACGGCCATGTCTTTGGCCATGAGCGGAATCGCGGCACTGGCGCCGTCTCCGCCAAACACAAAGGGAAAGTCGCAGGTAGCCAGGGCGTTTTTCAGGGCAGCAATCGACGCGGCCCCCAGCAGGTTCACATCTTTGTAGCGACCGGCCTCGATGGCTTGCGTCGATGCGGCGATGTCGCTGATGACGATCCACCAGTCCGCTGGCAGCTGCTGGTAGGCGTCGGCGTGCGTCAGGTCGCTGAACTGACTGAGGGCTGGCAGGTCGGCGAAAAAGGACTCACTCACCAGCTTCACCCCCAGCAGCGCACCGCGGCCAGCAGTGCTGCAAGGGGGGGCGGAGTTAGCAAATTACGGGGTGGCTGCAGAGGTCTTTGGCGGCCAGGTGCAGCGGAAGGAGACGGCGACGTGGCCGGCTGCGACGGTGGAGTCCTTGTTCCAGCTGAGGAACGGGCGGTCTCGCCGAGGGCGAGAACCCAGAGGTCCCTTGTGGTATCCGTATACGGCGATCCCCTTGGGCATGGGGAGGTCGCCAAACACCTCGAACGGGAAGCTATCGGCAGCGAATTCCCAGGTGCCGTCCGACATGCGCGGCCGCTTGGAGCTGCGAACCGCCATCTCCCATTGCGCAATCGTCGGCAAGCCGCCGCCTTGGGATTCGCAATAGGCCCTGGCGCAGGCGCGGCTGGTTTGGTTCACCGGCAGATGGCCAGCGCCGCGCAGCGCTGCGTTGCCCTTGCTCGGCTCACAGTCCGGCGAATGGGCAGCCCCAGCGTAGGCCTGGCCGCTCACGGCATCGCTAGCGATGCAGAAGGCAGCCACTTTGGCGCGCGGCGGGCGGGGGCGCGGCTGGGACCACTCCGGTCGCGGCGAGGGGCCGATGGCGAACTTCAGTTCGCCTGCTTCGACGAGGAGCGCACCGTCGGGGCACGGCGGGACCTCCGCAACTGCAGCCGAGCTCTCAGGTTCTGCTGGAGTGGGGGATGCTGCGACGGCAGGCTCGGCGGCCGCAGGCGCGGAGCCGGCCGCTGCCGCTGGTGGCGCCTCCGGCGTCGCCGGAGCGGCGGCTTCGCACGCCGGGCAAGCCGGCGCCGCAGCGCAAGCTGGTGCGGGCGGACAGGTGGGCGTAGCCACCGCCGCCAACGCGGCTGGCGCTGGCGCAGCCGCTGGCTGCGAATGCAGCGCCGCCCAGGCGATTGCGGCGCCAAGGGCGCCGCCTGCCGCCACCAGCAGCGCCTTGCGCGGCAGGCTTTGGCCGGAGCGGGCCATGGCCACGACTTCGGTGACAGTCGGCGTCTCGTTGGGCCCGGTAGTCAGGGCTGAAGTGACCTCGGCGAGTCGATTCTGCAGATACGCTACCTTGCCGTTGGCTTGCGACAAGCTGGTCTGAAGCTGCCGCAGGTCCCGCTCGTGACGCTCCTGGCGCGTGTCCTTTGGCTGATCAGACTCTAACTCGACTAGGTCGGTAGCCAGTTTCTCAGGCATCGTGCGGGCGAGCTTGGACCTGCGATAAAACCACTCGACGACGTGCACGATAGCCGTCTTGCAGGAGTCGATGGTCTCGTCATCGGCCAGCACCTCAGGCCCTTGGGTGTGGGCACCGACATTTCCGCAAACACGCAGAGTGTCGAAAAAGCCCTGCATGTGCGTGGGCAGCTGTCCCGCCTCGACGAGCTTCTTGGGCAGATCCTTGAGGTCAGGAGCTGGGTTCTTCGTGTTCCTGAAGAGCTCCGTCCCCTCCGCCAAAGCATAAAGAATCGCCTCCGACAAGCGCCGGGCGTTCCACAAGAACACGTCATGCGGGCCGCAACGCGTATCAGCGCACTCGCTAACGCAATGCTCCAAAATGCGACAGAAATGCTGGATGCGCTTCGGATCGCTGGTTCCGGTAGGGGTCTGGGCCATCGCGGTCGGCTGCGCTCGCTGCATCCGGTGGGGATGGGCCAAGCGTGCGCAGCGGGGCGGGTTCTGTCAACGGGGGAGCCTACGCCCACAACACCCTCACCGCCCAAGCGGCCAGCCGTTGATCAGCGCCTTGCCTGCAAGCCCCAAGCGCACCTCAAAACTCGGCGACCCGGCGAGCTGCGTCTCGATCGCCACGTCGTAGCGATCGGTCAAATAGTGGAAGCGCTGATTGCGCGATCCGACCCAGTTGCGCTCGGTCTCTGGCTGGTCCGCCAGGTAGGGGCCATCGACCAGGACGTCCGTCTGGGCAAGCAACTCCGTGCAACCGCGGGGCTGCAGCTCCTCAAGCTCCTGCCGCGTGTAGCCGGTGAAAACCATGACCGACAGCCCGAGACGCCGGCAGCCCGCAGCCACCTCAGCCAAGCCGCGCGCCTGAAGCATGGGCTCGCCGCCAAGAAGCGTAACCCCTTCGATTCCAAAGCGTGCTTTGGCATCGGCCATCCTGGCCAACATCTGCTGAGCCGTAACGATTTCACGTTCTTGAATAGCCAGATAGCCAGCATTGCAGCAGCCGGGGCAGCGCTTGTCGCACCCCTGGACCCACAGCGCTGCGCGCCGACCTGGACCTTCGGACGCCGTACACGCCACAAAGGCGGCGATGTTGAGCCAACTCATCTTACTCCAGCGTGAATTCGAAGCGGGCCGAGCTGCCAACTTGAATCACTTTGAGGCTCCGTCCAGCGACCTCGGCCTGATCCCCAGCGTCGGCGAACAGGAATTCTGCAAGTGGATCAAAAAGGTAAGTCACCAGAGCATTGAGCACGCCGCGCCCGCCCTTGCTGCGGTCCACGGTCGCGACGATGGCCGTCAGCGCCCGCTGCTCGTCGGCGAATACCAGATCCGCCAGGGCGTACTTCTCAGCCAGCAGCTCACGCAGGGGCTGCAGCTTGACCCGGGCGATCGACAGCAAAAAAGCGTCGTCGGTCACGAAGTTGAACGGCACAATGTTGTCGCCCAGACGCCCGAGCAGCTCGGGTCGCTTGAGTTCGCTGACAAAGTGCTGGCGCACAGCGGTGACAAAGCTCTGGCGCACCGCCACCTCGCTGCCGTGAGGCTGGATCTCGGAAGCACCGATATTGGAAGTAAAAATGATGACGGTATCGGCAAAGGACACTGTATCGCCCTTGCCGTCTGTCAGCCGACCGTCCTCTAGGATCTGCAAGAACTTGTCTAGAATCCGCGGATGGGCTTTCTCAATCTCGTCAAACAGCACCACCGAGAAGGGCCGCTTCTTGATGGCATTGGTCAGCTGACCGCCCTCTTCGTAGCCCACATAGCCCGGCGGAGCCCCCACCAGGCGCTGGTCGGCGTGCTCGTGGTTGAACTCCGACATGTCAAAACGCAGGCAGGCATCCTCATCGCCAAACAGAAACTGCGCCAGCGCCTTGGCCAGCTCGGTCTTGCCCACACCCGTGGGCCCCACAAAGAACAGCGCTCCTTTGGGCGTGCGCTGCTTGCGCGAGTGCTGCAGGCCCGACAGCCCCGTGTAAGCCCTGACGATCAGACGCCTCACCGCGGCAATGGCATGGTCCTGACCTTTGACGCGCTGCCCCAGTCGCTCGCTCAACGCCGCGACTTTGACCCGGTCCAGGCCCTCCCACGGGCTGACTTTGACGCCGTAGCGGTAGAGGTTGAGTAGCACGTCGGCGCTCAGCGCCACCGGCTGTTGGCGAGAGAGGCGCACCAGCTGGTAAATGTCGCGCAGCGTCAGCCCGTCCAAGGCATCCACCAGGTCGGTAAACTGGCGCGTGCCAGGCTGCAGGGGCTGGTCCAGGCGCAGCGAAGTGCAGACGCGAGCCAGAGCCCGCTGGCGGTCGGCACGGTTGGGCAGCGGCAGGACAATTTCGTGGACAGCGGGATTGTGCTGGTACAGCGCCGGCGGCAGCGCACCCAGGCGCGGTGTCAGCACCACTACGGCGTTGCCCGGCCTGCCCAGGTCGTCCAAGTCGAGGCTCACCGGGGCATCGCGTGTGGCTTTGGCCAGTAGCAGCAGCCAAGTGCGCTCCGCCTCAGACAGCGAATTGGCCTGCCCAAACAGGTAATTGGACCAGTCAAGCACAAAGGCAACCCGCCGTGGCGTCTCTCTGCGCAGGTGACTGGCCGCTACCGCAAAGAACTCAATCGGGTCCGCGACCTGCGGCCGAACCGGCCCTGGCTGGGCCAATTCGTCACCCATGTCATAGGCCTGAGCCTGGGCCGGGCGGGCGGCAGGGGCCACAGAGTGCTCGCGCAGCCGCTCCCAGGTCGCAGCATCCACGCCAATTGGCCCTTCGGCCCGATCCCAGACCACCACATGCTCGTAGCCGCGCTGCTTCAGCATCGCCGCCAGCAAGGTCGGTACGGTGACCCAGCGCCCTTGGGCATCGGGCGCAAGGTCCGCGACGTTGCCATGCAGGACAATCCCGCGGCGGATCCCCACCTCGCGCTCGAAGGTAGCCTGCCACTCTGGCTTGGTGTCATCCATGGTTCTTCTCCTGGTGGTCAGCGGGTTGAGGGAGCGCCGATGCGCTCTGGTCGTCGGGATTTTGCCAGTGCACGCGCTCGCTGGAGAGCTGGATGCCGTAGATGTCCTGCAATTGCGGCAGTACCTTGGCGATGTCGCGCTTGCAGGCCGCGCCGCTGTAGCGGTCAAAGTGCCAGCTCAAGTCGCCAAGGGCCGTCACGCGGAATTCCGCCCGCTGGCCCGCCGGCTTGCTGGCGCGCACCACGACTTCACCGCCGCCTGCACCGTCTTGGAGGTAGGGAGCATCGACCACAAAGCCGCTGGCGCGGAGCGAAAGGACGACGGCGCGCACGGCCTCGCGGCGGCAGCTCTCTTCCACGGCGGCCGCGTCCACGGCGCCCTGCGCTTGGGCCAACGCCTGCAGCAGCGGCTCGCCCGTCAAGGATTCTGCCTGCCGCACAGCCTGCTGCAGGACCTCTTGCGCCGCGCTCGAGCCGCCAGCTGACTCGCGAAGCACCCGCAGGGCTTGGTCTGCAGCAGCGCGCTCGGTCTCTGCCCTGGCCGCCTGGGCCTGTTGCGTGCGGTGGGCCTGGGCCTTGGCCTGCGCCGATGCCCGAACGGCGTCGACCGCCTCACGAACTTCAGCAGCCGGAGCCAAGGCCTGAGCGCCGCTAAAGAACCGCCGCCGCAACTCGACGAGGTCCGGGTAGGCCAGCTCGCGCGCCAGGGGATCCGGCCAATTGCCCACCGCCTCCTCCCAGGTCCCGTGGCTGGCCTCGCGCTGGCGTGCGGCCTCCTCGGCGCGCAGCCGGGCGTTTTGGCGCTCCAGTGCCTCTGCTTGCAGCCGGGCAGCTTGGGCGGCCCCAGACAAGCCGGCGATCTGCCAAGCCATTTGCTGACTCCTGTCGCGCGCCCGCTCAGGGTCGGTCGCCAGCAGCCCCTCCGCGTCCAGGACCGCTTGGGTCAGCGCCTGCGCCTCCACCGCCACAAACTGGCGCAGCCCCTGGCGCTCCAACTGGTCCAGTGCTTGGCGATAGCCGTGCAGATAGGCGCGAGTGGTCTCGGCCACGCGCTGCAGATGGATCTCGCGGCGCCGTTTGGCCTCGATCTGGTATTCGTAGCTGGCGGAGTGACTCATTTGGCTTTCGCTCCTTGGGCGGGTTGGGACTTCTGCGCGGGCCACAGTTCCGCCGGGGTTCGGGCCTCTAGCCCCAAACTCTTGGCCTTGCTCTGCAGGTTCTTGTCACTGGTCACGAGCACCGCCTTGCGCCATTTCAAGCGCATCGCCACAGACAGAATCTGGTCGTCGGCGGTGGACCGGTACGCGGCGGGCAGCAGCTGCAGATCCCCTTCCTCAAACTGGATCTGCTCTCGGCGGCGGTGGATGTCGGCATTAGCTTGGGTCGCCGCTTCGACCAGCTGAGGGTCGCGCTTCTTGCGATCGAGCTCGGCCACCACTTGCTGCGGCACCACCGCGACTTGGTTGGAGCGCAGGTCGGCGAGCACTTTGGGATGGTGCAGAAAAACGTTGGTGTCGAACACCAGCGGTGTTTTGCTGGCGTCGCCTTTGGCCAAGCGGTCTAGGAAGCTGCGGTAGTCGCGAAACTGGGTGTCGATCACCTCTAGGCGCGATCCGCTGGCTGGGTTGCCGTTCAGCAGGTTGCGCAGCTGGCCAACTGCAGCGGCCCATTGGTCTAGCTGGCCCAAAATGGCTGGCTCCAGCTTGGGCAGGGTCTTGGCCATGGCGTCTTCACCGGCCAGCGTGCCGAGCTCACAGCCCGCCAGCTTGGCCACTGCATCGGCAGCCAGCCGCGCAGCCTTCGCAGCTCGCTCGAGCGGGCTCTGGTCCGAAAGACAAGGCTTGCGGGCAAGGGCCTCTTGCACCAGTTCGGCAGCGACAGTGTGGCTGAAAAACTGCTCGGTGCTGGGCAGCCGCTTGGAAGGCAGACCTGTGCGCAGCAAGCGCAATTCGTCGGCCGAGGTCAGCGGCCGCACTTTGGCCAGCAGGTCGTCCTCTAGCTCCAAGGTCACCCGCGGGCCCAGC